>CAJMOS010000071.1 GCA_905215015.1 uncultured bacterium | reverse complement strand
TGGACTTGTAGCGCTCGTCATCAGGATGCACGGCCACCGCCTGGTCACCGAACATGGTCTCCGGACGGGTGGTCGCGACGGTAATCGAGCCGGAACCATCGGCGTAGGGATAGCTGATGTGCCACATATGGCCGGCCATCTCGCTGTACTCGACCTCGTCGTCCGCCAACGCGGTCTGGCAGTGCGGACAATAGTTGACCAGGTATTTGCCCTTGTAGACCAGACCGCGCTCGTACAGGGTCACGAAAGCCTCGCGGACCGCTTTGGAAAGCCCCTCGTCCATGGTGAAGCGCTCATGGCTCCAGTCACAGGAGGCTCCAATGGTCTCGATCTGCTTGCAGATGATGTCGTGGTGCTTCTGCTTGACCGCCCACGTGCGCTCCAGAAACTTTTCTCGCCCAAGATCCTGACGACGCAGTCCCTCCTTGGCGAGCATGCGCTCGACGACGTTCTGCGTGGCGATGCCGGCATGGTCGGTTCCCGGCACCCACAGGGTGCTCTTCCCGCACATGCGCCAGTAACGAACGAGGATATCCTGCAAGGAATCGTTCAAGGCGTGGCCCATATGCAGGATTCCGGTGACGTTGGGTGGCGGCATGACGACCGTAAAGGTCTCCTTCGCATCGGAGGGCTTGAAGGCCCCCTGCTCTTTCCAGGCCTGGTAAATACGTGACTCGAACTGTTTCGGGTCATATGCCTTGGCAAGCTCAATCGATTTCAACATGCGATCCTCCTGCGGAAAAAACTTATCCCCCATACTAGCGGAAACAGCCGCATGATTCAACCAAGCATCTTCCGGAGGCTCAGGTCATACGGATATCCCGCAATACCCTTTTCGGTGATGATGCCGGTCACCAGGTCATGGTCCGTCACGTCGAAAGCCGGATTGAAGACCTTGATGCCCCGAGGGGCCATGGGAGCGCGGTACCACATGTCGGTCACCTCTTCCGGTTTCCGCTCTTCGATGACGATCCCATCCCCGCTCGCGGTAGAAAAATCAATCGTGCTTGAGGGAGCGCAGCAGTAGAACGGGACATGGTAGCGCTGGGCGGCAAGAGCCAGCATGCTGGTACCGACCTTGTTGGCGAAATCGCCGTTGGCGGCAACCCGGTCGGCTCCCACGAAGACTGCCTGGACCAACCCCCGACGCATCGCGCTCGCGCTCATGCCGTCGCATTCCAAGGTAACGTCGATGCCTGCCTGATGCAGTTCGAAGGCGGTGAGCCGGGCACCTTGCAAGAGTGGCCTGGTCTCATCACAGAAGACATGGAAATGGTACCCCCGCTCCTGGCCGAGATACATGACCGCCGTCGCCGTCCCGTACTTGACGGTGGCAAGACGTCCCGCATTGCAGTGGGTAAGCAGGCCGTCACCTGGTTTGACCAGCGTCAGGGCGTGCTCCCCGATTGCCTTGCACATGGCGATGTCGTCCTCCCGGATGTCCACCGCCTTGTCGTGCAGCGCCTGGAGGATTTCGTCGACCGGACCATCCCTATGGCCCAGCGCCTCCTGCTCCATCGTCTCCAAGGCCCAGGACAGGTTGACCGCCGTGGGGCGGGCGCTGTCCAGGTACTCCTTCATCTGATGAAGACGGGTGAAGAACTGCTCCTTGGATGCATACCGCTCACGCGCCAGAATGGCCCAAAGGCCGATGGCGGCGGAGACCCCGATGGCTGGCGCCCCCCGAACCTTGAGCAGATAGATGGCGTCCCAGATTTCCTTGGGGTCGTTCAGGGCGAGGTAAGTGATTTCGTTGGGCAGTTTTGTCTGGTCGAGGATGACCAGCTTCTTCGACTCTTCGTCGAGACATACGGTTTCAAAGTCGTTCATGGCAGCAATAGTAGCACAAAAGGAACGGGATGGCATTGACCAAATCCATTCCGGTGGGTAGCTTCCAGACAGGAGAGGAAACACGATGATGCGGGATATCAGCCAAGAGGAAGGGAAACGGATGCTTGCAGAGGGAAAGGTGGTCCTCGTCGATGTCAGGACCCCCGAGGAATTCAAGGCGGGACACATTCCTGGAGCAATCAATATCCGCAACGAGTCCATCAAGGGAGAACCGGAAGAGCTTCCGGACAAAAACGCCAGAATCCTGCTCTACTGCCGTAGCGGGCTGCGGGCGGAGGACGCGATGATCAAGCTGGACGAGCTAGGCTACACCAACCTCTTCAACATGGGCGGAATCCTGGACTGGAAAGGTCCCATCACCAGAAATTGACAAACCATGGTATACTTCTTCCAACTCGTCGAGGAGGTACTCCATGCAGGCGACAGAATTGTATGACCGGATCATGGGCAAGGTGAAAGCCGAACTGATGGAAGCGAAGGACAGCAGGGCCATCAAGCAAATCGCGTTTGATTACGGCATCGTGCTCAGCGGCAGGGAGGCCGACGAGATTTTCAGCGAGCTCCACACGCTGCAATGACAAGTCCCGGGAAAACGACAAAGCCCCCGGAACCATTCTTCGGGGGGCTTTGTACGCAACAGACAGGGTTGCTTTCGCCGGAAGTCCTTACTTGATCGGTTCGACCGCTTTCAGGCGCAATTCCACCGCATATCCCTTCTGCTCCAGGTAATCCACAATCTGGTCGACCGAATAGGCGTCCAACGACTGGGGCCTGACCTCGGATACCTGGCGGATATTGGCGCTATCCACAGGGCTGGCGATACCAGGCAACAGCGTTTCCGTCTGTTTCGTGTTGGTTCCGAAGAGCACGAAGGCTCCGATGAACACAATCACAAAGGCTGCCGCACTGGAAAGCAATGCAGGCACAAGCCGCACCTGCACCTTCTTCCGGAAGAGACCGGCTTTCTTCTGCTGGGGAAAGCGGCTTCGTTCGAAATAGGCCAGCACCCGATCCTGTCTCTGCTTGATCTCGTCATCACTCAGCGTCACGGACTTAAGCTTCGCATCAAGGGCCTTCAGCTGCTCAAAACGGTTCTTGCAGGCACTGCAATACTGCAGGTGCTGCCCGACCTGGGTCCGCCAAGGCTCCTGAAGCTCTCCGTCCAGATAGGCGCTCAGTAACTCGTCATCAACGCACATGCTCACTCCCTGCTCCGGCGAAGGGCGGCTTCCAGCATTTTCCTTGCCCGGAAGGCCCTCACCTTCACATTACTCACGGAAATGTGCAACGCCTGACCAATCTGCTTGTAGTCCATGTCGGTATATTCCTTCATCACGATGACCAAACGGAATTTCTCCGGCAGATCCGCTATTGCTTTCCGGACCTCTTCAGTGGCCTCTTTCTCCAATAGCTCCTGGACACCGTCCTGCTGCGGGGTCTGGGGGATCTTCTTCAGCTTTTCCACCATTCCCAATTCCCGCGCGCGGCGTTTCACCTGGTTGATCGCCAGGTTTTTCGCGACCCGGATCAACCAATATTTGGCGTCGTCCTCGCTCGGGAACGTCATCGCTTTGTCATAAAACCTGATGAACGCTTCCTGACAGATTTCCTCAGCCATGTCCTCGTTGTTCGTTATGTGGTACACCACACGGAGCAACATGGGGAAAAAACTTCGGTACACCTGACGGAAGCATTGCTCATCGTTGCTTTGCACTTCCATATCCAACAACAAACGACCTCTCCGGAAAGTTACAACGTCAGATCTTTTCGAGGATAGGTCCCTGAGGAGTATCCTTGACCACGAAGCCTTTTGCCTTCAGGGCGTCGCGGATCCGGTCCGCGGCGGCCCAATCCTTCGCCTTCTTGGCATCGGCGCGTTCCTGAAGCAACTTCTTCAACTCAGGGTCCAGCTCCTGGACGCCTTCTTCTCTCCTGGGCGCCACCTTGTCCAACTCAAGTCCAAGGACTTGGTCGAAATCGAGGACAAGGGAGTATTTCTCATCGTCGCCAAGGCCGCTCTTGAAGACGGCGAACAGGTCGGCGAGGGCGCGCGGGCTGCTCAGGTCGTTGTTGATGTGCTCGGTGAATTCCGCCTTCAGCCGCTTCGCCTCATCGCTGGCAATGGCACCTCGTTTCGCGCCCTTCGCGAGCAATTCCTGCATTTTCGATACAATGCCGAGCCTTGCCTTGCGGGCCGCGTCCAACGCTTCCCAGCTGAACTTCAGTTGCGAGCGATAGTGGCCGCCAAGGCAGAAATAGCGATAGTCCATCGGGTCATAGCCCTTGCCGGCAAGCACGCTCAACGTCAGAAACTCTCCATTGCTCTTGCTCATCTTCCCGCTGTCGTCCAACAGGAACTCGCCGTGCATCCAGTAGTTGACCCATTTGTGTCCGGTCGCAGCCTCGCTCTGGGCGATCTCGTTGGTGTGGTGGACCGGAATGGCGTCGATGCCGCCGCAGTGGAAGTCGAAGGACTCGCCAAGATATTTCATGCTCATGGCGGAGCACTCGATATGCCAGCCCGGGAAGCCCCGTCCCCATGGAGAATCCCACATCATCTCCTGGTTGCCGAACTTGCTGTTGGTGAACCAGAGCACGAAATCCTTCGGGTTCTTCTTGTTCCCGTCAAGGAAGATGTCGTCGCGGTGGGCGTCCTGCAGGGAGTCCAGTTTCAGCCGCGCCAGCTTTCCATAGTCGGGAATCGAGGAGATGTCAAAGTAGACGTTGCCGCCGGAGATATAGGTGTGTCCCTTCTCCTCCAGGCGCTGGATCAACGCGATCATCTCCTTGATGTGGTCGGTGGCCTTGCAGACTACCGTCGGGCGGATGATGTTCAGCGAGTCATAGTCCTTGAAGAAGGCCTTGGTATAGAAGTCGGCGATTTCCCAGGATGTCTTGTGCATCTTGTGGGCCATCTTCTCCACCTTGTCCTCCCCCTCGTCCCCGTCACCGGTCAGATGGCCGACGTCGGTGATGTTCATGACATGCTTGACCTTGTAGCCGTTGTACATCAGCACGCGCTTCAGCAGGTCCTCGAAGAGGAAGGTCCTCAGGTTACCGATATGGGCATAGTTGTAGACAGTGGGACCACAGGTGTACATGCCCACAAACCCCGCCGTAATAGGGACAAAATCTTCCACACTTCTGCTCATGGTGTTATAGACACGTATACTCATCATCCGCTCCTTGAAACAATTGCAAGCCTGCAAACCGGCAATATATACTCATCGTATGGAATCCAATGTACTTCCGCCTAGGGAAAAAATCAACATAACCGAATCGCTCCTCAAGGATTTCGACCTGAACCCGCATAGTTCGATGCATACCCATGGAAGGGCGGATTACGCCTTCTATTGCAAGGATTTCCATGACATTCGGGCCGCCCTTGCCTGGGCTGACGAACAACATCTTCCCGTGACCATCATCGGCTCGGCGACCAACTGCGTCATCAGCGACTGGGGAATCCCCGGCCTGACGATCATCACCACCCATC
This sequence comes from uncultured bacterium, assembly GCA_905215015.1. GTDB lineage: Bacteria > Spirochaetota > Spirochaetia > Sphaerochaetales > Sphaerochaetaceae > RUG023. Next base: position 10,740 of record CAJMOS010000071.1, on the reverse strand, counting down.
TGACCCGCTGCCATATCAACGGCGTCCTCTTCTGCGCCAGGGCGGGCTTGCTGTTGGACAAGGCGATCAACCTTTCCATCGATGCCGGACTCGCGGGGCTGGAGATGCTCGGCGGCATCCCCGGCACCGTCGGCGGAGCCATCTTCGGCAACGCCGGGGCCAACGGCACCACGATCAGCAACCATCTCTACTACGTCGACTGGATCGACCGGAATGGAGAGCTGAGGCGGCTAGAGGCATATCCAGAGGATTTCGGGGACAGGGAAAGCCCCTTCAAGCACATCGATGGCGCCATCATCTACGAGGCGGGGTTCCTGCTCCATCCGACCAAGCAGACCGCGCCGCTGCGCACGATCAAGGAAGGAGCCATGCGGACACGAAAGGCGAACCACCAGTTCGACTGGCCCTCTTCCGGCTGCTTCTTCAAGAATCCCGAAGGGGAAAATGCCGGGAAGCTGATCGAGGCATGCGGGCTGAAAGGCAAGCGTATCGGAGGCGCGATGGTCAGCCCCTACCATGCCAACTTCGTGGTCAACACCGGGGATGCGACCAGCGACGACCTGTACCTGCTCGGAGAGGAAATCAGGAACACGGTCAGGCAGCAGACCGGAGTGGAGCTCGAGTACGAAGTACGTTTTCTCGGCCGCCCGTCACCACGCATAGCGGACCTTCAAGGAAACCTTCCTACCCTTTCTTGACTCCAGGCACCATCTCCACCGGCCCTTTTCCCATTCCAAGGAACAGGAAAAGCCTGTGGAACCGTACCCCAGAAGCAGATGCCGGTTCCGCCAGGCGAAAGACCAGGATTTCACCTCTCCTTTCTGCAAGGTTGCCTTCAACTCACAGGAACGCGACGCTGCCTCGACCACGATTCTTGCGCGCTGCCTGTTCCGTTTGGAAGATCCTACCGTAAGGTCCCAGCCCTGTCCGGACACCGTCACCTTCCACAGCCGGCGCTCATTTCGCGTTTTGCCACGGAACAACGGTCTCGGCCCGTAATGCCGTTCAAAATCAGCCCGGATCATGCCGCTGTCAAGTCGGATCTGGTACGAGAGCGGCCATCGGGGATGGCCGTAGCAGACGGTGAAGGACAGGTTTCCCAAGGCAATGATTCCGTCCACATAGCCTGCCACTCCAAGCCGCTCGGTCACCACCAGTTCCCAGACCGAGCTGGCACTGCCCGCAGAAAGCTCCAGACGGGCGAGAACCCCGCCGGGAGTGTCAGCCACCGACGGCCGATAGAGCACTGCCACAGGTTCCTCCCGGTTCTTCCGGGCAAACGCGAATGCGTCCACCTCAAGCCGGAATCCGGAACTGCCGACGAAAGCACCCGCCAACGAGGGGCTTGACGGGTCAGGGAAGGGAGCGGATGCCCGCACACCCCCGTTCCCCAACACGAATTCCCAGGATTCGAACGAAGGAAAACTCGTCCGCTTTTCCCACCCGGTTGACCCATAGGACAGTTTGTCAAGGTCGATGCCGAGTGCGCCAAGCGTCGCCGTCCCGCCTTTCCGGTCGTAGCCCAGTGTCGCCCGCACCCATGAGCCATCCAGGACCAGCCGGCTCGTATCCCCCCACACCTCGTGCACCACGCTTGAAGCGGCAAGCGGGAGAGTGGCCAGCATACAGACAAGGAAAATACTCCACATAACCTATAGAACGGAGTTTCTTGAAGAATCTGCCACAACCGTTGATTCAGCGGGCCATGCTCGTTAGAATTAGTCCGTGCATTTCAAGAGCATCATCAAACAAACAATAGGAGTTTCAGGATGGTTATTCTGTGTTTGAACTGCGGATCTTCTTCCGCCAAATACCAGGTGTACGACTGGGAGAAGAAAGACGTTCTTTGCGTGGGCATTGTCGAGAGGATCGGTCAGGAGTATTCCACCATCGAGCAGAAATCTCAGGGCAAGGAAGAGTACGACGCGACCTTCTCCGCTCAAACCCACAAGGAAGCGATCGACATGATCTTGAAGATGCTGCAGGATCCGACCTACGGCGTCATCACCGACCTGAAGGAAATCGGAGCTGTCGGCCATAGAGTCCTGCACGGTGGCGAGTATTTCAAGAAGTCCGCGCTGGTCACCGACCAGGTCATCGAGGACCTGAAGAAGGTGATTCCCCTCGGACCGCTCCACATGCCGGCCAACATCATGGGCATCGAGGTCGCCCGCAAGGCTCTTCCCAATGTCCCGCAGGCAATCGTCATGGACACCGCGTTCCACCAGACCATGCCGCCGGAGGCCTTCATGTACGCCCTTCCCTATGAGTGGTACACCAAGTACAGTGTCCGCCGCTATGGCTTCCATGGCACCAGCCACCTGTACTGCGCCAAACGTGCCGCTGTCCTGCTTGGCAAGGAGAACAAGGACACCAACGTCATCATCTGCCACATCGGCAACGGCGCTTCCGTGGCTGCCGTCAAGAATGGCGTCTGCATCGACACCAGCATGGGCCTGACCCCGCTTGAGGGTCTGGTCATGGGTACCCGTTCCGGCGACATGGATCCGGCCATCATGCCCTACATCATGCACAAGACCGGCATGACCGCAAGCGAGATGGACACCGCCCTGAACAAGAAGAGCGGCTTGATCGGCATTTGCGGCATGAGTGACCGCCGTGACGTGCAGAAGGCCGCTTTGGAGGGCAACGCCAAGGCACAGCTCGGAGTCGACATGGAGTGCCACAGGCTGAACAAGTACATCGGTGCCTACTGCGCCCTGCTCGGCAGGGTCGACGCCATCGTCTTCACCGCCGGTGTCGGCGAGATGGGCGAGCAGATCCGCCGTGGCGCCTGCAAGAACCTGGAGTTCTTCGGCATCAAGCTCGACCAGCACAAGAACGACATCTGCCATTGCCGCAACGCCGAGGAGTGCATTTCCGCAGACGACAGCAAGGTCAAGATCTTTGTCATTCCGACCGACGAGGAGCTGGTGATTGCCGAGGACGCCCACGCATTGATGGAGGGCACCTACGACGTCCACACCAACTTCCACTACTCCTTCGAGGACCCGAACTACGTGAACAAGGGCAGAGCCAGAGCCCTTCCCGCCCAGCTTGCCAAGCATCCTGAGCTGAAGGAGATTCTCGCCGTCCCGCCCAAGGCAACCATCAATATCTACAACCTGTAAGCACAGACCAAGCAGGGGATTCTTCGATTGCCAGGCATGCAGGTGCGATACCATGCATGTCTGGCGTCTTTTGTATGTGTGAGATTGCGAGGAAAGCCAACACTCCGGAGGTTCCCGGTGCTTGCAGTCATCGCACAACCAGCAAGATAGCCGCCCAAGCGTGTCAGTCTTGGACGGCTATCTTCTTAGCGGCACCTTTCGCCGATGGAAGCAAATCTCCCTCTTTCACCCGCAAGCGAATCGCTTCTTTCCCGCTTGTCAGCGGACCATGCAGGGCATCTTCGAATCGAACTTCCAGTCTGGAATGAAGTACTGCATGCTGATCGCGTCGTTGCGGTCCCAGTAGGAAAGCTTGTTGTACAGCCCGTTGGCCTTTCTGACGCGGTCCTTGTCGACCTCGATGCCAAGGCCCGGAGCGTCGCCCACGTGGACCTTGCCACCAACGATCTTCGGCGGGTTGATGGTCAGCTCGTCGTGGCCTTCCTGCCAGATCCAATGGGTGTCAAGCGGAGTGATGTCTCCCTTTGCCGCGGCAGCACACTGCACGTACTGGGCAAGGGTGATGTCGAAGTGGTTGTTGGAGTGGGAACCCCAGGTCAGGCCCCAGTCTGCCAGAATCTGCGAGCAGCGGATCGAGCCGGCCATGCCCCAGAAATGGGGGTCGGCAAGGACGATGTCGACGCTTTTCTCGATGATGGCATGCTTCAGCTGTCTCCAGTCGGTGGCAATCATGTTGGTCGCCGTCGGCTTGCCGGTCGCTTCCTTGAACTCCGCCATCGTCTCTCTGCCGGAGTATCCGCTTTCCGTGCCACAGGGATCCTCGGCATAGGTCAGCGAAGAACCCTTGCAAAGCCTGATGGCATCCTTCAGTTTCCATGCGCCGTTCGGGTCGATATTGATACGTGCCTTGGGGAAATGCCTGGCGACCTCCTCGATCGCCTCCATCTCCTCTTCTCCTCGCAACACGCCACCCTTCAGCTTGAAGTTCTCAAATCCGTAGACCTCGGTCAGAGCCTGGGCCTCCTCGACAATCGAGGCGGGTGTCATGTGGGGATTGCGCCGGATCTTGTACCACGGGTTGGAAGAAGAAGACTCGTCGATATAGGGCAGGTCGGTCTTCTTCCTGTCCTGGATGTAGAACAGGTATCCGAGAATCGTCACGTCAGAGCGCTGTCTTCCATCTCCCAGCAGGTCGCAGACCGGACAGTTCAGGAACTTGCCCATCAAGTCCAGCAGGGCCGCTTCGATGGCCGTCTCTCCATGGACGATGTCCTTCAGCTTGGAAAGGTCAAGATTCTGCAGGCTCTCGGCATTGGCAGTCTTGTTGTGGACGCCGGCAAGGTTGCCGATAATCTGGCGGTACTCGCCAATCGGCCTTCCAACCACGAAGGGAATGGCAGCCTCAAGACTCTGCTTGATGGCGACACCACCGTGGACCTCGCCCCACCCTTCATTGCCGGAATTGTCCTTCAGGTACACCAGGTTGCGGGTGTAGAACGGGGCATGGGCACCGGAAAGGGATAGCAACAGCGAATCATAACCCGCAACGGGAATGACCTTCATTTCAGTGACGATCGGAGTTTTCATCATATACTCGTTTCCTTCTTAGCAACTAATGATTCTTTCCCAAACGATTCCAAATTTCCTTTTTCATCAAAGGCGAAATCCTGGAATGCGGAGACAAATGCAAGATCTTCATTCGCATCCACTTCTTCCTTCATCGCTTCGCTGACTTGGATGCAAGAAAGCTGAAGCGTGTTCGGAATACGGACAATCCTCGGCTTTGTACGATCAATTCCCGTGCAGGTACGCAGGCAGGCAAGGACCGCCTCTTCATCGTTTTTCATCACCATCGGCATCTTCGTTCCCTTGATTACGAGACTCGTCATGCCGTTGATATAGGCGAACTCAGGACATGCCTTGTCGTATAGCCGCTTGGTCGTCACATCCGCAACCCCGACACCGATGCAGTTGCCGTGCGACTCGTCTGACAAATCAAGCACGGCAAGCCGTTGCGCATCAATTCCACCATGGGCGTATGGGGTAACGAAGCGTCCTGTCACATTCGGGTCCATGCCGCTGCCGGAAAAGTTCTTTCCCATCGAATCGACGATCAAAATATCACAGGAAGGCAACAGAATCCTCGGCATTCTTGAGCGTGCAAACTCGAGCAACTTGGGTTCTTCGTCGGGAATCTCCTTTGGAGTCAAGGCTCGGATCATACAGGTCTGGTCGTAGGCGTTCTCCACTAAGGCGATCCCCATCAGTATCGGAGCTTTCTCGAGAATCACCCTTCCAAACGCCTCAATGTTCTTCGTCATGCGTCCGAACCCGTCATTATGGCAGATTTCCGCACCATGCTGCTTACCGAGTCCTATTGCCATCATTTTCATCAGTCCGCTCTCGTACGGCCCACGAAAACAGGTATGGGGCTTGACCCGGTTCAGAACGATAATATGGTTGGCTGATGCCGCGTTACGGTCAATGCAGACCGCTTTCCCATCAGAAGTGGTACCGATTTGGACGGTAGCCATGTCACTCTTGATCGGGCAACCCATCGCCTCCTCGGTGATTCCATAGCTCCCAATCATCTGTCTCTGCCCCTCGGCGGTCGCACCACCGTGGGATCCCATCGACGGAATGACAAAAGGCTTCGCCCCCATATGCTTCAGTTCATCAACCAACGTCTTGACGATCAGCGAAAGATTGCGCACCTGCCGAGAACCGGCAGTAATCGCAACCGTCTCTCCCCGTTTGACCGACGAAAGCTGCCTCTGGATTTCCTTCCGGGACAACTGCACAAGCAATTCCCCTTTCACATCATCAATCTTCTGACTGTCGAATGTCTGGTGGACGTATGCCATCTTCGGCAACGTGTTCGCATGGACCAGACGAGAAATGAAGGCATAGGAACCAGCATCAAAAGCAAACATACAGGCACCTCAAAAATTGTCTGGGGCGAACCCCAGACAAGATTAGGAATTATTCGTGATTCACTTGTCTCGTACGTCTGGAATCCCAAACAGCAAATGCGATAGAAGCAAGAATCAACAACCACAACACATTTCCGATTGGGCGCTGGAAGAAACAGAGAAGAGACCCCTGAGACCCTTGGATCGCCTCGATGAAATAGGCTTCAAGGTCACGTCCAAGAATGAAACCAATCAAGAAAGACGGAGCGGAAAGCCCCACTTTGCTGAACACGTAGCCAAGGAACCCAAAGAGCAGCATGGTCCATACATCAAACATGTTTCCATTGTTTGCAGAGTATGCGCCCACAACGCACATAAGAATAATGACCGGATACAGCCTTGCCTTCGGCAGGTTGATGATCTTGCTGATCCATTTGATCGGGTAGAACATCAGCACAAACATAAAAAGGTTTGCGACGAGAAGGCCAAACAGAATCGCATGCCACAAATCAGGGTTCTGGGAGATGAAAAGAGGACCGACCGACACCCCCTGCAGCATGAAAGCCCCCACGAGAACAGCGGTAGTTGAATCACCAGGGATACACAACGAAAGCAAAGGAATCAACGAACCAACGGTAAGGCCATTGTTTGCAGCTTCACTGGCAACCAGTCCTTCAGCAACCCCGGTACCAAGCTTTTCAGGGTGTTTGGAGAAATTCTTTGCTTGGGAGTAGCTGAGCAACGATGCAGCAGAGCCTCCGACACCAGGAAGGACACCAACAAAAGTACCAATCAAGGCGGAGCGAACCAAGTTTATCCCCTGTCCTTTCAAACAGGAGAAATGGAACTTCTTTGATGCATCATCGGTGAACGCGTCTGTCTGGAAAGCATTCTCTTTCATCCCCATCTCCGCTTCCTGAAAAATCTGGGTCAGCGCAAACAGGCCGATAAGTACAGGCAACAGGGAGAAACCGCCGTACATGTACTCTTGCAGAGCAGGCGGAACCATGCGGAATTTGGAATTGAAGGAATAACAGTCCATCAGGGAAACAAGGACACCGAGGAATCCAGCGAAGACTCCCTTGAGCATATCTCCCTTGCTCAATGCGGCAATCACGGTCAAGGCGAAAAGAATGACCAGGAATTTCTCGACGGCACCAAAATTGATGGCGACCTTTGCCAACGGTGGCGTGAAGAACAAAAGGCAACCAAGAGAAATCATGCCGCCGATGAAACTGGCAGTGATGCCAATCTTCAACGCCTTTTCGCCTTCGCCACGACGCGCCATCGGATATCCGTCGAAACCGGTACAAATAGAAGAAGGCGTGCCGGGAATGTTGACGAGAATGGCGGGAATCAGGCCACCCGAAATACCGCCGACATACAAGCCCAGCAGCAAGAACAATGAGGTGTGGAGGTCGTACGCATAGGTAAGTGGGAGGAAAATGGCAATTGCCATCGTTGCCGTCATGCCGGGAAGCGCACCAAAGACGATGCCGACCGCAACACCGATGAAACTCATTATCAAATACGTGATGGAAAACGTCATAGCACCCTACTCCTTTACGGAAGCGTGATTTTGAAAATGTGCCCGAAAATGTACCAAATCAGGGTTGAGCCCACAATGGAAATCGCAAGAGAGACCAAAAGAGAACGAACCCCTTCATTTTTCAGACCGCCACCTTGAGCAACCATGGCAAGCGTATCCACACCACAAAACAGGATATTGAACAAAAAGATAAAAAGGATGGAAGCAGGTAAAAAATGGATCGACCCCATAGCAAAAGGATACAAGAAAAGCAGCACAAAAGTGCCAATCAATTTGATTTTATCCCAATTCTCGACCAGTATATGTGCCTTGAAATTGAGGAACGGGGTATGCTTTTTGGCACAGCGTACCGCTCGGCGAATCAGAATAGCGGCAAGCAAAACCACCAACAGACTGATAACGGCTGGTGGAACAATCCAATGCGCTTGGCCCCAAGAGAACGAGATTTTAAACATAGGGAAACTCCACAAACAGATAAGAGCCGCTACCCCAAGGGTAGCAGCCCTTTCGATACATACAACTTATTTTGTCAGCTCATCCATGGATGGAGCGGACTTGATAAGCGGAGCGATAGCATCTCTCTTTGCGTAGATGAACTTCTTGGTGGTGGCGGAATCCATATAGTCACCGGCACCGTAAGCCATCTTCTCAAGAGCAGCCCGCATCTCCTGGTTTGCGTTCACCTTCTTCATTGCAACGTCAAGTTCAGCAAGCAAGGCCGGATCCAGGTCTTTCGGTCCGTAGATCACGTACTCCTTGCAGAACCTCCACTCCTTTCCATCAAGGGTGATGCCAAGATCAGCATAACTTGGCGCATCAACACCCTCCAGGTTGTCCAGCAGGCCGACAACCTTCATGGCAATTTTCTTGTCGTCAGTCTTGGTATACTGGTTCACGCTGGTATAATCGGCGAAGATAATATCGGCGTTGCGGTCCCAAAGCAACTGGCTCTTTTTGTCGAAGGAACCACCAATAACGACATGCATTCGCTTGACAACATCGTCACCATAGGTATCCTTGACCCATTTCCAGTAGACAATATACGCAACGTGAGAAACACCACCGGCCTCACAAGCAATCTTCAGATTGGCATCGGGGTTATTCTTCAGATATTCAGCGGCTTCGACCAAGTTTCCATACGGTGCATCCTTGTAGGTAGCCCAACAGGAAACAGCATTGATGCCGCCTCGCGGTCCAACTGTCAGGTTTTCCAAAGCGAACTTCTCTGGCTGGGCACCAAACAGAACGGACAGATACGTCATATCATGGAACATCATCAACGTCGTGCCATCGCCCTTTGCCGCGGCAAGTGTGTTAAATGCGGGGCCAGAACCGACCGCATCACACTTGATATTGGCGCCGAGCTCAGGGCCGAGATAACGGCAGACGGTTTCCGCAATCAAGTAAGAGTCACCACTCGTCGAGGTCGAACCGATGAGCATCCTCACGTTCTTTCCCTTAAAGGTTGCACCCGCCTCTCCCTGACCATTCGCGAACAGGGAACCGGCAAGCAGGGAAACCAGTAACGACAAAACTACCACCTTTTTCATACGTTATACCTCCTTATACCGGCGGTTTCCCGCCAGCAACTCTCCTTTGTCATCTGACCAGGCAGGGTTTCTTCGGGTCGAATTTCCAGCCCGGAATCAGGAATTGCATCGCCATGGCGTCGTCACGGACACTCAGGTTGTTGTCCATGTAGAGCTTGTGCGCCTTCCTGATCGATTCCATATCCGGCTCGATTCCAAGACCGGGCTTCTTCGGATCGACAGTCAAAAAACCATCCTCGATCTGGTACGGATGCTTGGTCAGGTGCTCGATGCCCTCCTGCCAGATCCAATGGGTGTCGATGGCGGTCGGGTTGCCTGGAACCGCAGCTCCCACCTGGGCGATCATGGCAAGCGAGATATCAAAGTGGTTGTTGGAGTGGGAACCCCAGGTAAGGCCGAACTCGTTGCAAAGCTGACCGACACGAACCGCTCCCTGCATCGTCCAGAAATGGCAGTCGGCGAGCGGGATGTCGACGGACTGCAGCTCAAGGCAGTGTCCGAACTGCCTCCAGTCGGTATCGATCATGTTGGTGGCGGTCGGCATGCCGGTCCGGCGGCGGAACTCGCTCATGATCTCGCGGCCCGAGTATCCATGCTCGGCGCCACAGGGATCCTCGCAATAGGTCAGGATGCCATGCATGTCCTTGCATAGCTCGACCGCCTCGTCCAAACCCCACCCTCCGTTCGGGTCAAGGGTCATGCGGGCATCGGGGAAAGCCGCCTTCAGGGCCCTGATGGATTGCATCTCCTCGCTCCCTTTCAGGACGCCACCCTTCAGCTTGAAGTCATGGAAGCCATACTTCTCGCGGGCGGCCTTGGCAAGCGCCACCACCGAATCGGGATCCATTGCCTTGTCGTGACGGATACGGTACCACTGGCAGGGGGAATCTTCCTCAGTCAAATACGGAAGAGTGGTCTTGGTACGGTCACCGACAAAGAAGAGATAGCCGAGGCATTTGACCTTCTCCCTCTGCTGACCGTCGCCAAGCAACTGCGCCACCGGCATCTCCAGCCACTGGCCAAGCAGGTCAAGGAGCGGGGCCTCGATGGCGGTCAGGACGTGGATGCCGGTCCTTTGGTCGAAGGTCTGGTTGCCACGCTCGTCATCCTTGTCGCTCCCAAGCAGCGCCTTCACCTTCTGCAGGGTCTGGCGGTAGTCGGAGATACGGGTGCCAAGCACTGCCTCTTTCACATCCTCCAGAGCCTTGGTGACCTTGCCGACACCCGGAACTTCCCCCAAGCCTTTGTTGCCCTGGCTATCGGTCAGGATGACGATATTGCGGGTGAAATACGGAGCATGCGCGCCACTCAGATTCAGCAGCATCGAGTCGTGTCCGGCTACCGGATAGACTTCCATTTCAGTTACGTAGGGAACCATGTCTTTCCTCCCGAGGCAGAAATAATCTCGTGCAATCCATCCGCCCTTATCCTAATCGAGGAAACGGGAGAAATATAGCCTCCGACCCCTTGGATACGAGCACATGCCGACACAACGGCCTCACCGGATAAAAGACAACATGGCCGGCAATTGGTGAGAGGACTGCATCACTCTCACAGTATCTGTCCAGCCAATTCAGGTTGTCAACAAAAATTATATT
>CAJMOS010000070.1 GCA_905215015.1 uncultured bacterium | reverse complement strand
AGAAATAATCGCTGGCAGCCTCGACCATGTGGGCCTTGCGGTTGTCGAAGAGGATGTTGACCGAAAGGTTGGGGTAGCGGCTGCCGATTTCCTTCATTTGCTCTTCCCAGCCGTGCTCTCCGGTGCCGATGATGATCATCTGCACCTTGTTGTCCCGGACAATCCTCTCCAGCGCGCAGGGATAGCCGTCCAACAGCTGCTTGAAACCCTTCTGCTCGGCGATGCGGCTGATTATGCTGATGATTGGAACCGATTCGTCCACCGCCAGGCCGAATTCCTTCTGGACCATCCGCTTCAACTCGGCCTTGCCCTCCATGTGGTCGGCCGAGTAATGTACGGGCAGCAACCTGTCCTGCTGTGGATCCCACTCACGGTAGTCGATGCCGTTGATGATTCCGCTCACGTGCCCCTGCTTTTCGCGTAGCAGCCAGTCCAGCCCGCATCCGTATTCCTCGCCCATGATTTCCTGGGCGTAGGTGGGGCTGACGGTGGTCACTTCGTCGCTGTAGGCGATGCCGGCCATCAGGAAATTGGTCCGGGCGCCGCTGGCGTGTCCCTTGAAGAGCATCGGCTCGGCGGGAAGGTCGCATTTGAGGAAATCCATCCGCGAGAAATCGCCCTGGTAGGCAAGGTTGTGGATGGTGGTCATGCTCATGGTGTCCTTGTAGAACGGATTCCCGAGCTTTTTCATCATATAGGGCACCAGCCCGGTGGTCCAATCGTGGCAGTGGACCACATCAACCTTCCATCCAAGCAATTCGGGAAGGGCCAACGCCGCCTTGTCGAGCAGCGTGTAGCGCTCGATGTTGTCGTTGTATGGCTCGACCGAAGTCTTGCCGTAGATGCCCTTTCGTCCGGTGAAAAGGGGATGGCTGACGAAATAGTAGGGGACTTTCCCGACTTCCTGCCTGAGGAAAGCGACCTGCTCTTCCTTTCCGTCCACGCTGACGGTGGCCGTAAGTCCGGTTTCCTCCATCTTGCTTTGGTCGATGCTTCCGTACAGGGGAAGAAGGACACGTGCGTCGTGTCCCCTGCCAGCCAATGCCTGGCTGAGCGCCCCCACCACATCGGCCAGTCCTCCTGTCTTGCAGAAAGGGACAGCCTCGCCGGAAACCATGAAAATCCTCATACTCTCATTCCACCACTTCCCCAATCCAGCGTCAAGCGAAAACACAACACGAGAACAGCGTTCCTGTGGGCAAAACAGGGAGTTTCACAGCAGATTGACATGTTTCCCACACGATGTCCGGCTGCCCGACAGGTGGCGTGGAATTGCCGAAGCCCATAGTTCCCATTGGCGCTTTTTCGGTGTAACGTTGTTCCGTATGAAGGTTACCCATGAGTCCTCCCGGCAGAAGGTCCGGAAATCCTTGTTCGCCAATGTGGTGAATGTCATCCTTTCGACCTTGACCGGCATCCTGATTCCCAAGTGTCTGGGCGCCACCCAATACGGTTACTGGCAGATGATGGCGCTTTTCATGACCTATCTTCCTTACCTGCACCTTGGCTGGGTCGACGGCATGTTCCTGCGCCTTGGAGAGGAGAAGGAAGGGCAGGTCGATTATCCGTTGCTCCACTCGGAGTTCCTGTGGTTCTGCCTGTACGACGTCCTGGTCAGCGGGATCTTCTTCCTTTGCGCCTTGGCCTCCCACCACAGAGATGTCCGCCTCGTGCTGGCCTGCACGGCAATCGAGTGTCTGGTCATGCTGCCCCGGGTCTATTTCCAGTATGTGCTCCAGGCGACCGACAAGGTGGGGCTCTATGCCAGGAACTTTGTCTTTGAGCGGATTTTGATTTCCTCGAGCCAGATTGTCATGCTGGCTCTTGGCAAAGGGGATTTCCTCCATGTCGCCCTGTGCGAGATCGGCGGCAAGGCGGTCATGCTGTTCGCCATCCTCCGCTATGGGCGCGAGGTGTTGCAGGCCCCAAGGGCGGGAGTGCGGCAGACGTGGAACTCCATCGGCAAGGATTTCTATCGGGGGTTCAAGGTGACCTTCGCCACAATCAGCGGCATGCTTCTGCTCGGCATCGTCCAGTTCTCCATCGAATACACGTGGCCGATCGAGACCTTCGGCATGGTCAGCTTCGCGCTGGTGGCGCTGATCTGCACGGTCCAGTTCCTCAACCAGTTCTCCGTGGTACTGTACCCGTTGATAGTGCGGAGCCCGCACGAGAAGTATGGCATGCTTGCCCACAACTCCGGGCTGTCGGCCATGAAGATCACCGCCTTGGTCGGGCTATTCTATTTTCCTCTGGAAGCGCTGATGCAGTGGTTCCTCCCCGAGTATCATCAGGCAATCTGGTATATTTCCTGCCTGCTTCCGGTCATCTTCTTCGAGAGCCGGACCACGCCGGTGCTCAATACCTTCCTGAAGGCGGGCCATCAGGAGAGCAAGCTGCTCTCGATCAACGTGGTCATGATGGTGGTTTCGGGCTGGACGACCATCCTGACGGTATTGGTGAGGCACGATTTGACGATGGTCATTTTCAGCATCGTCTTTTTGCTGGGCATCCGCATGCTGCTTACGGAATACATGGTCTGGAAACATGTCCGCATCATCAACACCGGCGATCTCTGCTGGCTGTTGGCGCTCGCTGCCGCCAGCCTTGTCGGCTATGCCGTCATTGATGGCCTTGGAGGCTGGTTGCTGTATGCGGCCGTCTTCCTGGCTTTTGTCCTGGCGAACCGCAAGGACCTGAAACAGGCCCATCTCGCCGGCTGACATGGGCCCAAACAAAAAGAGGCTGCCTTTTGAATTGACCCCCGTACGTTGGAGCAAATCCAACACGGGGGTTGCATTTTGCCTTATCTGCGGCGTCTGTCGCCGCGGCCAGAACGGCCGCCACGCCAGTCTCCGTCCCGTCTCCACTTGCGTTCGCGCTTGTGGCTTCTCGGAGAAGCGCTTTCTTCCCGTGCCTTGGTAACGACCGGTTTGGCGTTCCCCTCGGTAGAGCCAAAGAGGTGGAGGATCTTTTCGGCGACCGGGGTGGAGACGCTGACGAAGCTGAAGGAGTTCTGCACGTCGACTGCGCGGAAATCCTCCTTCGTCGCACCAGCCTGCTCGCGCAGGTACTCGCACAACGAGTCGCGGTCAAGGCCGTCGCCGGTTCCCCGGGCGACGAACAGGCGGGTGAAGCCTTCGTCGTAGGCGGCCTCGCGCTCTTCCTGCCGTTTCGAGCGCTTCTCGTGCTTGCCATAGGTGATGGTCTCGATCGACCGGTACTGGCTCTCGTCCAGCGCCTTGCCGTAGTGGAAGGCGAGCAGGGAGCCGACCACCTGCTGGGCGTCACGGCCGTCCAACATGGCATGCGCGATGTCCTGATAGGCGGTGGTGTCCAGGCTGGTGTCGTTCAGCAAGGCCGTCAACTGCTCGATGATGCGCTGCTTCTTGGCGGTGACCACCTGGTAGCTGTCAGGGATCTGCTCCTTGCGGATCTCGCTCTTGGCGACGCGCTGGATGAAGTGCAGTTTGCGGAACTCGCGCGGAGTGACGAAGCTGATCGCGGTGCCGCTCTTTCCGGCCCTGCCGGTGCGTCCGATACGGTGGATGTACTCTTCCGGCGCCTCTGGCAGCGAATAGTTGATGACGTGGGTCAAGTCCTGGATGTCGATGCCGCGGGCGGCGACGTCAGTGGCGACGATGATGGAGATCTTGTGCTCCTTCATCTTCCTCAGGATCGTCTCGCGTGCCGGTTGGGAAAGGTCGCCGTGCAGCGCTTCAGCGTTGTAACCACGGTCCTGGAGCTTGCGGCCGACCTCGTCGCACTGCACCTTGGTGCGGCAGAAGACGATGCCGTAGAAGGCGTCGTTGATGTCGATGATCCGGGTCAGCGCCTCGAACTTGTCGACCTCGCGCACCTCGTAATAGATCTGGTCGGTCAGGGCGGGGGTCGCCTCGTCGCCCATGTCGACCTTGACCACTTGCGGTTCCTTCATGAAGGTCTCGGCGAGCTTCATGATCGGAGCGGGCATGGTGGCGGAGAAGCAGAGGGTGCGTTTCTCGTCCGGGGTCTGCTTCAACACCTCCTCGATGTCGTCGATGAAGCCCATGTCGAGCATCTCGTCAGCCTCGTCGAGGACCATGAATTTCAGGTTGGAAAGGTTCAGCGTCCCGCGCTTCAGGTGATCGAGCACCCGGCCGGGGGTGCCGACGACAACCTGGCAGCCTTCCCGCAATTCGCGGAACTGCAGGCTGTAGCTGGCGCCACCGTAGATGGCGGCGACGTGGATGTGCCGTTCCCCTTTGAGACTGTTGATTTCCTCGGCATCCTGGACGGCCAGCTCTCTGGTCGGGGCAAGAATCAGGGCCTGGACGACAGGCTCGTCGGGATCGACGATCTCCAGGATCGGGAGTCCGAAGGTGGCGGTCTTCCCTGTGCCGGTCTTGGCCTGTCCGATGACGTCGACTTTGTTCTTCAAGAGCAGGGGGATGCAGGCAGCCTGGATGGGAGTAGGCGTGGTGAATCCCTTCTGCTCGATGGCCTTCAGAGTCTCTTCGCTGAGACCGAGGTCGGCAAAACTGGTGGTTTCTTCTGACATGTTTGTTCCTTATTGGACAGACGTGAAGTCTGTATGTGTTTGTAAAACAAGAGGTTCTTTGGAATCGAAGGTCAGCATAGAGAAAAAGGAGACGCATTGCAAGTATCGGGAGGGCGAAATATCCAAGAATCTCTTTCTGGTAGGAAAATTCGTGCCTGGAAGAGTCGAAGATGCAGTCAGGGACGCCGAGTGCGTGGTGGTCGGGGCGGGACCACCGATAGAAATGGAGATATATCCGGTGGACGTGGAAAGCCCGCTGTCCGGGACAACGGCTTCCACGGGGGCTTATGATCTGGTTGGACCGCGAAAGTATTACACAGCCCTATTCCCCAAATTTGGAATGACATCACTTTTGGGGAATAGATCATCAGACGGCCTTGTCAGGCACGGGACAAAATCGGCCGACAGGACTGTAACCCCTGTCCGGCGAGGATTCAAAGATCTGAACAGACTGTAAGGCTGGGGGACATCCGCCGGCATGCCTGCCTGGGTGATGCTTCTTCCCGGTGCCGGTTCCTTCGTGCCAACCGCACCAATCCTGGTGGCGTGGCCAAGGAAGGTTTTCCGATCGCATGCCTGCATCAGGGGAATGGAACAGGACATCCTCGTTTTCCCACCATAGGGCGACGGAAGCACCCAGCAATTACTGTATGTTGACAGCACTCTGCCCGTTTGATACTGTTGTTATCGTACATAACTATGTTATGTTGATTGACCATGAGCTACAGTTCGGAAACGACACGGAGACAGATTCTTTCCTGCGCCAAAAAGGAGTTCTTGAGGGAAGGCTACCAAAAGGCGAATCTCCGTCGTATCGTCCGGGAGGCGAAAGCGACGACCGGAGCTTTGTATCATTATCATCATGGCAAGAAGGCATTGTTCGAAGCCTTGGTCAAGGAACCTGCGGAAGAAATGCTGGAGACGTTCCGGTCGATGCACGAAGGGGCCTGTGCCCGTGTGTGCGAACAGGTGGAGAACCATGAGAAGATGCAGGCGTTTTCCGATCGGGGAACCGACTGGATGATTGATTTCATCTACTCCCATTGGGACGCATGCAAGTTGCTTTTCTGCCAGGCAAAAGGCAGCAGCTACGAAGATTATGTCGAGCGGCTGATCGCCATCGAGGAGCAAACCTATCGGAGCATGGTAACGAGTGGCGGGAAAGAGGGAAGCGTAAGTCCCTTTTTCATCCATGTCGCCTGCACCTCGGCGTTTCGGGAAATTGTCGAGGTGGTGGACCACGACCTGTCCCGCGAGGAAGCGATGCGGTTCATGGCGAATGTCAAGCGATTTCGTTTTGCAGGTTGGAGTGAAATGCTCAAGGCGTAGCGTGCTTTTTTTTCAGCTTGAAGTTAGGAAATACTAACCATATGGAGGAATGTATGACCGACCAAAAGAAGACCAAAGGGAAACGCCAATCCTCGTTTGGCTGGGTGTTGTCGCAGGCAGGACCGCAGAGGAGACGGTTCGCGTTGAGCGTCTTGCTTGCCGTGCTGGGGACCTGCTTCGCCATGTTGCCGTATGTCATCGTCGCACGCATCGTCCAGATGTTGGTGCGGGGTTCGATGGACAGGGCGTTCTATGGAAAAGCGTGTCTGCTCCTTGCGCTGTGCTGGACGCTCCGGGTGGCATTTCACAACGCCTCGACCATGCTGTCCCACAAAGCGACCTTCCTGGTGCTGGGAATGTTGCGACAAAAATGCACTGCGAAACTCGCCCGCATGCCGCTCGGCGACGTGCTGGACCGACCTTCGGGGGAGTTGAAGAACTGTATCGTAGAGCGGATCGACTCGATCGAGACGACCCTGGCCCACATCTTGCCCGAATTCACGGCGAACATGCTTTCTCCGCTGTTCGTATTCTGCTTCATGCTCGCCGTCGATTGGCGAATGGCCCTGGCCTCGCTGATCACCATTCCGCTCGGGATGGCCGCATTCATGGGGATGATGAAGGACTACACCATGAACTACCAGCGTACGGTCACGGCGACGAAGGAATTGAACGACACGGCGGTGGAATATATCAACGGCATCGAGGTCATCAAGGTCTTCGGCAAAACGAAGAGCTCCTACGCACGGTTCGTCGATGCGGCCAAAGAAGCCGCCGATTCCTACATCGACTGGATGCGCAAGGCGGCGAATTTTCATGCGGTCGGCATATCATTGACCCCCACGACCCTGATCAGCGTGCTGCCCATCGGAGGGTTGTTATGCCTTTCGGGTACCCTTTCCGCCGAGCAGTTCATATTGTTCGTCATTCTTTCGTTCGGACTGGTCCAGCCGCTGATCACCTGCATGTCCTACACGGATGACCTGGCGACGATGGGGCAGATTTTTGGACAGGTCCGAAGCATTCTGGATGGAAGAGAGATGGAACGTCCTCCTGTCCTTGCCGGGAAACCGGAGTCCATGGGGCTCGAGCTCAAGGACGTGAGGTTCGCCTACCATGACCATGAAGTCCTGCATGGCATCAACCTAACCATTCCCGCAGGGTCGTTCACCGCAATCGTTGGTCCCTCGGGGAGTGGCAAGACCACCATCGCCCGCCTGATCGACGGACTCTGGGACGTGGGGGAAGGTGCGATCACGCTTGGCGGCATGGATATCCGTTTGATTCCGCTCGACCAATATTCCCGCTGGATTTCCTATGTATCCCAGGACAACTTCCTGTTCAATTTGTCCGTCCGTGAGAATATCCGGCTCGGAAAGAAGCATGCGAGCGACCAGGAAGTCGAGGAGGTCGCTCGCCGCTGTGGTTGTCATGACGCGATCATGCGTCTGGAACAAGGGTACGACACCCCGGTCGGATCGCTCGGCAGCCATCTCTCCGGTGGAGAAAAGCAACGGATCTGTATCGCGCGGGCCATGTTGAAGGACGCCCCGATCGTGATTTTTGACGAGGCTACCGCCTACACCGATCCGGAGAACGAGGCTCTGATCCAGAGCTCCGTCATGCAGCTGGTCAAGGGAAAGACGCTGATTGTCATAGCCCACAGGCTCTCGACCATTGTCCAGGCCGACCAGATTGCCGTGATCGACGGAGGCAGGGTCGTGGAAAAGGGAACGCATCACCAACTCCTGGCTCAAGGAGGACTCTACAAGCGGATGTGGGAAGCCCACATATCCGTACGCGACACCGATGAGGAGGTGCTCAATGCTTAAGACCATCAGGAAATTCTTTGCTTTCTGCAGCCCAGAGAACAGAAAACTGTTCCATATCTCGCTGGTGTATTCCATTTTCCTTGCCTTTTTTGAAGCCTTGAGGATTCCCGCCATCGCGTTGGTCCTGCATGGCTTGATTGGCGGGGGAATCACTTACAGGGACATGCTCACCGGTTTCGGAATCATGGCTTTCAGCGTGGCGGGGGCCGTGGTCTGCAATCGACAGACCACCGTTTTGGAAACCATGGCAGGGTACAGGTCCTGTGCGGAGAAACGGATCGAGATCGCCGAACACATGCGCTATCTGCCCATGGGGTATTTCAACGAGAACAGCCTGGGTTCGATCACCTCGGTGACGACCAATACCCTCAGCACACTGGAGAATGTCGCGACCCGGGTGATCCTGCTGGTCTCCAGCGGATTGTTCACCACGGTCCTGATCATCCTGGCTCTGGCCTTTTTCGACCTTCGCATCGCGGCGATTCTCTTCGTCGGCTTCCTGCTGTTCCTGCTGGTCAACAGCCGCATGCAGAAGGCCTCCCGGCAGATTTCCGCGAAAAAGATGCAGGCTGACACACGCCTGGTCGAGCAGGTCATGGAATACATCCAAGGTATCTCGGAAATCCACGCGTTCCAGCTGTTCGGAGACAAGGACAGCGCGTTGGAGAGGGCGATCCGGGAGAACCAGGAGGTCAACATCGCCATGGAATACCGCTACACTCCATACCTTTTCCTCAGCAGTTTGATCCTGCGGCTGACGGGTGTCGCCATGGTCTTTTGCTCGATCGCCTTTTACCTCGCCTCGAGCATGGATCTGGTCACCTGCATCGTCATGACCATAGCCTCCTTCCTGGTCCTGAGCAGCCTTGAGCGGGCAGGGTCCTATTCGGCCTTGATCCGGATTGTGGATATCAGCGTCGACCGGGTCGATGAGGTTCTGGCGCTCAAGCCGATGGATATCGATGGCGAGGACCGGTCCTGCGACCACGTTGACCTTGCCGCCCGTCAGATCCACTTCTCCTATGGCCAGCGGCAGGTCATCGATGCGGTGTCGCTCTCTATTCCCGAGCACACCAAGACTGCCATCGTCGGCCCCTCCGGAGGCGGGAAGACGACACTGGCGGAATTGCTTGCCCGCTTTTGGGACGTGACGGCGGGAACCGTCACTTTGGACGGGAGGGACGTGCGTTCGTACAGCATGGACAGCCTGATGCGGAACTACAGCTTTGTGTTCCAGAACGTCTATCTGTTCCATGACACCATCGCCAACAACATCCGCTTCGGAGAACCGGACGCACCCATGGAAAAGGTCGTCGCCGTCGCGAAGAAAGCCTGTTGCCATGATTTCATCACGGCGTTGCCGGATGGCTACGACACGCTTGTCGGCGAAGGCGGAGCGAACCTGTCGGGAGGAGAGAAGCAGCGCATCTCGATCGCACGTGCCATGATGAAGGACGCCCCGATCGTGATTCTGGACGAGGCGACGGCGAACGTCGATCCCGAGAACGAGGCTTTGCTGGTCGCCGCAATCAACGCGCTCACCAAGGAAAAGACCATCATCATGATTGCCCACCGTCTGAAAACGGTACGCGATGCCAATCAGATTCTCGTTGTCGACCAAGGAAAAATAGTCCAGGAAGGGACGCACGAGAGCCTGATGAAGGAGGATGGCATCTACCGCCGTTTCATCGAAGACCGCCAAAAGGCGGTGAACTGGAGGTTGTGACGGCAGGAAACGCGTACCGGCAAACCGGAGGGGTAACAGGCGGAATTGTCCGCCTCCCTCCTCTGGGGACACATGGAGGTGGCTTCCCTGACGCCCTTGCGATTTTCATGGAGGACGCAGGGAAAGAAACCTTGACCGCAACTTATGCGCGTCATACCATACAGCATGAAAAAGATTGTTCCATTCCTTTGCTGTGTTATGGCTGTGTATGGAATCCATGCACAGGGACAAGCCGAGACGACGAGGGTTCCGGAGACGGTGCGAGGCACGACGCTTACGACCAATGGTGATGCCGCGATCGACCTTGCCGCACTCTCCCATAGGACGGACGATGCTTCCGCTCCCGTTGTCTATTTCATTTCCGGCATAACTCCGGATGCGCTGATGAAGGCGTATCAGGCCCTCGGCTGGCAGCCGACGGGCAGGGTCGCGGTCAAGCTTTCCACCGGTGAGCCTCCTGCAAGCAACTACCTGGATCCCAACCTGATCAAAGGCCTGGTCCAGCATGTCGGCGGCACCATCGTCGAGTGCAATACCGCCTATGGAGGGAGTCGCGCCCAGACTGCCATGCACTACCAGGTCGCCAAAGACCACGGTTTCACCGAAATCGCCCCTTTCCAGATTCTGGACGAGGACGGTTCCATGGCGATTCCTGTCGAAGGGGGACGACGGCTGAAGGAGGATTACGTCGGCAAGGCGTTTGCCGATTATGATTCCTATCTGGTGCTTTCCCATTTCAAGGGCCATGCCATGGCAGGCTTCGGTGGCGCCATCAAGAACATCTCCATCGGCCTCGGTTCCGGCGAACAAGGGAAACCCCTCATCCATACCGGAGGAAAGGGGGGGAGCATGTGGAGCGCCGACCAGGATTCGTTCCTGGAAGCCATGGCCGATGCGGCAAAGGGCGTATCGGATTACCTGGACCATGGCAGGCGTATGGCATTTGTCAACGTGATGAACCGGCTCAGCGTGGACTGCGACTGTGACGGCAATCCTGCAGAGCCCGACATGCACGATATCGGCATTCTCGCGTCGCTTGATCCCGTGGCCTTGGACCAGGCTTGCGTCGACTTGGTCTATGCCGCGCCGGATACCGACAATTTGCCCAAGCGTATCGAGTCACGCCATGGCATCCATACTCTGGAAGCGGACGACCAGATCCATTTTGGCAGCAGGAACTACCGGTTGGTTGACCTGAGCGACTGACATGCGGCGGAAACTGGTCTATCTTTGGTACTATGTGACGCTGCAGTTTCGGCAGATTGCCTTTTGGTGGACTTTCGGCATCCTCGGGGGATCGGCCGTCTCGGTCTTCGCCAAGCAACCCATCCATCGTCTGTTTTGTGGCATGCGAGGAAAGCGGTGGGGAGCGCTTGGCGTGGTTCCCGCAAGCGCGTTGGGAATCCTCTCTCCGCTGTGCATGTACGGCACAGTCCCCATCGCCGCTTCTTTTGCCGAGCAGGGAATGCGTGAGGACTGGCTTGCCGCGTTCATGATGGCGAGCATGCTGCTCAATCCCCAGCTGGTGTTCTATTCGGGAGCATTGGGTCCCCAGGTGGTCATGATCCGTCTGGCCTCCTGTTTTCTCTGTGGCATCGGGGCCGGTCTGCTCCTCGACATGTACCGCAAGCCTTTTTTCCGTTTCCAAACCATGCAGGAGCCCCCGAACCATGACACCGATCCGAATCTTCTCGTGCGGTACGGGAAGAACGTGTGGCGGAACATCAAGGCGACCGGCCCCTATTTCTCCCTTGGCATCCTGCTTTCCGCGTTGTTCCAGCGCTATGTGCCGGAATCGGTGACCACCGTACTGTTCAGGGGAAACAAAGCATGGGGCGTACTGATGGCGGCCACCATCGGCGTACCCCTGTACGCCTGTGGTGGTGGAACCATTCCTTTGATCCAGGAATGGCTGATCCGAGGCATGAGCCTGGGAAGCGCCGCAGCGTTCATGCTGACTGGACCGGCAACGAAAATCACCAATCTCGGGGCATTGAAGATCGTGCTGGGAGGCAGGCATTTCCTGTACTACGCAGGCTATGTCATGGTCTTTGCACTGGCTACCGGCCTTTTGGTTGATCTGTGTGTTCGCTGATCCAGAACGTAGCGTTGTATGAAGAAAGCCGACAAAATCGCGGAGATGTTCGAATGGATGGGCCGCGATGAAGGGTATATGCTCTGTGGCTTCGGCCGTGATGGCATCGAGTACACCTTGGACGAAAAGGGGGATCCGGTCCCCGTTATTGTCTGGAAGACTTTGAAAAGGACGGACGTCCTGCTACAATCCGAGAACGGCGGAACCGATCATGTTCAGAACAATGAGAAGATGGAAACAGCAGCTTACTGAGAAAGAGTGCATCGAGGTCTTGAAGAATGAGCCTAGGGGTGTCCTGTCGGTGCATGGAGAGGACGGATACCCTTACGGGATTCCCATCAATTTCGTCTACGACGGCGGAAAGATCTATTTCCATGGGGCGAAGCAGGGCCACAAGATCGACGCGTTGAAAAAAGACAATAAGGTTTCGTTCACGGTGATGGACCACGGGTATCTGGAAGAGAACAAGCTCGGGTTGAACGTGAAGAGCGTGGTCGTCTTCGGCAGGATCCGTTTCGTGGACGATCTGGAGGAGACCATTCAGGAAGCTAGGAAACTCGGCCTGAAGTACGACCCGGCGGACTTTGTCGAGAGCGAGCTGAAGACAAAGGCGAACGTCATCCAGGTCCTGGAGCTCTCCATCGACCACATGACCGGCAAGCTGGTGAACGAGTCCTGACAACGGATTGCTGGTGTTGCGTTTGGTTTCCATTTCCTTTGTGAATTTTTGGTGAGGGTCTTTACGGCAACTTGTCACAAAAGAACCCTTGTTGGTAATGTGCACATGGACGCTTGGCGTCCAAGGAGATGAACATGAAAAGAATCGTGCTTGGATTGATGGTGCTTGCTGCTTCCATCTCCCCGCTCGTTGCCGGAGGCTCTTCGGAAACCCGGACTGCAGAGGGCAAGGAACAGGTCATCACGCTGAAGATTTCCCATAACATGGACTTCACGACCATCCCCGAAGCGGTCGTTGATGCCGGGGCCCGCCTGAACGAGAAATACAAGGCCGAAGGCAAAAACATCCGCATCGAGTTCGAGAAGGACTATCAGACGATCGACTGGACCCAATACCAGAACAACATCGTCTTCGCCCACAAGACCGGCGACCAGCCCGATTTCTACGCTATCAGCGATGTCGCTTCGCTGATCAAGAACGGCCTCCTGCTTGATCTTACCGACCTGGTTGACGAGACCAAGGATCTCTGGGTTCCGGGAGTTTTCGCGACGGCCACTGATGTCAACGGCAGGATCTACGCCTTTCCGCCGGATCTTCCGGTCAGGGCCATCTACTACAACCGCGACTGTCTGAAAGCCATCGGCTGGACCGACGAGGAGGTCAATGCGCTTCCCGGCAAGGTCCAGGACGGTTCCTTCTCGTTCGAGGACTACATCGCCCTCTGCAAGGAAGTCGTGGACAAGGGTGGCGCCAAAGAGGGTCTGATCCATCGCACCGGAGCAGGCAACGATTTCCTCGACCTGATCAGCGTGCTCGGTGGGCAGTACTATGACGAGAAGGGGACGTTGGTCTTTGACCGTGAAGGACTGAAGCGTTTCTTCCAGCTGATGTACGACGATTCGAACGTGCGGGGAATCACTCCGCACAACCTGAACCAGCAGGTCTGGACCGAGGTTGAGAAGAGAATCTACACCGGTGAGGCTTTCTCCTATTTCGGACCGGTCTACGCGAGTCCCTACATGGCTTCCGCCGCCGGTGTGACGATTCCCGAGTTTGCCGAGAAGGTGGGATTCATGATGTTCCCGAAGAGCCAGTACGTCGACCATCCGTTCGTCTATGGTGCTCCGCAGTATGTCGGTATCTCCAGCAAGACCAAGTATCCTGACCTTTGCAAGGAGCTGTACAGGATGCTGGTCACCGAGGACACCGACCTGATGGCGCGTCATGCCGCCACGATCAATACGCTGAGCTCCGTCAAGGCGGCCAACGAGGATCCCCAGATGGCGAAAAACCCGATTGTCGCCGCTACCGGCTATATGGCCCAGTACGCCGTGGTCGCCCCGAGCATCGACGGTCTGGCTACCTACCGCAGCGAATTGTTCAAGCAGATTGTCGCCCTTGAGCTGGGTCAGACCACACCGGAGAAGGCGGTCAGCGACATGGAGACGCAGATCACGCTGAACGTGAAGAACGTCATCGTGAAATAACGTTTCGTTTGTTCCGGGGAATGGTGCGGCCATTCCCTGGTTTTTCCTTTTTTTCTTGGTTCTTTGGAGGCGACATGAAAAGGAAAACCGTACAGGCATATACCTTCCTGTCTCCCTTTCTGGTGCTGGTTTCATTGTTCTACCTGCTCCCTGCCATCCTGACAATCATCATGTCCTTCACTGGACTAGATGCCACCTTCCAGTGGAAGTTTGTCGGGTTCTACAACTACAAGAAGATTTTTCTGGATCCGAACAACGGGCTGATCCTGGCAAACACGCTGGTCTATATCTTCTGTGCTATGGTCCTGATCATCCTGCTTGACCTGTTCATCGCGGTCATGACTGCCTATTTTATCCGCAGCAACGCATGGGCGAGCTTGTTCAAGTCCATCATCATGCTGCCGATGGTCACTCCTTCGGTCATCTATTCCATCCTTTGGCTCTGGTATCTCGACGCTACGGAGAATGGATTCATCAACAAGGTCGTCCACTTCTTCCATCCGTCGGGCAGTCCGGTCAACTGGATTGCCGATTACCCGATGATCGTCATCATCCTGGTCGAGGTGGTGGTTGCCTTGGCCTATGGCGCGATCATCCTTTCCAGCGCCATCCGTTCGATTCCCGAGAACCAGTTTCGTGCCGCGAGGGTCGACGGAGCGAGCGAATGGGAGATCATCCGCCAGATCATCATCCCCAACATTTCCAGCCACATCAAGTTCGTGGTCATGTGGGAGACGCTGGGGCTGATGACGAACTACATCAACATCATGCTGATCACCAATGGCGGACCGCTGAACCGCACCGAGGTCTGGGCGCTCTCGGCCTATCACAAGGCATTCGTCGACCAGCAGTACGGGTATGGAGCCGCCATCAGCGTCATGCTGATTCTCGTGGTCTTCATGCTCATGTTGCTTTTCGGTTTCGCCTCGAAGCGTGTGCACGCGAAAGGAGGGAAGGAAAATGACTGATATGACCCGGAGCGAGCGGCGCAAGCAGAACATCGCGATTGCGGTGATGATCCTGTTCGTGCTTCCGCTGGTATTCATGTTCATCGTGTTTTTCGGCATGGCCTTTTTTGATGGAGACGGTCATGTGACCCTTTCCAATTTCCAGTTCGTCGTCGGGCCGATGAAGTTGCGCGACCAGACCACGATCAAACCGATCGGTCCCGCACTGCGCAACTCGCTGGTCTTCACCTGCTTGGTGACGTTCTTCGAAGTGCTGGTCAGCATGCTGGCCGGCTATGCGCTGAGCAGGCTGCATTTCCCGGGGAGAAGGAACATCCAGACCGGGTTGCTCGTGCTGCGCATGTTCCCGAACCTGTTGCTGCTGATCGCCGTGCTCTATGTGCTGATGGTGCTGCATGTGGTCAACACGCTGCGTGGCGTGGTCCTGGTGGCCCTGGCGTTCCGCATTCCAGGCTCGACCTTCATCATCAAGAATTTCTTCGACGGGGTCTCGCATGATATCGAGAACTCGACGCTGGTTGACGGTTGCACGCCGCTGTCCGGTTTCTTCCAGGTCATCATCCATCTGGTCAAGCCGGGCATCGTCAGCATCGCGGTCTTCAGCTTCATGAGCGCCTGGTCGAACTTCATTCTGTTCGACACGTTGCTCTTCGGCAGCAAGACGCCGGTCATGTCGACCTACATCAGGGCCCTGACCCGCAACGACCAGCTGATTCCGACCTACAACGTCGTTGCCGCGATGGGAATCGTCTACATGCTTCCCGTGATTATCTTTTTCCTCCTCACGCAGAAGCAGCTTATGGAAGGCAATATGGGAGGAGGCAAAGGACTATCATGATCGAGATCAAAGGACTGCGTAAGGAATACGACAAGCATACGGTGGCGTTGGATCATTTCGACCTGACCATCCCTGACGGGAAGTTCATCGCCCTGCTCGGACCTTCGGGTTGCGGCAAGTCCACCACGCTGAACTGCATTGCGGGTCTGCTGGACCCGACGGAGGGCAAAATCCTCTTTGACGGAAAGGATGTGACCCATATGGCCCCGAAGGACCGCAACATCGGCATGGTGTTCCAGTCTTATGCCCTGTATCCCCATCTGAGCGTGCTGGACAATATCGCGTTCCCGCTGAAGCAGAAGGGGATGGACAAGAAGACCCGCCACGCCAAGGCGCGCGAGGTGGCCAAGAAACTGCAGATCGAGCACCTGCTCGATCGCAAGCCTGCCCAGCTGTCGGGCGGGCAGCAGCAGCGGGTCGCCATTTGCCGTGCCATCGTCAAGGAACCGCACATCCTGTTGCTCGACGAGCCGATGTCGAACCTCGATGCCCGCTTGAAAATCGAGATCCGCGAGGTCATCAAGTCCATCCAGCAGGACTTGCAGGTGACGGCCATCCTGGTCACCCATGACCAGGAGGAGGCGATGGCGCTGGCGGATGAGATCGCCATCCTGGACGGGGGC
>CAJMOS010000069.1 GCA_905215015.1 uncultured bacterium | reverse complement strand
CACGTCAGGCTGATCATGGATGGTAAGTTTGACGTTCCATTCCCTGCCATCGGTAATTGCAGCATTGGAAAGGTTTGAAGAACCGACATAGGCAGTATCAAAACCTGTCTCCCGATGAAACATGTACGCCTTGGCATGCAGGCGCGTGTGCTTGGTGTCATAGGAAATATGGATCGTCGTGTTCGGGAGCTTGCTGAGCTCTTGGATTGCGGCAGCGTCGGTTGCGCCCATATAGGTTGTGGTGATGACACGAAGCTTTCCCCCACGGCCGGTAAACGATCGGAGCGCTTCCCGAATCATGGACAGGCCGCTGACCTTGATGAAGGAGACCAACATGTCCACACGGTCAGCCGACTCGAATTCCTTCTTCAATTCGGTCACCATGGAAATATCGGAAGCTCCAGTAAAAAGCGTGCTACGGACCAGAGAAGTATTCGGGCGGGGCAGGGAAACGTTTTTCTGTAATTGCGGAACTCTGGTCAGGATTTCTGTAAGCAGGTTTTGCTCGTCAGTGGTGACCATAGCATCGCTTAAATCGGAATCTACCTTTGAGAGAATGGAAATGATTTGGTTGGAAAGCTCGACACGCTTGGGGATGTCTTCGGTTTCTGCAAACGCCTTTTTCAGCAAAGATCCAACATAGAGTGCAAGCGCGTCCGAAGACTCGGCTTCCCCCAACTTTTCAGATTTCACGAGTTCGGGATCTTCCGTCGATAACGCTTCTCTGTAAGATGTATTGATGATTTGTTCGTACAGTCCCTTCGGAAGCCCTTTGCTCATGTTTCACCTCTTCTGCAGCATAGTGCAAAACAAAGAGGAAAACCAGGAGAAAAATCCGATGAAGCCGTCATTGTCTTTGTGTTCACTATGGACGAGACCTGATTTGGCATAGAAAACGTTTTCACTTTTTTCTTGACAACCTTCCGGAGTGTGATACTCTCGTTTATAGAAAACGATTTCTAAGGTATGCCATGAAGGATGCGACAATCAAAGACATTGCAGCAGAGGCTCAAGTTTCCATTTCCACGGTTTCCCGTGTGGTGAATGGGAATTATCCTGTGAGCAAGGCTGCGAAAGCCCGTGTCCTGACAGCCATGCAGAAGCTGGACTATCATCCCAATGCTGTGGCTCGAAGCCTCAGAAACAACCGCACAAATCTTGTCGCATTGATTATTGCCGATCTTTCCAACCAGTTTTTCATGGAGATTGCCAAGGGGTTGGAGGCCGAAGTCAATACCATTGGCGATAGTTTGATGATCGCTGCATCTGGTAATGATCCTGCCCGTGAGGAGCAGATCATCAATACCCTGATCGCCCGTAAAGTCGATGGCTTGGTCATCGCTACGGCTGGTGATGAGAGTAGGGATGCAATCCGGAAAGTCCAGTCATGCGGTATTCCGTTAGTCCTTGTCGATAGATTTCTCACACAGGTAAATGCGAACCAGATTCTTTGGGATGATTTTCAGGTTTCATATGCATTGACCGAACTTCTGGTTGCCCAAGGACACACGAAGATCGGCGTTGTCAATGTCACGCTTCGGACGACAACGGGAAAACGACGTCTTGATGGATTTTTGAAAGCTCTCAGCGACCATCAGGTTCCTGTCAACGCGTCGTTTGTCAGCGATTCCAACTTCAATGCGGATGAGGCGTACCGGTTTGTAAGGCAACTGTTTTCGCTGCAAGACCATCCGACTGCCTTGGTCTGTGAGAACAACATCATGGCGTTCGGCACACTGCGAGCCCTTCATGATTTGCATCTGGAAGTGGGGAAGGATGTTTCGCTGGTTGTTTTCGGCAACATCGCTACCGATTTGTATCTGCCCTATGCCATTACCCATGCATGCCAGGATAGCGTGCTGATGGGTCGTAAGGCTGGACAAAGGCTTATTGCGAATATCCAGAATCCGGAAATGGCTCCGGCGCAAGAAGTGCTTCCTTGTCCTATCGTGCGTGGTGATTCCGTCAGGAAATTGTGAAGAAAGTTTTTTTACGAAGAATAGAAAACGTTTTCTATGCAAGTAAGGAGGATACATGTTTACGAGATTCAAACTCCAGCATAAAGGGCTGTATAGCGCCATATGCCTCTGCATTTCCGTGGTTTCTGCTTTTCTGCTTTGGACGTTGATTTCGAAATTGCCTGATATCGGTAATGTCATCGTCGGTCCACGGCAGGTGTTCCTCGCTTTGTTTGTGAACCTGAAAAGCGGATATCTTGAAATCCAGATCCGTGACAGTTTGTTCAGGGTCCTGGCAGGTTTCTTCCTTGGCTTCGTGGTTTCGATTCCCGTCGCATTCCTGCTTGGCTGGTATACCGGATTCCGTACGATCGTCGAGCCTTGGATCCAGTTTCTGCGAACTATTCCGCCGATTGCCTTGATTCCGCTTGTCATTGCGTTGCTTGGTATCGGTACCTCTGCGAAGGTCGCCATTATCTTTTTTGCCGTTTTCTTGACCATGGTCGTGACGATTTATCAAGGTGTCCGTAATGTGGACTACACACTCATCAAGGCGGCCCGCGTGTTTGATGCGACAGACGGACAGATTTTTCTGCATGTGGTAGTCCCGGCAACAGTTCCTTACATCTTTACCGCAATCAGACTTGGCATTGCCACCGCACTCACGACGTTGGTCGCTGCCGAGCTTACCGGTGCCGCCACTGGCTTGGGAATGATGATCCAGCAGGCGGGCATGTACTTCCGCATGGATGTCGTTCTGATGGGAATTCTGGTCATTGGGGTCATCGGCTTTTGCCTGGACAAGATCGTGCTGCTTTTGGAGCGGATCCTTACTTCTTGGCAGGAGGTAAAAGACAATGCCTGAAATTGAAGTCATCGATGTGTCAAAGACGTATGAGACGAAGAATGGTCCGTATCTTGCCCTTGATACGGTAAATTTCTCCGCGGAAAAGAATGAGTTCATCTGTGTCGTCGGACCTTCCGGATGCGGCAAGACCACATTGCTCAGCATGATTTCCGGTCTGCTCAAGCCGACGACGGGGACCATCAGGGTGCATGGAGAAGAAGTTTCCGGTCCAGGGCGTGGGAAGGGCGTCGTATTCCAACAGTATGCCCTGTATCCTTGGCTTACCGTACTCAAGAACGTCGAGTTCGGCATGGCGATGAAGCATGTGCCGAAGAGCGAGCGGGAGGCTGTAGCCCGCAAGTATATCCATATCGTCGGTCTGGACAAGTTCGTCAATTCCTATCCGAAGGAACTGTCCGGAGGCATGAAGCAACGTGTCGCTTTGGCGCGTGCCTACGCCACCAATCCGGAGGTGTTGTTGATGGACGAGCCGTTCGGAGCCTTGGATGCCCAGACGAGGGCCCAGCTTCAGGAAAACCTGTTGCAGACCTGGCAGACAGAAAAGAAGACTTGTTTCTTCATCACGCATGATGTCGACGAGGCTGTCCTGCTTGCGACGCGCGTAGTCATTATGAGCGCAGGACCTGGACGGATCCGGGAAATCATGCCTATTGATCTTCCTTATCCGCGCAACCAGGAAACCAAGCTGACTCCCCAGTACAACGAGATCAAGAATCTCATTTGGAACAAGGTCTACAGGGAATACCTTGCTCACACGAAATAGTGAACCGCACATCCCGAAAACGGGCTGAAAAGGAGGACTCATATGAAGAAGTCGATGCGTTTGGTTGCATGCATGCTGATGGCATGTGTGGCGATGTTGGGTGTTTTTGCTCAAGGTGCGTCAGAGGGTAGCGGTGCTACTGGGACTGCAGCACCGGCAAGGACGAAAATCAAAATTGCCTATCACCCCCATGTTACCGGTGCCGGAGCAGTATTGAATGCCTTGGATAACGGATATTTCGACCAAGAGAACCTGGATGTCGAACTGGTGCAGTTCACCAGTGGAGCCACGGAATTGGCTGCCATGGCCTCCGGGGACATTGACCTGGGATATCTCGGAGTTGGAGCCCATGTGTTTGCTCCGAAAGGGCAATGCGTGATTCTTGCCTTGGATAGCACGGATATCAGCGGCGAGATTCTTGCCAGGGCGGACAGCGGCATCAAGGCTATGCAGGATTTGAAGGGCAAGAATGTTGCCATTTCCGCTGGCACGACCAGCGAACTGGTGCTTTCCATGGCTTTGCAGCTGAACGGCATGCAAAAGACCGACGTCAACATGATCAATATGGATGCCTCGGCAAAGGTCACCGCGTTCATGACAGGCAAGATCGACGCCATCTCCATCGAGGCTCCGTACACCGACCAGATCCGGAAGGATATGGGAGCCGATAAGGTCCTGACGCTTTCCAGTTCCAAGGATTTCCTGCCTGATGCCGTGTTCACCAACAGCTGGGTCACCACCAGCAAGTTCCTCAACAAGAACGAGGATGTCGTCGTGAGATTCCTGCGGGCATACCTGAAGGGTTCCCAGTACCGCTATGACCACATGCAGGATACGGTCAAGAAAGTCGCCAAGTTCATCAACACGGACGAGGCTACCGCCGCGTTGGTCGTCACGAAGACCAATTGGCTGAGCAACAGCGAACTGAAGCAGCTGGTTGATGACGGGACCGCAATGAAATGGTACGGCATCATCAACAAGATGTTCCTGGATGCCGGCCTGCTTGACCCGAAGTTTGATGTCGATCCCTCTACCTACGTGAAGTTCGATTACCTGAAACAAGCGATGAAGGATATCGGCGTCAACTGAGTGATGGGAAGAATGGGAGGTCTGGACATGCTGGTCAGGGATTATCGTTTGATGTGCCGCGATCGACACGAGATTGTCCTGGATGTTTTCAAGCCAGAAGACAATCTTGCCAATCGGACCTCCCTGTTGTTTGTCCATGGAGGCGGCTTTGTGGGAGGGGACAAGGACCAATTCCTTGGAGCCGCTTCGTATCTTGCCTGGCAATATGGCACGGTTTGTGTTTCCGTCCAATATCGGACGGCGAAGGTCTCTCCCTATCCTGGGGCGGTGACGGATGTGGTGGAAACCATCGACTGGATGGTGCAACATGCGGTGGCCCTAGGGATTGACCCCCGGCGCATGTTTCTGATAGGTGGCTCCCCGGGTGCCAATATTCTGCTTCTTGCCATGAGCGGGGCATGGAGGAAACGCCATGCGATTCCATCCGGTTTCCTGCCGACGCACGCGATCGCGCTCAATGGCATTTTTGACTTGGAATCATTTTGGGAACGGAACCCGCAGGAACGTGATTCGCTGACCCGGTATTTCCGGCTGGAGGAAGTCGACCGCCATTTGGTGTTCCCGGAGGCATCTCCCTGCCAGAATCCATATCATGATTGTTCATTTACCTTTTTGCATGGTACGGCGGATACGGTTGTCCCCTATGAGGAATGTCTCCGCATGGCTGACACGCTCAGGGCGCAAGGAAACCAGGTTGCCGTCATCCCTTTCGAGGGGAAAAGGCACGCCTGGTTCAATACGGATGTGAACCAATACGCAGTCTGGAATGCAATTGGTTCTGTGATCATACAGAAATAAACGAGGAGGAATTCATATGGCATTGCAAACTCCGAACGCGTTATATGCAATGGCGGACAAGGGAAATTTCGCCCTTGGTGCTTTCAATGTCTACTCGTTGGAGTCGGTGCAAGCGGTGCTTGGCGCCGCGGAGAACCAGAAGGCCCCGGCGATCATCCAGGTTTCCATGGGAGCCAGGGCATACGTGAAAGACCTCGGCCTTTTTGTCAGAATGCTGAAAATGTACGCCGAAGCATGCAAAGCTCCTGTTTTCATCCAGCATGACCATTGCAAAACCATTGAGAACTGCAAGGAGGCGATTGCTGCTGGAGTGCAGGCCGTCATGTTCGACGGGTCCGCACTGCCATACGAGGAAAACGTCGAGAAGACCCGGTCGATAGTCTCCTATGCCCATGAAAGAGGCGTCTGGATTGAAGCTGAACTTGGTCGTATTCCGGGTTTTGAAGACACCGTGTATGCCGGACATGCCGAATTCACCAAGCCTGAGGCCGTCCGGGATTTTATCGATCGTACCGGGTGCGATGCTCTTGCCGTGTCTGTAGGTACTTCCCATGGAGGAGTGATTTCCGACACGTGTCCCCGAATTGCATTCGACCTTTTGCGACGGATCGTAGCCGTGGCGCCTGGATATCCGTTCGTGTTTCATGGAGGTGCTTCTTTGCCTGCAGAACTGATTGCCGCGTGCAATGAAGTCGGTGCGAAAGTGCCAAGTTGGAAGATGTGTCCCGAAGAAGACGTCGCGAAGGCAGTTTCTCTTGGCATCCGCAAGGTGAACATGGATGTGGATAACTTCATCGTGACCACTACGAGGATCCGTTCTTTCCTGAGAGAAAAGCCTGACATTTATGATCCCCGTAAGTATCTCAGACCTGCCTACGATGCATTCGAGCGGGAGGTGGAGCATAAATTCACCTCAGTATTGCACAGCGCTGGGAGGTGGACGAAGTGATCCATGTGCTTTGCTTGAACCCGACGATTGACCGTATGTATTACATCGACCACTTCCACAAAGGTGCCCAGTTCCATGGGAATCATCCTGATATCATTCCCGGAGGGAAAGGGGTGAATGTCGCTCGTATTCTGAGTGAGCTTGGCGATGTATGTGAGTTCTATGCGTTTGTCGGAGGCGGCAACGGCAACCTTATCAAACAGGAAATCGACAATCTCCATATCGTTTCGCATTATTTCCCTCATGAAGGAGAGACCCGCTGCACGATCAACATTATCGACCACGCGGCTGGGGAGGAGACGGAACTGACCGAGGATGGAGAGAAGGTATCTCTTGTGCGGCAAAAGGAATTCCTCGACAAGCTGGAAAGCAGGCTGTCGCCGAATGATTTGGTTGTTTGTTCCGGGCTTCCGATGTACGGTATGGATTGGAACATCTATCAGCAGGTCGCTATCATTGCAACCAACCATCACGCACGATGTGTTGTGGATGCGAACCGCCAATATCTGAAAGGATCGTTTCCCGCACCGTTTGTACTTGCAAAACCGAATAAAGAGGAATTGGCCTCGTTGTTTGACGTGGAGGGTGCTTTGACGGAACAAGACGTGGTTGGTCTCGCGAGAAAGCTTCGGGAAAAGGGAGCCGAGCACGTTCTGGTTTCTTTGGGTGGCAATGGAGCGATTTTCGTTTCTGCTCAAGGGGCCTTCTGGGTCCATGTTCCCAAGGTGCCTGTCGTTTCCACCATCGGAAGCGGGGACTCGTCAGTCGCAGGATTCTGCCATGCAATGATTGGTGGCTCATCTCCGATTGAGGCGATCAAGTTCTCCATGGCGTGTGGGGTGGCCAACACGTTGACCGCAAAAGTCGGGCATCTTCACAAAACGGATTTGGAATGGATTCTTCCCCGGATTTCGGTCGAAGCGCTTTGATGGTGGTGCGGAAAGGAATCTTTTGTGTTTGTGGTTGTCCGTTTTTGTCGTGGGGACATACACCGGTTGTATCGGTTTTCTTGAGGAGGGGTTCTCGAAACAGTTTGACATTCTGCCTTTTTCTGTATTGTGAGAAGTTCTGCGTTTGGTTCTTTCTTCCTTCATTACCATGCAATCAAGGAGGCGCGCAGATGTGCAGGAAGGAAGAAGCAGGAACCTCTTTGGCTGTGACATTGGACCTGGCCGATAGGAAGCAAGGGACCATCTACAAGTGCGGGGAAGGGGGAAACGGGTTGGGCCCTGGACAGCTTCGGGACTATTTGGCGAGGCAGTTCCCTTCAGACGAGACGATGATACCGGTGCCCGTGTTTCACGGGACGGACCGCAACGTGCTGGAAATGGAGCAGGAGGATATCCCCATGTTCCGGGAGCATCTCTGGTTCGCGGCGAAGGAACTCTACCACATGCTCAAGCAGAGTCCCTGGAAGTACAGCGCCGTCCTGTATCCGCATGAGGGGGACTCCTGGAATTTGCTTGGCAGGTACACGGATCTTGACCGGGAAGACCTTCGCGAGGTCATGGAATGGATCATGCCGGAACTGCTGGCCCATGAGGGTGAAGAGACTCCGGCACTCTGTGTCTCGTCGCTGGATGACGCGCTTGTCTATGCGCCGATGGCCGCCCATTTCGGCATAGTCGGCCACTGCGCCCATGAACTGGCGGCCGCCGCACGGAGCCTGTTCGACGCGTCCGCATTCACTGCGGAATTGAAGAAGGCCCTTGCCTTCGTCGATGTGTTCGATGATACCGAATCGCGCCCGGTGGTGCTGATGTTCTGCCATTTGGCCCGGTCCTCGATGGTGCACGAGGACGGAAGGTCGGTAGAACCTTTTGAGTACCTTGAATCCATGGCCAGGAAGGAGTGCGGCTGGAAGTACACCAAACCGCTGTCCCTTTCCGAAGGGGTGGAGCTGAAGATCACCCAGTCCGACCTGGAGGAGTTCCGGCAGGTGCTGGCCGAATTCTTCGGGGAACCGTGAATCCGGCCGATGAGGTTTCCCTTCATTTCCCGATAGGTTTTTGATGTATCCCGAAGTGCTGTAATCGATACCTTCTTCCAGTTGTTTTCATAAGAAAGAGGGTTCAGCCATGATGGAAACGATGGAAAAGATGGTTCGGCTCGACGTGGACGTCAGCCCGAATGAGTTGAGCTACGCCGCGTTGCGTGGAGATCTCAGGCTTGCGGTGGAAATAGAAGTCTCCAACGAGACAGACCTTCCTCTCCGGGCCTCCAAACTGGTCCTTTCCTCCTCATCGCCGTTGCTTTCGGCCGTCACTTCGAAGATCCCCATCCCTGCGGTACCAGATGTATCTTCGGCCTCGAACACCTATAAGACAAAACGATCCTTCAAACTGGATCCCTCGTTGTTGCGGGATATCCCATCCCTCCTGTCGTTACCGCTTGTGGTGTCGCTGGTGGATGATGAGGGACGTGTCTTCGCCACCAGGAGCCGTTCGATATCCGTGCATCCTTCCACATGGTGGAATGGGGACGCCAAGGTCCTTTCCTTGTTCATCCAGCCCCATCACTCCCTTGTGAAGCAGATGATAGCCCCGATCGGAGATGCGCCCGATCCCGTGGCGGCTGTCTATTCCCTGCTTTCCGGATACCGGCTCCTGGAAGCCCCCGCGCACGAGGAACGGGGAGAGACAATCCGGCCGTTGGGGGATATCGTTTCCTCCCGGTCCGGTACGCCGCTGGAACTTTCCCTGCTCTTCGCGTCGATTGCCGAAGGCATGGGGCTGCATCCCATCTTGTGCCTGTCTCCCGCCATCATCTTCCCCGGGGTGGTGCTTGACGAAAAGCGTTCGTTCGATTGCGTGGTCCACGACGATCCCTCGGATATCACCCAGGATGCCGGCAAGCATATCGTTGTCGTCGCCCTTGGCGAGGATCTGCCGTTTGCCGCGGCATGCGAGGCCGCCTTGCAGAAGGCCCGCCAAGCCGAAAGCCTGTTGATCGTCGACGTGAAGTTCGCCCGTCTGGTGGGGCTCCATCCCCTGCCGGAACGGGTTGTCTCTCCAACGGGCGAGGTCTCTTTCGTCGAAGATGCCTTCTTCGAGACAGCCGCCTACCGTCCGCGTCTGAAGGACACGATGGAGGAAGTGGACCTCGCGGGGCAGAAGGTCGCCGACAACACCCCGAAGGGCAGGATCGAGCAGTGGCAACGCCGCCTGCTGGATTTTTCCTACAGGAATCCTTTGATGAACATGCGTTCCGGCTACTCGATCGTACAGGTCCTTTGCCCGGACATTTCCACGTTCGTCTCCGCGCTCTCGAAGGGAACCTCTTTTGTCGTGCGTCCCGATTTTGATGCCTTGTCCGCCTCTCCCGATTTCTCGGAAGCCGCCGTCGAGTCCAAGCGGGGGAACCCCGCCTTCCTGGAACTGCTTTCCAAGAAACAGGTAGTCGTTTCAGAGAGCTCCAATTCCCTGAGTCTGAAACTCGGCAGCATCTACTGGCGCACCCAGAAGAACCTGAGCGAGTCGGGTGTCTACACGCTCTACCTGACCCTTGGACATATCGAGTACTACGACGGGGAACAGATGTTCCGCGCTCCGATACTGCTGTACCCGGTGGAACTTTCCCGCCAGAACGGCACCTATCAGATCAAGTTGCGCGACGACGAGGACCCCCAGCTGAACTTCAGCGTCTTCGAGAAGTTCCGGATGGAGTACGGATACGAGACCCACCTCGATTATTCCCACCTGCCTTTGCAGGGAGAGGACATCAACGTCCAGCATGTCTTTGCGACACTCCGTTCCGAACTCAGCCAGATTCCCCGTTGGAAACTGGTCGAGTCGGTCTCGGTGGGCATCTACTCGTTCGACCAGTTCGTCATGTACAACGAGTTGAAGGAACACTCGGCGGCCCTGATGAAGAACAAGGTGGTCAAGAGCCTGGTCAAGAAGAAACTCTGCTTCAAGCAGGAACCGCTGCCGGAGGTGAAGGACTCGGACTTCATCGACCAGGTGGTTCCGATGGAGTGCGACGAGAGCCAGTTGCGCGCGGTCAAGGCGGCGGTCTCCGGGTATAGCTTCATCCTCCAGGGCCCGCCGGGGACCGGCAAGTCCCAGACCATCACCAGCATCATCGTCAACGCCATGGTCCAAGGGAAGAAAGTGCTGTTCGTCGCCGAGAAGATGGCTGCCTTGCAGGTGGTCTACCGGAACCTGCACCAGGTCGGCATCAGCAACCACCTTCTGGAATTGCACTCCATCAAGGCCTCGAAGGCCCATTTCCTCGACCAGATTTCCGCCGCTCTGGAGCAGAACGGAGAGGCCGTTTCCCGCAATGCGGCGAACGAGGAGCAGATCAAACGGATCAGCGGAGAGCTGAAGAAGTACGTCCGCGAGCTCCATAAGACCCGCCCCTGCGGCATGAGCCTCTACCAGCTGATCAACATGTACGAGTCGCATCGCGAGGTTCCGGTCACCCAGCTTCGCTATTCCCTGATCAAGAAGGTGGGAAAGAAGGAACTCGATGCCTGCGCCACGAAGCTTGGGGAAATTTCCCTGAATCTCGCCAGGTTCCGGCCTTTGGAGAAGTCTCCGTTCCAAGGCTTGGGAATCACGAGCTACGATGATGGCGTCAGGGAACAGGTGTCCGGCCTGGCGGGCAAGCTTGTCAGCCACCTTTCCCATATCGCGCTTCTTGAAGCGGAGATACAGAAAGAGATGCCGGATGGATGCAAATGGCACTGCACCACCGCGACCGGGGAAAAGGTGAAGGGCGTGATCGACGCGCTCTCCCGGCTGAAGGAACAGGAAATCGAACCCGGGATCCTCGCGATGGACCGGAGCGCGCTGGGCGATGGACTGGAAGTCTTGAAGCGCTACTCCAACCTGAAACTCGCAAGCGGCGTCTCCAGCGACTGGAGCCCCGAGATTTTTCATGAAAGCATTCCCGGCCTGGTCCAGCAGTGGGACGGTTGCAAGAGCGGTTTCTTCAAGGGAAAGGAACGGAAACGTCTCCTTTCCAAGGTGAACTCCATGGCGCCGAGCGGTTTGGTGATCACCCAGGAGAACATCGTGGACGAGTTGAAGAAACTCAACTCGTTTGTCGCGCGCAGCGCACGCCTGAAGAGGGAAGAGGCGAGGATTCCCGAGGAGTTCCGTTTCCTGGTCGGGCGGGATTACGAAGCTGCTGAAAACGTGGTGGATCTGGTGGCCGCCTACCGCAAGGAGGTGGCGACCCTGCTGGAAGCGATGAAATGCAAGCACACGGAACCCTTCGTCCTGTCAGTTGCCTCGGCTTGGTATGGGGACGAGCACCTGATCCGCACCCTCGATGAATTCAGCAAGGTGCAGAAGTCGATTGCCAGCGGGTGGAAGGAGCTTTCCCAGGTGGTGGAGGCTGACGCCTCCTTGTCCGACCTGTCCTATGCCGAGCTGCAGACCCGCCTCGAAGCTTGGATCCAGAGGACTGTGGACATGGAAGGCTGGGCTCACTGCAACAGTCTGCTTTCCTGGTTTGACAGCAAACCGTATGCCGACCCCTTCGTGAAAATGATGATAGGGGGGATGGATGCGAAAGAGGCGGCGCTTTACCTGCAGGCGTCGTTCGAGAAATCCTATATCGACGAGATCTTCCAGCAGTGCGCGCCGTTGTTCCAATACGCGCAAGCTGGCTTCGATGAGAATATCCGGACACTGATGCAGGCCCAAGAGGAGTATCGGGCCTACGTGAAGAGTGCGTTGCCCGGCATGCTTGATGCCCTGGTGCCCTCCGATGACCGGGTACGCCATGTCCTGTCTCGTTTTGTGGCGACCAAAGGCAAGAAACAGTCGGTCCGGGAATTTCTTTCTGGGGGAATCGATGCCGTGCTTGCCTATTTTCCCTGCTTCCTGATGAGCCCCATGTCGGTCGCCCAGTTCCTGGATCCGGAACGGCAGCCGTTCGACCTGGTGGTCTTCGACGAGGCATCGCAGATTCCCACCTGTCAGGCAATCGGTCCGATTGCCCGTGGCAAGGACCTGATCGTCGTCGGAGACGCGAAGCAGATGCCGCCGACCAGTTTCTTCCAGAAAACCGCGACCAGCGATGACGAGGAACGTGATCCCTTTGACGGGGACTTGGACAGCATTCTTGCCGACTGCAACGATATCGGGCTTCCCCAGACCAGCCTGAACTGGCACTATCGGAGCACCAACGAAAGCCTGATCGCCTTCAGCAACGCCCACTACTACCATCGCAGGCTGAAAACCTACCCGTCGGTGGATTCCTTGCATTCCCGGGTGTCGCTGCGCCACGTCGAGGGCTACTACCAGTCGGGCAGCAAGGAGCCGAATCCGGCAGAGGCCGATGCCATCGTCATGGAAATCAAGCGCCGCCTCGAGGATCCCGTCCTGTGCCGCGATTCCATCGGGGTGATCACCTTTGGCGAGAAGCAGCAGGTCTTGATCCAGGACAAGCTGGAGGACCTGTTCAGCCGCAAGCACAACCTTGCCAAGCTGGCGAAATGGGACCAGAGCGAGATCGACTGCCCGGACCGGCTGATCGTGAAGAATCTGGAAAACATCCAGGGAGACGAGCGGGATGTGATTCTGCTCTCGGTGACCTACGGCAAGAGCAAGTCCGGAAGGTTCTCCACCAACTTCGGTCCGATCAGCAACATCGGAGGAGAGAACCGCCTGAACGTCGCTTTCAGCCGGGCAAAGAAGGAAATGGTGGTCTTCACCATCATCGACCTCGCCGACTTCGCGGGCAAGCAGATTCCATCGAAGGGCGGAAACGACCTTCGGAGTTTCCTGCAGTTCGCCAGCCAGGCGGGAGTGGACGAGAGAGTGCGGGCAAAGCGGAAGCAGAGCCTGATGGCCCAGGAGATCCTGGAGATGCTCAAGGGCCACGGCTATGATGGTGCGCTCAATGTGGGATTGTCCGACTTCCAGGTGGATATCGCGCTTTCCCATCCCAAGGATCCCGGCACCTTCTTTTGCGGCATCCTGCTTGATGGAAGCGGCATGCTTCTCTCCTCGTTGACCAACGACCGGTTCATCCTGCGCGAGCAGGTGCTGAAGGCGAGGGGGTGGAATGTGATTCTGGTCAGGACCATCGACTGGTTCAATGACCGGGAGAAAGAGACCCGGTATATCCTTTCTCTTGTCGGCAAGTATCGTTCCCTTCTGAGGAAGAGCGAAGCGGCGGCTGCCGTCCCGGCCCCGGATGAGAAGCCTTGTGAAGGAAGCAATGTGTTCCGCATCGGCATCGACTACCAGGGTTTCGAGTTCAGCGAGACCGATACTATGTCCGTATCTGAAGTGAAGCGCCTGAAGCCGGAACAGTTTGTCGCCCGCTTCCGCAGCGTGATCGAGGGGGAAGGGCCGATTGCCGAAGAGCTGCTTGAGCTCAAGGTCCTTCGTTCCTTCGGACCGAAAAAGAAAAGCCCTGCCCTCAAGCCGGTGCTTGACGAGCATCTGCGTTCCGCCGGCTTCCTTGCCACCGAGGAGTTGGATGGCGATGGAAACAGACGGTTCATCTACTGGCCGGAGAAGTGGAGGGGGACGGAGGATATCGAATCCGCCTATACCCAGTACCGCCGTAACGGCGAGCAGGAGGAAGAGAAACGCCAGGTGGGGGATATCCCTCGGATCGAGATGCTCAATGCCATGTATGCGGTCCTCCAGAGCAAGGGGACGCTGATGAAAGAGGACCTGTTGAAAGAGACCTCCCTCGCTCTCGGATTCAAAGGGCGGAGCGCTTCCGTGCAGAAAGCGCTGGAATCCGCCATCGAGCAAGGCCTGGCTTCCGCGCGTCTTGCCGTCATGGACGAGTTCGGACGGATCGGCATCGGGCAGGCGCCGGAGGAAAACCTAGCCCAGGCGTGACGGGACGAAGACTTGGAGCTTCCATGCATGCCGGCAGTATTTCCTTGGCAGATACCGCCGGCATGCTATGCTGATTGGCGTGTCTTCCTCGTGTTTGTGACCGTTGGGGGCATTGATTCTCCTGTATGCTTGGTTTGGAGGCCATGTATGGAAGAACGCCTGACCGGAAAGGACTTTGACTACCACGCGTTCAAGTCCTATGTCAAACGCTGGGTGATGCCCCGGATCCCTTCGCGCCGTGCCGAAGGCAAGGTGCCGTTTCCGATGTTCCATGGAACTGATGCGATGGTACTGGAAATGAGCGATGAGGAACGGAAGGAAACCGACCGTTTGCTCAGGCGGTATGTGCTCTATCTGCACCACCGGGTTCCCCATGATTTCTGGGGCTGGGAAGAACGCTATGGCGTGCAGGGACGCGACATGGCCCTGGTCATGACCCAGGAGCTTCCGAAGATGCTCGGAGACAAGAGGTGGTGGTCCTCTGCATCCCTCTCGGTCTGCGGACTTGGATTCGCCTGCCAGTATGCGGTCCGGGCCCAATACTTCGGCATGGTGGGAAGGGCGGCGCACTTCCTTGCCTTGGCCGAGCGCAAGGCGATTCAGACCGGCAAGATTCCGGATGTGCGGCCCACCGGCGACCTCGCCAAGGCGCAACGTCTGGTCAGGCGGTTTTGGGACAACCAGCCCCGGCCAGTGGTGCTGATGGTGGAAGACCTTGACGACGCAGCTGCCTTTCTGACCGAGGATGGAGGACCTGCGCTGGAGCGTGAGGAGGGGCGGAAGCGGATCAGTTGTCTGCGCTACATTACCGACGGATTCCGGTATTCGCTTCCGGTGGACCTTGGCCGTGCGATGCGGATAGGCGTGACTCCAAACAGCTACGGCCGGTTCGTCCATGCCTACAACCTGCCCTTCGCCTGCATGACGGTCTAGCGGCATACACGTTTTTTCACAATTTTAAAAAATGAAGTTTCGCAATGTAATATCCTGTGGTAGATTTCTCCTTATGGGAATTGCAACGAAACTGGAAGTGGAGCGTTATACGGCGCTCTGGAGGCGTCATGGACGCTTGAAACTGGTGGCGCGAGAGGCGAAGACGACGACCCTGAAGGTTCGCAAGCTCCTGATTACAGCCGGCATCTATACCAACGCCCAACATCTACGGATCACCAAATTGGCGCGTCATGGCATGCGGACTAGGGAAATCGCCCGTGTGACCGGACTCGGGCCGAAAGTCGTGGATAGTTACCGCCCCTACCGGCAGGGGCCTTTCGCGCAGGCGGGCTGGGGCCTGGTGAAGCCGTCAAGGCTCCACTGTCTTCCCATCATCTCCAGCAACAATCGCAGCGACATGCAACCATGGCTCAAGGAGCGCAGCGAGGCGTTGATCCAAGCGTTTCTTTCCCTTGCGCTCCATGTCGATGTCAACCATACCACCCTGGTCAGCCAGATGCTCCCGCTTGCCAGCCAATATGCCCCGGCTCTTCGTTCCCTCGCCTGCACGGTGCTTGGCCTTGTTCCTACGGAACCACTTCCTTTGGATTACGGGAACTTGACGCTGGTGGATATGATGGTGGCATATCAGTTCGGCCGCTGGCTGATGGAGCCATGGGAAGGGGGTGGGGAAGTAATCCATCTGGCACCTTCGGAAAACGTCTTTGCCCTGGAACAGGATGGAGTGGATGTCCATTTCCAGCTCTTGCATGACGTCATAGCCCTTGGCGTCGCCTACGACATGCTCAGTGAACTTTTTGCCGGTTGTCGGGACGAGGTAGTCGGTACTTTGCTGGAAAAGGTCAAGGATAATCTGATGGCGCTCTTTTCCTATCTCCGGTATCCTCGCCTCAAGACAAGTCCTCGTGTGTTTTCTCATGCGTTGAATTGTTAAATAGTGTATATTTTTGTGCGCGGTTTGCGCACTTTGCCACCATTCTGAGCATCCTGTTGGACAATTGTCCGATTCCGTATATTTTTGGAGTGATGTTTCT
>CAJMOS010000068.1 GCA_905215015.1 uncultured bacterium | reverse complement strand
TACGTTGCCGTTCACGTACGTATGGGCGTGAACTTCCTTTCCGTCGGCGCTGACGATCTTCCTGCCGTCGATCATCAGGACTCCGTCCTTGGTGGTCATCGGCATCGAGAAGAACGGTTCTGGCTTCACGTAGCAGTAGTCCTCGGTCGGGGCGCTGAACCCTTCGGGCTCCAGCACGGCGCCAGCCGGGATGTCGTCCGGGAACAGCACCTCGCAGGTGTCGTGCGGGTTGGGCGCGCTCGGGTCGCTGGCCGCCAGCAGCATGCCGTAGCTCTTGACGCCGCGAAAGTTCGCCGGTTTCAGGTTGCTGACCAGGACGATATGGCGGCCCTGCAGCTCTTCAGCCTTGTAGAACGGAACGATCGAGCTGACGATGGTGCGCGGGTTCGGACTGCCGTCGTTCAAAGTCAGGATATACA
This sequence comes from uncultured bacterium, assembly GCA_905215015.1. Classification (GTDB taxonomy): domain Bacteria; phylum Spirochaetota; class Spirochaetia; order Sphaerochaetales; family Sphaerochaetaceae; genus RUG023. The sequence goes on along the minus strand of CAJMOS010000068.1, from coordinate 15,892 downwards.
GCTTGTCCCCTTCGGGATGCTTCTCCACGTTGGTGATCTCGGCGACTTTCAGGATGACGTGCTTCTGGAAGTTCTCGGCAATCGACAAATTCGGATCCAATGCGCCCATATTGTGTTTGTTCGCTCCTTCTTTCTGTTTCTTCTGTGCTTGCTTCGGAGCGGCCGCCTTGGCCTGCTCCTCACGCTCCTTCTGGCTTCCGCTGAAGCGCTCGCGGAGCGTGGCGACACGGTCGTCTTCCAACCGCTGGAAGAGCAGCTCGACATCGCCGATACGGATCTCTCCGTCCCAATTCCCCAGTTCCTTCCAGGTCCGCTTTCCGATTCCGAAGAATCCAAGCAGCTTGGCGCTGGTGGACGGCATGAACGGCTCGACCAGGACCGCCAGGTCCTTGATCAGGCAACAGAGGGTGCGCAGCACCTTCTTGGTCGCCTCCATGTCGGTCTCCTTGGTCTTCCAAGGTTCCGCGTCCTGGAACATCTTGTTGCCCGCCGAGGAAAGGGCGAGGATGGTGCGAAGCGCCTCGCGCTCGTCCGCCCGCTCCATCAGCGCGTCGATTTTTTCCTCGTACTGAAGGACCTGCTTCCGGAACTCCTCGTCCACGGGACCGGCCTCGAGATACCCGGCCGCCGCTTTCTTGGTAAAGGTGACGGTACGGTTGACCAGGTTGGAAAGGTTCCCGATCAGCTCCTTGTTGACTTTCTCCTGGAAATCAGCCCAGGTGAAGGTGAAGTCGCTGGTCTCCGGACGGTTGTAGTACAGGTAGAACCTCCAGACGTCGGCAGGAATCCCTGTCGACTCGACATCGTTGCCGAAGATGCCGATCCCCTGGCTTTTGCTGAACTTGCCGCCCTCGTAGTTGAGGTACTCGGTCGAGCTCATGTGGTGCAGCATGGTCCAGTTGTCGCCGGTCGCCAGCTGGGTCGCCGGGAAGATGACGGTATGGAAAGGAATGTTGTCCTTGCCGATGAACTGGAAGAGCTCGGTATGCTCGGGATCGAACCACCAATCCCTCCACTTCTCCGTCGCGTACGCGCTGATCGACACGTAACCGATGCAGGCGTCGAACCAGACGTAGAAGACCTTGTCCTCAAAGCCCTCGAGGGGGACGGGGATGCCCCACTTCAGGTCACGGGTGATGGCACGGTCCTTCAGTCCGTCGCGGATCCAGCTCTTGGTGATCTGGATGGCGTTGTTGGCCCAGAACCCCTCGACAGAGGCCTTGTCCATCCATTTCTCCAGCATGGGAAGCGCCTTGGGCAGGTCCAGGTAGAGGTGCTTGGTCTTCCTCAGCACGGGGGTGGTGCCGCAGACCGAGCATTTCGGTTCCTTCAGCTCGGTCGGGTCAAGCAACGTGCCGCAGTGCTCGCACTGGTCCCCGCGCGCTTTCTCGTAACCGCAGTGGGGGCAGGTGCCGGTCACGAAGCGGTCGGCCAAAAAGCGTCCGCAGTGGGGGCAGTAGAGCTGCTCCTCCTCGTGGACGGTGATGTAGCCGGCATCGTAGACCTGCTTGAAGATATGCTGGACGATTTCCGTCTGCTTGGGAGTGCTGGTACGCCCGCAATAGTCAAAGCTGATGTTGAACCATTTGTAGATTTCCTTATGGATCGCGTGGTAGTGGTCGCAAAGCTCGCGGGGGCTCATGTGCTCCTGCAACGCGCGGGTCTCGGTCGCGGTGCCATACTCGTCGGTACCACAGACATACAGGGTCTCATAGCCCTTGGAACGGCAGAAGCGTGCGAACACGTCCGCGGAAAGTACCTGCAGCAGGTTCCCCAGGTGGGGAACGTTGTTCACGTACGGCAAAGCAGAGGTAATCAGTCGTTTTTTCATAGACCCAAACTATAATCCTAATAGCCGCTCTCTGCAAGCGAAGGCGCCAGTCCCGGCCGCCGCATCTTCCCTCGGCAGCGGGGACGGAATGGTTCGGAATCGGGGAAGCCTGCCGGTCCCCCCCTTTCATGGGCTCTGTCCTGTACGTCCCGATTTTAGGGAGTTGAGCGTTCCTCCTCCCTTTGATAAAGTGGAACCATGCTTGTTGTTATTCTTGGGGCCGGCCACCGCGGCCTGCACCTTGCGAAGCTCCTGATTGGAGAAAAGAAGGACATCACGTTCATCGACTCGGACCCGGACCAGTGCGACCTGGTCTCGCAAAAGCTCGACTGCATGGCCGTCAACGGCAGCGGTACCGACCCCGAGGTGCTGGACGAGGCGGGGTGCAAGAATGCCGATATCTTCATCGCCATCACCAACAGCGATGAGGTCAACCTCGTCTCCTGCGCCCTCGTCTCCAGCAAATTCAAGACACCCCGGACCATCGCCGTCATCCGGTCGATGAGCTACACCGGCAGCGAGATGAACGTCCCGCTCTTGGGGGTCGACATCATCGTCAACCCGTCCGAGGAGGTCTCCAAGCAGGTCTACGACATCATCATGAACGGCCTCTACCAGGGGGCAATGACCTTCCCCCACACGCCGTTCATCCTCTGCAACCTTTCCATTTCCTACGACAGCCCGCTGAGGGACATGCCGCTTTCCAAGGTCAGGCCGCTGATCAAGACCCCCTTCGTCCTGTCCGCCATCCAGCGGGGAAGGCAGACGCTGCTTCCCTCCGGGTCAACAGTGCTGCAGAAGGGCGACACGCTGGCGCTGATCACCTTCAAGGACCAGATGACCGAGATGCTCGGCGAGTTCGACGCGTCGATCAGCTCGCCCCGGCATATCTGCCTGGTTGGGGCCGGACGGATCAGCCGCTATCTGCTCAGCAAGTTCTCCCCCTCCAGACGGAAATGGATCACCGTGGTCGACATCGACGAGGCGAAGTGCGAGCAGTTCAGCGAGATGTACCCCGAGACGCTGGTCATCAAGGGGGACATCACCGACCAGAGCGTCTGGGACGACGAGTCGCTCGACGACTATGACCTGATGGTGGCGATCACCGACAAGGACGAGCTGAACATCATCATCAGCGCCTATGCCAAGCGTATGGGCATCGCCCACACGATCGCGCTGGTCAAGACCAACCCCAACTACGCCATGCTTGCCCGCCATCTGGACATCGACACCGTCATCAGCTCCACCGAGTCGACGGTCGACAGCCTGCTGCGCTATATCCGGGGCGAGAACATCACCTCCATCCACTCGATCTTTGGAGGTTCCATCGAGGTGGCGGAGTACAAGCTCACCGCGACCAACAAGCTGCTCGGGCAGAAGCTGAAGGATGTCCCGCTTGCCGGCAAGGTGATCATCACGGGCGTCACCGACAAGGACAAGAACAGCATCCTTGCAAATGGCAACTATACCTTCACGGAGGGGGACACCATCCTGGTCGCGGTCCCCCACGGCAGGGTCGATTACGCGACGAGGCTCTTCTCATGAACCTGAAACAGGATTTTCGCCTGCTTGCCCTGATCCAGATTTTCATCGGGCTTTTCATGGGCATCCCCGCCATCATCGCCTATTGCTGGCATGAGCAGGCGGCTCTGCGCTCTTTCCTGCTGACCATGGGCCTGGTGGCCCTGTTCAGTTTCCTGGTCCTGTTCTTCTGCCGTAACCGCAAGAACGACCGTATGAGTCCTGCCGACGGATTCTTGTTCGTCACCCTGACCTGGGTGCTGGCGACCGCCTTCGGCGCCCTGCCCCTCCTGCTGTCCGGGACAATGGACAGCTATTCCGCCGCATATTTCGAGATCATGAGCGGGTTCACCACCACCGGGGCGAGCGCCATGACCTCGATCGAGGACAAGGCCCGCTCCATCCTTTTCTGGCGCAGCGAGACCAACTGGCTGGGCGGCATGGGAATCGTCGTCCTCTTCGTCGCCTTCCTTCCGATGCTCGGCGTCAAGGGGACGATGCTCTATGGCAGCGAGTCGGCGGGCCCGACCAAGGACAAGCTGACCCCGAAGACGGGAGGCACCGCAGGCGCGCTTTGGACGATCTACCTGGGCATTTCCGCCCTGCAGGTGGTGGTGCTGATGCTGGGCAAGCTTTCCTGGTATGACGCGGTCACCATCACCTTCAGCACGATGAGCGCCGCAGGCTTCTGCGTCCGCAACAGCTCGATCGGCTCCTTCCAGAGTCCCTTTGTCGACACCGTCTGCATTTGCTTCATGTTCCTCTCCGGCGTCAACTTCTCCCTCTATTTCAAGATGCTCAGCGGAAGGGCGAGGCAGGCCTTGCGTGACGGCGAGCTCAAGGCCTATGCCAACATCGTTCTGGCATTCTCCTTCCTGATCGCCCTGAGCCTGACCTTCGGCGGGCTGTACAAGGATTTCCTCACTTCCCTGCGGTACGCCTTCTTCCAGGTGGTCAGCGTCCTGACCACCACCGGTTTCGCCACGGCCGACTACACCCGTTGGCCGGTCTTCTGCCAGATGCTCCTGTTCGCCCTTTTCTTCGTCGGCGGTTGCGCCGGATCGGCAGGAGGCGGCATCAAGGTGGTCCGGGTCGTCGCCCTGGTCAACCTGGGCAGGAACACGCTCCACAAAAGGCTCCACCCCAGCGCCGTCTGCAAGAACCGCGTCGGCGACAACGTGGTGGACAACGACGTCATGCTGGGCATCGCCGGTTTCGTCGGCCTCTACCTGACCACCGGCGTCATCGGGTCAATCGTCATCTCCCTTGCCGGCCAGGACCTGCTCACCACCTTCTCCGCGGCCTTCCTTGCCCTCGGGAACATCGGCATCGGTTTCGGCAACATCGGCCCGACGGGCAACTTCAGCGTCTTTCCGTCCTGGTGCCAGTGGGTATTCTCTTTCCTGATGCTTGCCGGCCGTCTCGAGCTGGTCACCGTCTACGCCCTCTTCTCCCGTTCCTTCTGGAGGGACCAGTCGGCGTGGCAGGCAAGCAAGAACGAAAAACGCAGGCTTGTCCAGGAAAAGGAATATTACAAGCAGCACCGCCAGACACAGGTGCTGGAAAAGATCGCCCACCAGGACGAAGGTTAGGACCCGAAGGAAAGGCTGACGAGCAGGTTGTCCCTCAGGCAGAGGGTCAGGTAGGTGCCGTCAGGAAGGCGTACCGGGACCAAGGCATAGGGTCCGCTCGGGACGGGTTTCCCATACAACGCCCCCTTTACCGGCAGCATGCCTGTCAGACGGTCTCCATAGACACGGGGAAAAGCGTTCCTCACCTCTGGGGAGACATAGGCTTCCAGCCAGTCCAATGTGTATGCATGCTCCAGCATGGCCCGCACCTGGGGATCCGGCTCGGTGATGGCGCCAAGGGTCGCGTCGGTGGCGGCGACAATCTCGCCCCGCTCGATGGCGAGGCGCTGCTCGGTCTCCTTGGCGGAGAGCGGAATGGAGGAAAGAAGAGCCAGCAGCAAAAGGTGGAAGCGTCGCATGGCTCCATCGTACCCCAATCTTTCCTTTCGGTACAGTTCCGTTTACCATGGAGCCATGAACCACAACGAAATGCTTTCCCTTTTGTATGACGGCCTGGAGATGACGGTGCGCGACGCGCTCTGGAAGGACATCCCGATGAGCACGGAGCTTTTCCGGGTCATGCGATGCAGGTGCGTGCAGAAGCTCTCCCGCATCCAGCAGCTGGGACCGGCTTCCCTGCTCTATCCCTCGGCAGTCCATACCCGTCTCGACCACAGCCTCGGGGTCTACTACCTGGCCCTCTCCATCCTCCGCTCCCTCGCGCGCAAAGGCTGCGAGTCCTTTTTTACCACGCCGGGGGTCAGGAGCTTCCTGGCAGCGGCGCTGCTGCACGATATCGGCCACTTCCCCTACGCCCATTCGCTGAAAGAACTTCCGTTGAAGAGCCACGAGGCTCTGGCCGGGGAAATGGTCATGGGCGAAAGGGAACTGCACCAGGCGCTTCTTCAGGCGGGGGCGGAACCGCCGATGGTCGCCAGCATCATCGACGACACGCTTTCCACCGACGACCAGGAGGTGGCCTGCTACCGGAAAATGCTCAGCGGCACGCTGGATCCGGACAAGCTGGACTACCTGAACCGGGACGCATGGTTCTGCGGGGTCCCCTATGGCAGCCAGGATGCCTCTTTCATCACATCCCACATGGTTCTTTCCGACGGCTTCCCCGCGCTGGAAGAGAAGGCGCTGGGCAATGTCGAGCATCTCTTGTTCGGCAAGTACCTGATGTACCGTTCGGTCTACTGGCATCCGTCGACCCGCTCCGCCACGGCGATGATCAAGAAGGCGCTGCTGGCAGCCTTGGCCGATGGGGCGATCGAAGGAAAGCAACTGTACGGGCTTGACGACAGCCAGTTCTTCCAGCTTGCCGGCGAGGTCGGCCACCCCGCCTTCGAGAATATCCGCCAGGTGCACGACGGCCGGCTGTTTCCGGTTGCCTATGAGAGAGACTGGTGCGAGACCAACCCCTTTGACCGCAAAGCGTCCAGCCTTGCGGGACGTGGCGAGATCGAGCAACGGATCTTCGAACGGCTCTCGGCGTCCTATCCGGCACTGAAGCCGTGGCAGGTGGCCGTCGATATTCCCGAGCCGGTTTCCTTCGAGGCCGATATCCCCATACTGCTTTCCGACGGAAGGAAGGTGCCCTTCCTTGAGCGGGACCAGCTCTTCCAGTCCGACATCAGCCAGGTGTTCACCCGCTGCCTGCGCAAGACCCGCCTCTATCTGCCTGCCATGGTTGATGGCAAGAACGTGCGGAATTTGCTAGAATGAAGCCATGCAGGCGCAAAGCGACAAATTGGATTACCACAAGCTGCTCTCCGGAGACATCCCTCCCTGGGTCATGCGCTTCCTGAAGACCACGGGAAAGGCGGTCAGCGAATACGGGATGTTCGGGGATGGGGACGACGTGCTCATAGCCGTCTCCGGCGGCAAGGACAGCCTTGCCCTGGCGCTGGCGCTTTCGCTACGCCAAAAGTGGCTTCCAATCCACTACCGGCTGCATGGCCTCCTGATTGACTGGCAGGAACACCCGGTTGGCGAGGAGCGCAAGGCGTTGCTGCGCTCCTATTTCGAAGATCTCGGCATTGATTTGACGATTGTCACGGAAGTCCAGCACCACGAGGGATTCAAGGGTGAGTTCAACTGCTACCTCTGCGCCCGCAACCGCCGGCGCGTTTTCTTCCAGTTCCTCGATTCCCATGGCTGGCATCTGGTGGCCGAGGGCCATCACCTCGACGACCTTGTAGAGACGACGATGATGAACCTCTTCTTCCGAGGCAGGTTCGAGACGATGAGCCCGGTACAGGATTTCTTCGGGGGGAAGCTCAAGGTAATCAGGCCGATGATCGAGGTGCACGAGAAGGTGACCCGTCGCCTGGCAGACACCTACAACATCCCCTGCATCAAGGCAGTCTGCCCTTTCGACCAGACCAACATCCGCTCCGCGCTGAAGCCGATCCTCGGGCAGCTGACCCGCATGGACAGGCTGGTCAGGGAGCATGTCTACGCCGCCCACGGGCTGCCGCGATGAGGAAGGAGACGGCCATGAAGAAACTGTTGCCCGCCTTGCTTGCGGTCCTTGCCATAGTCCTTCCGCTTTCCGCCGAGGATACTTCGGGCTCGATAGTCGCCACCAACGACGGCAATTTCCACTTTTCACTGATGCCGACAGTGGAAATCGGCAAACTGGTGACCACCTTCAACTTCACGTTCTACGGGGAGTTCCAGTCGGATTATCCTTGGGTTTCCTTCGACTTTTCCAACTACCAGATGCCAGAGAAGGGAGCCATGTCCCATGGAGAGTACCACAGGACTGTCGCCGAGCAGTATGCGGGGTTCATCTACTCGATGCACAATGGGGAGCGATACGACTCCTTTTATTTCCGTTACGGAAAGCTTGAGGACATCACCCTCGGGGACGGGGCCTTGCTTTCCTCCTACTATGACTATTCGGTAGGATATCTGGAAAGCAGGCCGGGCCTGAACCTGAAGCTGGGTCCTTGGGGGCGTTTCGGACAAGAGCTGGTCGTCGACGACCTCTTCCTTCCCTCGATCTTCGGGTGGCGCGCCTATATCCGGCCTTTCGCTAGCGAGAACGAGAAGCGCTTCATGAAGATCCGGAACATGGAATGGGGCATGTCGATCCTTTTCGACCCGCGGGCGAAGGAAGACATGTTCACCGAGGACCCGGACGACGGGCTGTCTGTCGACTATTCCTACCGTACCCTCTTTGAGACCGCCTTCGACGTGACACAGCCCTTCTTCTCCGGGGACAACGGACAGGTCATGCTCTTTGCCGACTACATCCTCCAGGGCCCCCACTCCTCGATCTGGAGCCAGAGCCAGGCGGTCCGCCTGGGCATCGGCGGCTATATCCCCACAGGGTTCCTCTCCTTCAACGCCAGCATCACCACCCCCGTCAAGGGAACCTACTACGCCGACTACTTCACCACCGGCTACAACGACGCCGACAGTAACGACTATGACGACAAGGTGACCGACAGCGACGGCAATCCGGTCGACAATGCAGGAATCCTCTCTGATTTCCAAGCCCATGGTGACGACCTGGAAAACACCTATCTGGCGCGGCTGGGCCGGAACCATCCGTTGGAACGGGGCCAGGCCTGGCTGGACACTACGGTGGGACTCGCCATGGACAACGAGCAGGTCTACTCGGGGCTCCGCTTCCGGGCCACGGTCGATTCCGGCTCGGCGCGGCTGGAGGACCAAAGGATCAACCTGATCGTCAGAATCGACAAATTGCTGTACAATTTCATTTCTCTAGACTTGAATTATGAAAAGAATTATCCTTCACTTACGAGTGGAGCGAAAGAGGACTTTTTTCCGGGTCTTTCCACCCTGAAAAACGTGTATATCATGATGCATGCGCAGATTAAATTCCGTGGGATCAAATGCATCCTCGGCGGCAAATGGCAGTTTGATTCCGAGGGTGCCTGCGACAATCCCGTGTTCGAGTCCTCCATGCAGATTGTGATCTTCTAGGAGGCTGCCATATGAAAAAACACTTGCTGGTCGCGACTCTTTTCTTCGCCGCCATGGCCCTGCCGGCCCAGGAGCCCTTCGCGGTCTCCTCAGGGGATTTCGCCTTGTACAACGAAAGCGGCGAGCGCCTCGCCCTTGACGAGAACGCCGCCCGTACCGCCACCAACGGCTGGGTCATCCAGACGCAAGACCGGCCGGTCACCATCCAGACCCCGGTCGGCACCATCGAGCTCGCGGCCAACGCGACGCTGGTCACCGGAGACCTCTCCGAGACCCGGCCTTCCCTGTACCTCGTCGACGGAAAGGCATCCTTCTCCACGGCACGGGACTTCACCGGCCGTCTGACCGTCTCCACGCCGGTCTCCCGCTATCGCGCCACCGGTTACAGCGGCATGCAGATCACCACGACCTCCGACGAGGAGTCCATCTCCATGTTTGTCGGCAGCGCGCAGTCGGTCAATGGCCTGACCCATAAGGCGACCCAGGTCAAGGCGATGGAGAAGCTGGACCAGAAGACCGGGCAGATCACCCTGCTGGAAGCGGAAGACATGGACGCCTGGGAGAGGTCTCTCGCGCGTATCCCTGACGCGCCCGCCTTCGGCAGCGTTGTCGTCACCCCGTACCGTGGCCCGGTTCCCAGCCAGCCGCAAAGCCTGACGGTTTTCCGTCTTCCTGCCGCTCCCAGCGGCCTGTCGGTCCAGGTTCTCGAGATTGCTCCTGCGCCCGGCCGGATTTCGGTCAGCTCGGAAGCGGCCGGGGACGATGCGTTCATCCCCGTTCCGACTCCGAGCCAGCTGCGGGACGACATGGCCGCCCCCCGTCATGACGAGCCGGCCGCGCAGCCCAAGAAGGCGTCGGACACACGGACGGGCGTGGTGGTTTCCTACGAGTATGACCGGGCCGGCAAGCACTTCTATACCAACGAGGATGACCGGATTTCCAAGAACCTGCACCAGTTCGACGTCAAACCCTACTTCGAGTCGAAATACTTCGGATTGAAGCTGGACCTTGCCGTCCAGACGCTGAACTATGACGACTGGGACAACGGCTGGAGCTCCAATCTGACCCACTTCGACAGCGATGGATGGAAAGAAACGACCAGCAGCATCATGGGCTACATCGATTCCTTCCATCTGGGCAGCAAGTCCGGGCATCTTTGGATGGCTGTCGACAAGGATCCGCTGAACGAGGAAGGGAAGATCATGACCGGCTACCACGCGGTGCAGCCCGACTGGAAGAACCTGTCGCTCGGCATGCGCTTCGGCAGCGTCCGGATCAACGGGACATTCGATGATGTCGAGCTCCACCATATGCGGGAAGAGGAAAGAAGCCTGTCCGGCTGGCAGTACGGGAACCTGAGCCTGAGCCTGGTGGACGACGACCTTTCCTTCTTCAGCTTCGGCGCGGTCTATGCGGTACATGGAGACAGGGCGGCCGCCTTCCTTACCGACGCCCACACGTACAGCTCCGTCAGCTATCCCTATGCTGAGATCAACATCCCCTTCCTGGGCAACAAGCGGAAGTACCACCTCAACCTGCTGGGAAGCGCCGCGACCTACCTTCCGGTCTCCCCGGACATGAATTTCGACTACATCTATGACAGCGACGAAAGCTCTTTCGACAACTTCCTGCTGACCGGAGGCCTTTCCTTCGGGACCAAAGCCTGGGATATCCAGCTGATCGCAGGCCACCACAAGGGCTTCATCAATCCCTATGTGCGCAGTCCCTTCGTCCGTGCCGCAGGCATGAACTACCTGCAGTACACGTCGGACATGGATGCCCGCCTGCAGGCGACCTACAAGGGCAGGTTCTTCTCCTTCGGCGCCAGCTATACGTTGCCGTTTGACTTCGATGAGGATGACAAGATCGCCCGCTTCTCCTCCGATGTCGGCACCGGCCTGCATGCCGACATGCTCTCCATCGGTTTTTCCGCCCAGCTGAAGGGCTTCACCTTGAGCGCCGGCTACGAGGTCTACGGACTGAACGACATGCACAGCCTGGACGATGCGGACGACCCGTCCGCCATGCTGAAGGCGAGTCTCGCCTATGACTGGTCCTTCCTCCACCTTGAGGGCGGTGTGAAGCGCGACATCGATTCCTCGACCAGCCCGCTCATCGGCTACGCCGTCTGCGAGCTGGACTTCCACAAGGGGTTCTGATTGGCACATATCGCACGGCTGGATCCATTGGTGGCGCGGCGCATCGCTGCGGGCGAGGTCATAGACCGGCCCGCAAGCGTCGTGCGGGAGCTTGTCGACAACGCGATCGACGCCAAGCCGACGACAATCACCCTTTCCCTGGAGAACGGCGGCATCGACCTGGTCAGCGTGCTGGATGATGGCTCGGGCATCGCCCGGGAGGATCTCCCGCTCTGTTGCGAGAGCCACGCCACCAGCAAGGTGCGCACCCTCGACGACCTGTACCATATCGACACGATGGGTTTCCGGGGAGAGGCCCTTTACTCGATCAGCGCCGTCAGCAAGACGACAATCTCGAGCGCCACTCCGGGCAATGACCCCGCCACCATCATCGTCGACAACGGCAAGAGCGGCGATGTGGTCTCCGGCGGCCCTGCCAAGGGAACCAGGGTCACCAGCGAGGGGCTTTTCCTGGAGATACCCGCCCGCAGGCAGTTCCTCAAAAGGCCGGCCACCGAAACCCAGCGTTGCAAGGAGGTGTTCCTGGAGAAGGCGCTCGCCTACCCGGATATCACCTTCGTCATGATTGTCGACGGCAACACCCGCTTTACCCTGGAACGGGCGGACCGCATGAAGCGCGTGCTTGACGTCCTTTCCCTGGACAAGCAGGTGGTTCCGGCGGAAATGCGCCGTCTGTCGCTGGAGGGAGGGCGCTTTTCCCTTGAGGCGGTCTGTTCCTCCCCTGCCCTCTACCGGAGCGACAAGAGCGGCATCCGCATTTTCGTCAACAACCGTCCGGTCGAAGAGTTCAGCATGGTCCAGGCTGTCACCTATGGCTATGGGGAGCTGCTGCCAGGAGGCTCCTTTCCCTACTGCTATCTTTTCATCACCGATGACCCGACCTTGGTCGACTTCAACATCCACCCCACCAAGCGCGAGGTGAAAATCCGCAACAAGGCCGAGGTCCACCACGGGGTGACGACGATGTTCCACGAGCAGCTGACCCGGACCATTCCCCGTCTGGTTCCCGCCGCACAGGAGGAAACCCTTCCCTTGGCTCCGGAAACTCCTGCCGTCGGTTCCGGACGCGCGTACCCTTCGCCCCATCAGGAGCCGCAATCGGTCCACGCCCATAGTGGCGGCTACCATGCCATGGGGCCTTCCCTCGAGGAAAAGCCGATCGACCCGATGTGGTTCAGCAAGGCGCGCGAGATCCTCGGTCAGGAGAAGCGGAGCGCGCGCATGGAGACCGACCGGACGACCGACAGCGAGGATGTCTGGAGACAGCAACAGGAGCAGGAGGACGACTCGTTCGTCTACCTTGGGCAGGCATTCAACCTCTTCCTGATTTGCCAGAAGGGAGACGACCTTTTCCTCGTCGACCAACATGCGGCCCACGAGAGGATCCTCTACAACGCAATCAAGCAAAAACGGGACGTCCAGCCCCTGCTGGTCCCGGTTTCCTTCGAGGTGGACCGGGATGTGGATGGCTACCTTTCCAAGAACCTGGACATCTATCTGAATCTGGGAATCTCCCTGTCGCGCACCGGCGACTGCCAGTGGGCCCTCGAGAGCGTCCCATCGCTCTTCAAGAATATCGAGAAAGAGGTGGTCACCTTCATCCAGCAAGAGACCGGCGACGCCAACGAGGTCGAGAAGGGCCTGTACGCGGTGGTCGCCTGCCACAAGGCAATCAAGCAAGGAGACCCGGTAGACCGCACCACTGCGGTCAACCTGCTCAAGCAGGTCTTCGAGCTGGAAGACCCGGTCTGCCCCCATGGGCGTACCTTTGTGGTCAGGCTGCAGAAGAAGGAGTTGATGGAGGCGGTCGGCCGGATCGTCTAGTCGAGCTTGATGCGTTCCACCAGCGCTTTCCCTCCCGCATACCAGGAAAGGGCAATCCGTTTCGCAGTTTCGGGGGCAGTGACGCTTCCGGTGGCCACTCCGCTTCCCACAATCGTCCCAGAGGCGTCGTACGCCACCCAGGTAAGGCTTTTCCCGTCATTCCATGTGACGGCGCGTCCGACGACGGAACATGCGCCCAGGCGCTCGTCTGTGGCTTCGACAGACAAATGGAACTCCTGCTCGATCTTCCGTCCATCGGACCGGGTCAACGAGAGCCGATAGGTTCCTTCCTCTGCCAGAGGAAGCTGCAGCGAGCTGGAACCATACCAGAAAAGGTCTCCAGCGGATACGGGTTCGGCACGGAACGTCCAGGAAAGGCCGCTCGGGCTCAGCACCTCGGCTTCCACCTGCATCCCCTCCTCCACGCCACTGGGAGTCGCCCAGACCGCAAGGTACTGGCGCCCATCCTCCTGGACGACAAAGGCGGAAAGGTCTCCCGCCTCGAAGGCGCTCGACGTGCAGGAAACAAGCAGGAGCCCTCCCATGAAGGCTCCCGCCAGGCTACTTCTCCAGCGCACCGAGGTAGGACCTCACCGGGTTGGCGAACATGTTGAGGATGAACGTGCGGACCTCCGGCCTCTGGTCCTCGTAGCGTCTCAGGAAGGCGTCGCGGTCAAACTCCCGGTACTTGTCGGCGAAGCGGTTTCCGCCTTCCAGATAGTCGTAGGAGAAGTAGTTGGTGTCGTACAGGCGGTAGTTCAGATGGATCTGCCTGTCGATTTCCTCCGCCACCTCCTTGGCGTCGCCATAGTCGTCGACGAGCGGTGTTCCGAAGGCGATATGGATGTGGCCCTTGTTGCGGGTGATCCCCCGGGCCATGCTGATCATGTCCTCGTAGTAGCGCTTCTGGTGGCTCCCCTTCTGGGCGATCGCCACCTCCTCGCGCCCTTTGTTGATATCGTTGGGGTCATACTGATAGCTGACAGCGACCGGAACGATATGGCAGCTCTTGATCAGGTCGCTGAAGGAGATGCCGCTATGCCGTTTGGACAGGTAGAGCATTTTGATGATCGCAGGGTTGGTGTCGTCAATCCCGTCCTTGCTGCGGCCGCTCTTCTGGGCGCACCAGATCGAGTGGTGCGCCTCGGTGATGATCTCGACGAAGTACTTGCTCAGGCGGATCGACTCCATGTACTTCTCCCGCAGGGGGAGCGTGCGCTTGACGGTCACCCCGCCGTTGAGCTTGAACAGGTCCTTGACGAAACTGTTGTACAACAGGTTGTCGCCAATCGCCATCTCGCACATGCCCATGCCCCCTTGGCCAAGGGCAAGGTCGATCAGGGCGCAGTCGAGGATGATGTCGCGATGGTCGCTGATGAAGAAGTAGGCTTCATCCTTTTTCAGGTTTTCCAGGCCACTGACGGAAAAGCCGGTGGCGCTGTTCTTCAGGATGGCGGGCAGGAAAAGTCCCGCGGTAATCAGTCTCTGGAAATCATCGTAGGACCTGACCTGGTCAAGCCGTTTCGACATTTCCCGGAACATTTCCTCCGCCTTCTCCTCCCCGACGCCCCGGAAGGCGCCTCCAATCAACTGGGCAATCGCCCCGAAGTTCTCTTTGACACGGTCGACCGCGTCCAGTACCTGTTGCCCGCGATAGGGGGCGATATCCGCATATTCAGAAAAGTCCACGTTGGTTCCTTTACTTGCCGGACAGAGCCTTCATGTACTGCGAGCGCTCCCACAGGGAGGGGTCGGACATGTGCTCCTGGGCGAGTTTTCCTTCAAACTCCTCAATGGTACCATAGCCATGGCGGTCCATCCAAGCACCCACCACATCCAGCATCTTTCCAATCACCTGCAGGCCGTCCTTCATGGCTGCGGAGCAAATGCTGACGGCTTTGGCTCCGGCAAGCAGTTCCTTGACGACCGTCTCCCCGCTCCAGATGCCACAAGAACCGCACAGGTCCAGGTGTTCCAGCTCGGCGCTCATCAGCGCGATCCAGCGCAGGCTGTTCAGGTAATCCTGCTCACCGGAAAGGGGCAGGCCTTGCTTCAGGGAAATCTTGTCGATGTCGATGTCATTCTGGAAGAAGCGGTTAAAAAGGACGGCCCCATTGACACCGGCATCCTCGAACGTGTGCAACAGGTTGGCAAGCGAGGTGTAGTTCGGCCCAAGCTTCAACGACAAGGGAATGGAGACTGCCTTGCGGGTTTTCTTGACCAAGCTGACGAACTGTTTCTCCATCTTCTCTCCGGTCACTTTGCCGTCGGCTCCGATGACGAAGTAGTTGATTTCCAATGCGTCGCAACCTGCCGAGGCAAAGCGTTTGGCGTAGTCGATCCACGCGCCGTCGCTCATCGCGTTGACCGAGGCGATGACGGGGATGCCGAGGGACTGTTTGGCTTGGGAAATCAGCAAGAGATAGTCCTCTACCGCTTTCTCCTTGGTATGTCCGGCAACAAAGGCCTCTGCGTCGGCATGGGAAAGATATTCGTTCTGCTCCTCGACAGCCAGAGAACCCTGGCGCTCAATCTGCTCTTCGAAGATTGACTTGAGCACGACAGCTCCCGCACCTGCATCCTCGCATCTCTTGAGGCTATCCACTGATGCGGTAAGCGGACCGCTGCCCACGATGATTGGGTTGTTGAGTCGCAATCCCATATAGGTTGTATGCAAATCGTACATCTGTTCCGTCCCTCCATTGGCACATGATACGAACGATTATACCACGTAATAGCGCGAGGAATAAAAAAAAGGACTCAATACAGGTTTTTGTAGGATGAAGCGGAGGAATACAAGGAATCCATCGGCGGTATCGTCCAGCCGCATTTGCGCGCAACCAGAGACGGCTGCAACAGAAGGGGTCCGGACACGCCGCTACCGAAGTGATCAAGACCTCTCGCAGATGTGCTTACGGTTTCAGGGACACCCAGTACTTCTTCTCCAAGGTCTATGGGAACTCCCGCAAGCCCTCTCCAACCTGGCTATCCCGCAAACTTCTGGTTTGGACAAAAGAAAAGGCGTG
>CAJMOS010000067.1 GCA_905215015.1 uncultured bacterium | reverse complement strand
AGGGCAAAAGCGGACTCGCCAGAATCAACGAGTTCCTCTCCGAACAGGAAGAAGCCGCGAAGGACGAACTCCTGACCTTGCGCGACATCACTCCCGATGGCTCCGCCGCCATTACCTTCGACCACCTTTCCTTCCATTACCCGGACTCCCGGGAACTGGTACTGAAAGATATCGACCTTGCCATTCCCGACAAGGAAAACCTGGCTTTCATCGGCCGTTCCGGCGTGGGAAAGACCACGCTGTTCCGGCTGGTGCTGGGATTGATGCCGCCAAGCGAGGGAAAGGTGACCTACAACGGAGTGGACGTCTATACCATCCCCAACCGGCTCAAGAGGCATCTGTTCGGCTATGTCGAGCAAGAGTTCGTCCCGGTGGAAGGCGACCTGCTCGAACAGGTCAGACTCTATGACAGGAACATCAGCGACAGCGACGTGCTGGAAGCCTTGGATTTTGTCGGGCTTTCCTCATTGGCAGGCAAGCCGTTTCATGTCTCAAGCCTTTCCCAAGGACAGAAACAACTCTTCTCGATCGCACGCGCGATTGTGGCGAATCCCCCGGTACTGCTGTTTGATGAAATCACCGCCTCGCTGGACGCGCGCACCGAAGAACATCTGGTCCACGTGCTCTTCAAGGCGGCAAACGGCCGCACGGTATTGGCTATCAGCCACCGGGAAAGCACGATGCGCAGCGCCCGGAAACTGGTCCTGATCCAAGATGGACGGATTGTCGGCCAAGGAACTCCACAGGAGCTGCTGGCGCACATCAAAGGACTGGAAGCAGAGGAAGAAGCTCCAACGGCTTGTCGATGACAGCTGACACCAACGGCCCGATGGCCGGGCGTGTCGGGAAGCCGAAACCGTAAGCGGCGGCGATAAAAGAGACACCGGCAGCAGCCGCGCCGTTCTGGTCGTGCATCGAGTCGCCGACCAACAGGGCGTCGGAAGGGAGCAGATGCAAATCGGCAAGAATCAGGGAGAGCACGTCGCTCTTGGTACGTCCTCCATGCTCCGCGTCTCCGTGCACCACGTCAAAGCAGTCCAGCAGTCCGAAGTGGCGCAACAGGCTCAGTGACACCGACTCGCTCTTCAACGTCCCCACCGCCAGCAGATAGCCACGACTACGGAGCGACGAAAGGACCTGCGGCATGCCGTCATAGACCTTTCCCAGAAACTGTCCGCGCGCACGGTAGCGAGCCTGGTAGATTGGATAGGCCTTCCGAATCTGCTCGTCGCTCAAATCGTAGACGATCCGAAAGCATTCGTCCAAAGGGGGGCCGATAAAGCGGCGCATCCGATCCATCGGCACATCCGTGTCGATGCCAAGTTGCATTGCGGTGAACCTGGCGGTGTCGAAGATGCCTTCCGAGGTGTCCACCAAGGTTCCATCCAGGTCAAAAATGACAAGCCGTTTGTCAGCCATCGACCTGTTGGTGGATCCAGTCATGGATCAGTCCGTTGCTGGCGACGACGTCGCAACGAGTATCAGAGAAGCCGCCGATACAGTCGGCTTTGCCACCTGCCTCCCGGAGGATGGCAACGCCGGCGGCGATATCGTACCAGCCAAGCAACAGCTCGTAGTAGCCGTCCAGGCGCCCTGCGGCGATATAGGCGCACTCCAAGGCGGCGGAACCGAAGGAGCGGATGTCGGAACACCCGTTGAACAGGCGTCGTTCCGCAGCGAAATAGGCATCGGCGCATTCATGGTGGCGGTGTGGCGGGACGCATACCATCAGGGCGAATTTCGGATCGGATACCCTGGAGACGTGGATCGGCACCCCGTTGCAGAACGCTCCCATGCCCTCTGCGGCATAGAAGAGCTCCTTCTGGCTTGGGACGTAGACGACACCGACAAGCGGATGGTACTTCTCGATTTCCCAAGCGATGCTGATGACAAAATCAGGGACACCGCGGAAGAAGTTGGTCGTGCCGTCAATTGGGTCGATGACCCAGCGTCCGGTTCCTGAGGCATCGGCCTCCCCGCTTTCCTCCCCGAAGAAACTCTCGTCGGGGAACTCCTTGCGGATCATGCCGATGATCAGCTTCTCGTTTTCCTTGTCGGCATCCGTGACGAAGTCGTTGGTGTGCTTGGTCGTCACGTGGAAGTGCTTGCTCATTTCAGCGGCGATTGCCTGGGAACCTGCCGCGCGGGCGGCGGCAATCGCCACATCCAGATGTTGTCTCAGAATTGCTTGGTCCATGTCCTCATCCCTTTTGCTGTTTTCTTCGGGCAATGATGCGCTCGCCGATATTGGTGGCGTATTTCCACTCAAGCTGGGAATAGTCCGCCTGCTTGATTGTCTGGGTGTCCACACCGCGCAGCTCCCCTTCCTTGTCGTAGAAGAGGGTGATGCTGTTCCAGGAATCCTTGCCGTCGACATACATCATCGCTCCGATGTTTTCCTTGCGGTCATATCTGCTCAGCTCGTCATCGCTTCTGCTGGCAATCACGAAAGTCAGCGCGTACTTGCTGATGGTGAACATCTTGTCCTTTCCATCCTGAGACTGGGCCAGCAGGGCCTTGTCAATCAGGGCACAGGAAGCATCCAGAAGCTTGTCGCTCCCCTCTTTGCACAGGGTAAAGAACGCACCATCAGTCAATCCTTGCTTTTCAAGGATTTCCCGCAACCGGGCAGGAATCTGTTTCCCACCCAAAGCGACATCAATCGGCGATGCACTCACAAGATCCTCCAACAGCGGCGCGTCAATACTCGCGTCCTCGGCGTCTGCCTCGGCGGCAACAGGAGCTGCCTGCTCAGTACCGGCCTCCGGTTCCGACTTCTCGACAGGACCAGGGCTGATACCCTCCTCTGGCTGAGGCTCCTCTCGTTCTTCAGAAGGAACCGAAGAACCAGTAGCGATTCCTTGCAACAGGGAACCCATGGAAACCGGACCCGGAGCAGGGTTTGCTTCCTGTTCAGGCTCTGTCTCCTCGGCAGGGGCGGGTCCGGCACCCTCCTCTGGCTGGGGCTCCTCTCGTTCTTCAGAAGGAACCGAAGAACCAGTAGCGATTCCTTGCAACAGGGAACCCAAGGAGAATGGAGTCGGCGCTGGCTTCGCTTCCTGCTCGGCCACCGGTTTCGGTTCCTCGGCAGAAGCAGATCCATCATCCTCCTCCAGCTGAGGTTCCTCTTGTTTCTCCGGAGAAGGAGTTGAAGAGGTGGGAACCGGACCCGGAACAGGCTTCGCTTCCTGCTCAGGCTCTGTATCCTCGGCAGGAACGGGTCCGGCACCCTCATCCGGCTGGAGCTCCTCTTGTCCTTCAGAAGAAGCCGAAGGACCGGTAGCGATTCCTTGCAACAGGGAGCCCAAGGAAACCGGACTCTGCTGAGCAGGCTTCTCTTCCTGCACAGGCTCTGCCTCCTCGGCAGAAGCGGGTCCGACACCCTCATCCGGCTGGAGCTCCTCTTGCTTCTCCGGAGAAGGAGTTGAAGAGGTGGGAACCGGACTCAGAACAGGGTTTTCTTCCTGCTCAGGCTCGGATGCCTGGACCGGTTCAGCGTCAGGAATCTGTTGGGAAGATTCCGGTGGCGTGGCTTCCTGCTTTACCGGGGCATATGCTGGATGGTCGTTTCCCTTGGAGATATCGTTCAGGAGAGAGAACAGCGAGAACTGCGGCTTGGGCGTCTCCTCTTGCACTTCTTTTGCCATTGCCTGGGCGATATGTTCCTCGTCTTCCTCCGCGGAATCGGTTTCCTCCGTCGGCACGTCAGCCAAATCGTCATCGTTCGTTTCCGAGTCATGGATCATCGACTCGGCAACGTCCTCTTCGGCCTCCTCGCTCAAGTCCTCGTCTTCTTCCTCTTCGCCCTGCTCCTCGGCCTCAGACTCTGGCTCGCCATCGTCCTCCTCGGCCAACGACTGGGCCACATCGTCATCTTCGGAATCCTCTTCCGTCTCCGGCACATCGGGCTCCTTGGCAACATCAGGTTCCGTATGCGATTCGGCCCCGATCGTCCCGCTCTCGTCATCGTGGGATTCTTCCTGCTTCTTGGAAAGTTCCTCGCAAGGTTCCGCACCCGGAGCCAGGCCAAGCAAGGCCTTGCACTGCTTGACGGTCTCGGGCTCCTGGGTGATGCGCAGGAACTGGCTGGCTGTCACGTAGAGCACCCCGTCCTGCAGCTGCAGGGGATAGTTGCCCACCAGCGTACCGTCTACGACAATGGCACGGAGCCTCTGGTTTCTGACCCAACCCATGCGGGTCAGACCATTGGCGATCTCCAGCATGCAACCCCTGCCATCCTCAAACGGGTCGATCTCCACCGGATTGACCACGACAAGACCGATTTGTCTTTCCGGGAAATCAAAAATCGCATCATAGCCATCTTTGCGCAGCTCGAAGCTCATGGAGCCCAAAAGCGAATGGACGATAGTGACCGGTTGCAGGAGCCTGCTCTCCTTCTCGGTCGCCTCCCATTCCTCGCTGGAAAGCAAGCCTTCGTTGAGGATATGGTCCTTGACGATCTGGTAGCCGTCGTCCAGCAAATGGTCGGCATCAAAACAGAAATACCTGGTCACCCCGTGGACAAATGGATAATCCGCGGTGGCACGGGTCTCGAAGGGATACTGGCTGAAAGTCCCCTCTACCGAAGCGAGGTCAAGGGAAAGCGCCTCACAGTCGTGGTTGTCCAGTCTGGTCAGCTTCTGGACGTCGTACAGCTCGTATCCGTCACGACGGGAGAGCATCGAGTCGATCCTCTCATGCCAGTGCTCGCGGTTGACGATGGCGTCGACACGCTCCTGGTCATCGGAGAACTCCTGCCCAAGCTCCTTCGATTCCTTGACCTTGGCGGCCATGTCACGCTGGTAGTCATCGGTATCCTTGCGCAAGTCGCGCAACGACTGCATGCAATCGGCCTCCAGCGTGGCAAAGGCTTCGACAATGCCATCAAGACCGGCATGGAAAGCCTGGTCAATCGCGCCTTGGAACGGGAGCAAGGACATGCGGAGCAGGCGGGCGCGGTCTGGGATGGAACGCTCGTTCTGCGGGGGTGGAAAGCAGCGGTCGCTGGCAAATATCTGCATCTGCTCGACAATCCCATTTTCCCGAACGCCACTGTGGACCTTGGCGGCCAGTACCGCGTTGTCCACATAGCGCTGGGCACGCTTGACCAAATCATCGAAAAGCTGGACAAGACGCTTGTAATCCTTGGTATGGATGTCGCGCTCGGAATGGATCGCCTCGGTGTCGTAGGTCTGCTGGAGCACATAGGCATTCTGCAGGAAGCGGACGAAGGCGCTTGCCGTGCAGGCCGCCTGGGTATCACCCTCGTTGGTCACGCGCCAACGATCCCAGCAAGCCAGTTTCATCATCTCCAGCGGGGCGTACTTCTTAAGGATCGCCCGCATCTGGCGGACATCGCTGTCCATGAAGGCCATCTGCTCGCGCATGTTGCGCTCAAGCTTGTCTCCGGATATGTCACCAACCCGACTCAAATCCCAATTCTGCGTGTTTCTCACCGTATTCCCTCTGTCTGGTATCGTAGCAGAAATGCCAAGTCATGTGGTAGAGAAACGCCGCCGAAAAACCCAGAAGAGCAAAGCGCTGGCCAAGGCGACCGCACCGCAGGAAAGGAACATCGCACGATATCCATAGAAGTCAACCAAAAAGCCACAGGAAAGGTTACCCACCATGGTCATCAATCCAGTACCTATCGACTGCATGAAGCCCATTCCCTTGGCCTGGTCGGCCGGGCTGACCAGCTGGCGCACGAACAGGACGATTGCCGGCTGGAAGAAGCCGAAGCAAAAGGAATGGGTGCACTGGGCAAGCGCCACTCCGAGCACCGAGGGGACCATGGCGTAGAGCAGCATGCGCAGGGCCACGGCGAGCGAGGAGATGACCATGCAGGCGAGCGGGGAAAGGATGTGCTGGTTGATCAGCCTTCCGGCAAGCAACATGGCGACAAACTCGCTCATCGTCGCACAGGCATACATCAGCATGATCCGGTCGTCACCGAGCACGTCGACCATGTACAGGGGCATGTACTGCACACCCGCCATGGCGAGTCTGCCCATGGCAACCAGCACCAGGCAAAGGACGAAGGACCGGTCGCACCACCTTTCCCCTTTTGCACGCGCTACCTGCCGCACTGGCGGCGCCATACCCCGGCTGTGGTGCGGGAAAAAGCAAAGCGCAAGATAGGGAATCGAGGAAACCAGGATGAGGCGGAGGATCGAGCGGTTGTCCGAAACGTCAGGCAGGCGGGTCACTCCGTACAGGAAGCTGAAGAAGGTCGCACCCAACGTACCCATGGCCCGCATGCGCGAATACCGGTCGACGTCACCCTGGGCGATCTCCATGCCAAGCGCATCCTGCAACGACACCTGGCTCTTGTTGCAGAAACCCACCAAGCCACAGGCGACCAGGGGGACGGCATACAGCGGCAGCAAGACAATCAGCAAGACGGCAACACCGAGGACCACCATCAAGCCACCCAGCACCTGGCGCATATGCCCATGCCGGTCGACAAAGGCGCCGACAAGCACCGGACCGACCATGCCCAGCAACTCCATCAATGCCATGCCTAGGCCGATAAGGAAATAGGAATATCGCAGATTCTTCAGCATCACCTGCATGTAGAGGCTGACCACCACGAAACAGGCCTGGGAGAAGAAGAAAATAGCCGAAGCCGTAACCATAATGGCCAGTATACGCTTCAGCCCGGGAAATAGCCACTCGTCTCAGACGAATCCCCGGCAGGTGCGCCCGCCCCACTGGCGGCTCTGGGACCGCTCCCGCTGCATCGTCGCCCCGAAGTCCGCCTTCGGATCACAGTTCCTCTCGATGGCAAGAGCCGTCTGGCTGAGACGCCTGATACACTCGCTCTTCTCCTTCCACCCCAACCGTGAACTCTCTATGGCGTCGCCGAGAACACGGATCGACTCGTCATAGACCTTGGTCGGAACTGGGAACGGATGGCCATCCTTGCCCCCATGGGCAAAGGAGAAACGGGCCGGGTCGCAAAAGCGGCTCGGGGTTCCGTAGATCACCTCGCTGACCAACGTCAGTGACTGCAGGGTCCGGGGACCAAGCCCCGGGGTAAGCAGAAGGCTTTCGAAATCCTTCGGCTGGCTTTCATACGCGGTCGCCAGCACTCCGCCAAGACGCCTCAGGTCCACGTCATCCGCCTCGACCTGGTGGCGTCGGGGCATGACCAGGTCACGGCCGGTCTCGATGATGGCCTGGGCGGAGGGAGAGGTTTCCGGAAACAGCTCCAGCTGGCCCCCAGGCGCGGATACGCTTCGGGCCACAGCGCAGATTTCCTTCATCGTGCGGTCGGGACTCTCTCCGGTGGAAAGCGCCAGAATCGAGGATCTGGTCTGCGTGGCGGCCTTGTCGGTAAGGTTGAGGATCTTTCCCCTGTTTTCCCCTGTCACCGCCGTGTGGGGCTCATCGACAAACGAACGCAACGAGGCAGAGCACCAGTGGTACCGCCTGGCAGTCTTGGTACGGGTATTCATGCCTTGCTGGACCACAGCCCAGTCTCCCTCGTCGGTGATGATGAAGTTGTGCTGGTACAGCTGGAAGCCATCCTGCACCGCGGCGCTGTCCACCTTGGCGCACAGCCGGCTGTCACGGGCAAGGGCCAGGCCGTCCAAACCGGTCGCCTCGCCATAGGAAAGAAGTTCCTGCGGGGTCTGGCGGGAATACGAGCCTCTGCCACCGGCCACATACAGGCCGAACTCGCGGCTGTGGGCATTGATGCCGCGCTTGAGGGCATACATGACGCTGGTGGTGATTCCGCTGGAATGCCAGTCCATGCCAAGCACCGCTCCAAAGCTCTGGAACCAGAGCGGGTCGGAAAGCCGCACCAGTACCTCCCTCTTGCCATACTCCATCAGCAAGGCCCTGACAATCTCGGTCCCCAGCAGCATCATCCGGTCGGCAAGCCAGCGCGGCACCGTACCGGTATGCAGCGGCAAATCCGCATATCCCGTCCGCTTGATCATGCAAGTACTTTACACCTGTTGGCGAGAATGGACAACACCTACCGCTCTTTCCACCCGCTGACCACCATGCCGCCGATGGCAAGGGCCGCGCCGAACAACGAAAGAGGCGTCAGCCGTTCCTGCAGGAAGATGCTGCCGGCAATCAGGGTCACGACCGGAGAAGCGTAAATGTAGAACGAGGCGTTCACCACCCCGGCATACTTCATGGCAAGGTTCCAGGTGACAAAACAGATGCCGCTCGCCAGACAGCCCAGAAAGAGCAGATGACCGATGAAAGGCCATCGTACAAGCTCTTCAAACCTCCATGGAGCCGGCTCGAACAGGTTGACTACCAGAATTCCAAGCAACGCGATCAGGAACATCACCCTCGTCGCAGGGAGCATGTCGTAGCCCTTGCGCGTCACCCTGGTGGTGAAGAGCGAATAGAAGCCCCACATGACTGCCGCGCCAAGCGCCATCACATCCCCCTTCGGGTTCAGGTGCAGCACATGGCTTCCGTTGAAGGAAATCAAGACGATACCGCAGATGGAAATCAGGAAACCGGCAAGGTACTTCAGCTTCAAGGGAGTATGGAAGACAGCCGAGCAGATCAGGATGGTGAACATCGGGGCGGTACTGACGATGACGCTGGTATTGCTGGCATAGGTATAGGTCAACGAGCAGTTTTCCAGAAAATAATACAGGAAGACACCAAAGAAACCCGCACCCGCAAAGTCCAGGATATCCCGTCTTGACCGCAAATGCAGACGATGGGGATGGATGGCCCAAAGCAGCAGGTAGCCCAGCAGGAACCGGCAGAAAAGCAGTTGGAGGGGAGTCATGATTGCCAGCAACCTTTTGCTTGAGACAAAGGTGACTCCCCAGACCAGGCAGGTAAAGGCCGCCAGCAGGTTGCCGGCAGCCTTGCGCGTGGCCTCAGTCATGCATCATCTGCCTGCGGTAGGCCTTCAGGCCGGCGGCAAGACACTTCAGGGCATGGCGGAGATCGTTGGGGTTGATCACGTAGGCAAGCCTCACCTGCCGGGTCCCCAGCTCCTTGTGGACATAGAAGTCGGCACAGGGGGCGACCATCACCGTCTCCCCATCCAGGTTGAAATCCCTCAGCATGAAGAGGGCGAACTTCTCCGCGTCGTCGACCGGGAGCTCCGCCACCAGGTAGAAGGCCCCCTTCGGGGTGTTGCACTTCACCCCGTCGATGTCGTGCAGCCCGCGGACCAGCACGTTGCGCCGCTCCTGGTACTCCTTCTTCACCTCGGCGATATAGGCGGTCTCGTCGGCCCGGAGCGCGGCCAAAGCCGCGTGCTGCTCGATATCGGGCGGGCAGAGACGGGCCTGGCAGAGCTTCAGGACACCACCAAGAAACTCCTTGTTCTTGGTGACGATCGCTCCGACACGGCTGCCGCACATCGAGAAGCGCTTGCTGAAGGAATCAATGCAGACAACGCGGTCGGCATACTCGGGGAAGCTCAGCACGCTGACGAAGTTCTTGCCGTCGTAGCAGAACTCACGATAGACCTCGTCGACAATCAGGAAAATATCGTGCTTCTTCACCAGCTTGAGCAGCTGGAGCAACTCCTCCCTCGTATAGACATGGCCGGTCGGGTTGTTCGGGTTGCACAGCAGGATCGCACCGGTCTTGCGGGTAATCTTGCCCTCGAAATCGTCGATGGTCGGCAGCACGAAGCCGTCGTCCATGCGGCTGGTCACCGGCACCAGGTTGACCATGGCGACGTTGGCGAACGAGGCGACGTTGGTGTAGTACGGCTCGGGAATGATGACCTCGTCATAGGGGTCGCAGACCGTCATGAAGGAGAATTGGATCGCCTCGGAACCTCCGGTGGTGATCAGGATGTCCTCCGGATCGACCTGGCAGTTGTAGCCCTTGTAGTAATCGCTCAGCGCTTCGCGCAGTTCGGGAAGCCCTTCGCTCGGACCATAGGCAATCGTCTTGGCAGAATAGTCGTGGACCGCTTTCAAGGCCGGTTCTGGAGTCTTGATATCGGGCTGGCCGATATTCAGGTGGTAGACCTTGATGCCCTTGGCTGCCGCTTCACGGGCATACGGACTGAGTCTGCGAATGGGGGAACACTGGAAACCGTCGATACGATGAGACATTTGCATAGGATGGCACTCCTTGGGTAGCTATGGTTGGCCAGCAGGGGCCGCCCCTCTCCGAAAGGCAACCCCTGGTTCTGGCTGAGTCCCGGTACCGCGTTGACTGTTCGTCTATGCGCGGCCCGGGTCCGTAGCCGCCGCAGCCTCAGTCCCTGGCGCAGGCAGGGCCTCGTCCTTGATGCCCTGGCTGTTGTTGATAAGGATCTGGATGAACTTGCGGTTGTCCAGCAACGGACTGATCGAGCGCCCGTGATGCAGACGGTTGATGATGCGGGCGAAAAGCTCGGTCACATCTGCCTGCACGAACCACTCCTTGTCCAGAAGGTCATGTCCATGGCAGACGGCGTTGGTACCGATGATACGGTAGAAGACGCCTTCCTTATAGGCCGCGTCAAAGGTGTCGACGGCCCCGCAGTTGAAGAACGGAAGGCTGATCATGCAGATGATCCGCTTGGCTCCCAGCCGCTTCAGCTCGCGCATCGCCATCAGCATCGTGCCTCCGGTGGCGATCATGTCATCCGCCATCAGGACCGTCTTTCCCTTGACGTCGCCGAGCAGGTTGATCGACTTGATGTTGGTGTTCTTGGCATTGGTGCTCACCTGCGAGTAGTCACGCACCTTGTAGAGCATGGCAAGCGGGCGATGGAGCGCCTGGGCATAGAACTTGTTGCGGCTGACGGCACCGGTATCCGGGGAGACGACCACCAGGTCGGGATCGTTGAAATCAATGATCTTGTGCAGTGCGATCAGGGTCTGGTAGGAACCATGGAGGTTCTCCAACCTGATATGGCTGAAGCTGTTCTCAATCTCACGGCTGTGGATGTCGAGGGTGATGATACGGTCGACATCCAGCATCTCGCAGATGTGGCCGAACATGCTGGCGGTAAGCGCCTCGCGGCTTGCCTTCTTGTGCTGGCGGGCGTAGGGATAGGTCGGAAGGACCAAGGTGATCGAGTCGGCGCCGGCAAGGTGGACGGCGTTGATTGTGGTGAAGAGGAACATCAAATGGTCGTTGACCGACAGCTTGATCGGCTCGTCGGCTCCGGCGACCGAGACAGGTTCCTCGTTGGCCATGTCGTAGATGATGTAGACGCGCAACCCTCGGACCGGATCGAGCAATTCCGCCTTTTCCTCGCCATTGGCGAACCTGGTATACTTCACTTTGACGGTGAAATCAGGGACCTGGAAACTGGTCGGGCATTTTGCCTTCGGAATGCTCTTGCTGTCCAAATCGTCGATCAGGGTGACCGCCTTCAGTACCTCCTCTTCCGTCATTCCATGGCGTTTCGCCAGCGCGGAAGAGAGCTTCTCATAGCGTTCCACATACAATCGGCGCAGATGCTTGACGATCTTGCTCGTGAAATACTCACTGCCAGGACCGGCAATTACCCCAAGCTTGTGCGGCTTTACGATACTCATCTCGCTGTCCTCTTTTCGGTGACGGTGTATCACCGTGTATTGTTAGTAGGTGTTCGTAGACTACCGCAAAACAACCCGTTTTGCTAGAGGGGAAGAAGCTTACAACTCAATGGTATCCACGCCCTCGAGTCCCGAAAGCCGCTCATAGGCGTCATGGACCAGCCGTTCCTTCTCCCTGACCACGCCTTCCATCAGGCATGCGTCCCTCTCAGTCGCGTCCAGCATCAAGTTGCCCGGGGCCCCGATGCTGGTGCGGCTCTTCAGGGCAGCCGTGATATCCTCGGGGACCTTGACCGTCTCCAAGTGCAGGCCGACGTCCTTGTAGGCGTCGCGGAAGGTCTCCCCCTTCCTGACTCTCTGGAAGACCAGGTCGGTGGCGTACAGAAGCGAGTTGCAGGCGCTCTTCAGCTTGTCCTCGTGGACCTCAAGCTGGCTGACCATGCGCGCCATGATGGCGACCAGCAGCCAGGTAGTCGACGCGCCCTCGATCAACGGAGCCTTGGTGTCCTGGAAATCGCGGTTGTAGCCGGAGGGGAGCGCCCTGATCAGCGCCTTGACGGTCGCCGCGTCCCCATCGACAATCGCGCTACGGCTGCGGGCCAACTCCAGACCGTCAGGATTCTTCTTCTGGGGCATGATCGAGCTGCCGGTAGTCAATTCCTTCGGCAATGAGAAATAGCCCAGCTCAGGCAAGGTGAAAAGCATCAGGTCCTGAGCCATCTTGCTGATGGTCAGTGCGATATAGTCACAGTGGTCAAGCAACATCCCCTCGAACTTTCCCCGGCTATCCACCGAGTAGAGGACATTGCGTTGCGGGCCCTTGAACCCCAACAGGCCTGCCGTGTAGGCGCGGTCCAGCGGAAGCGGGACGCCGTAGCTTGCGGCCGCACCCAGCGGGCTGTGGTCCAAAAGGCCTTCCAGATCGAGCAACAGCCCC
Organism: uncultured bacterium; assembly: GCA_905215015.1. GTDB lineage: Bacteria > Spirochaetota > Spirochaetia > Sphaerochaetales > Sphaerochaetaceae > RUG023. Next base: position 3,941 of record CAJMOS010000067.1, on the reverse strand, counting down.
GTCTCGTCAACCAGCTCCTCGGCGAAGCTGGCGGCCCAGGTACCCACCGAAGAAGGCATGGCGATCTGCATGTGGGTGCGTCCCGGCATCGGCGTGAACTCGTAGCGTTTGGCGAACGCAAGAAGTTCCTTGGCGAAGGAAAGCGTCTCTCCGGCAAGACGCAGCGCATAGTCGCGCATCCATAGGCGCAAGGCCACCTGCACCTGGTCGTTGCGGCTACGGCCGGTATGGATCTTCTTGCCGACGTCGCCGTAGCGCTCGGTCAGGAAGTTCTCGATCGCCGTATGGCAGTCCTCGTCGCTCCTCTGGATCGGGAAGTCATGCTTCTGGCGAAGCTTGATCACCTCGCGGAGCCCCTCCATCAGCTTCTCCCCTTCCTCGTGGGTCAGCAACCCGATTTTCACCAGGCCTTTCATGTGCGCCATGGAGGCAAGCGCGTCACTGATGACCAGATGCTGGTCGAGAAGATAATCACTGCCGACGGTGAATTTCTCCATCAGCGTGTCCAGCGAATAGTTTTTCTGCCACAATTTCGCCATATCGAATCTCCGCTTCGTCCAGTGTATGGATTGGCTTCAACGCGGTCAACCGACAAGAATGGGGGAAAAGGCCGTATGGTAGGGTATGAGACATTCCTTTTTTGCCACCTTTCTGATCTTTTTGGCCGGTTGCAACCCGCAAACCACCCTTACCAACCTAGGGGACCTGCACGCCCCCTCCCTCGTCTCGGCGGACATGACGACTTCCGATAGGGCGCGGCTGGTATTCGACGAACCACTTTCCCGGAGCGGCTCGAGCGCGGAGAGCCCCATCGCCATCACCAGTCTGGCAGTCGAGGGAAACGAGCTGCACGTATCCTTTCAGAAGCCGCTTCCCCTGGACCGGACCACCGTACTGAATGGGCGGGTCAAGGATGAACGGGGCAACAGCTGCAACTTCACCATTCCCCTCTGGGGAAAGAACGAGCATCCAGCCACCCTGCTGATCAGCGAGTGTACCACCAAAGGGACCAAAAGCCAGCCTGACCGGGTCGAGCTCCTGTGCGTCAAACCCGGCTCCCTTAGCGGGTTGACGGTAGCGGACGGCCCCCCTGGATGGGAAAACGACCGGTGCGTCCTTCCCGACGAGTACCTCTGGCCTGGAACCCGCATCGTCATCCAGTTCCAGACCGGCAACGAGCGACTTTCCTACCACTCCAGCCTTGAGGGGCTGGGTGCCAACAACGGATGTGTCGTCCTATTGAGCGACCCCTCTGCGAGCGCGAAGGTGCTGGACGCCCTGGTCTACAGCAACCGGCAGAGCGACCTGTATGGAGGCTGGGGGACCAGTTCCACCCAAGAAGCCATCGAACGGCTTGTCAACCTAGGCGGATGGGAAAGCGATTCTCCCTCCCTCGCCGTCGACTCCACCCACAGCACCTCGACCAGGAGCATGCAGCGTCTTGGAGAGACAGACACCAACAGCGCCTCCGACTGGGTGATTGCCCCGACCGGAGGAGCCTCGTGGGGACTGTAAGTCAGATATGGGAGACGAGGAAGTCCAAAACCAGCTGTTTCACAGAGTCCTGGAAGAACGGGTGGTCCGCGTGGTCCGCGCCCTCGACCAGCACCAGGTCGGAGGGCACCCCGGCCTTCTGCAACGCAGCGTACAGCTCCTCGGATTGGCTGGGAGCAACCTGGCTGTCGCCGGTACCATGGAGGAGAAGGATCGGTTTGGAGACTTCCGGGTCTACCGACTTGGCCAACACAGGATAGGAGAAAGCGTCATACGGAATCTCCTGCTTCTCCGGGTCGAACCCCAACGTCTGCACGTTGGTCACCGGGTAAAGCCCCACCGCGCAGCGGACGCCGCTCGGATACTGGTCGTAGAGCCCGTTCCTATAGCGCTCCGACTCTCCGGTCAGTCCGGCCAGCACGCTGAAATAACCGCCGGCCGATTCGCCCATGATGGCGATTTGGTCACTCTTGACGTGCAGCGCCTTGGCATTGGTCCGGATATAGCGGATGGCACAGGAAATCTGTTCCATCTGCGCCGGGAACTTGGTCTTGAAGGTTGTCCCGTACTCTACGCTCGCCACGACAAAACCGTGGCGGACATAATACAGCAGTTCGGGCAGCCAGACATCGCAGGCAACCTCGCGGAAGGAGCCCCCTGCCAGAAACACCAGGCAGGGGTAGTCGCTCACCTTGTCGTCATAGGGGAAATGGCTCCGCGGCCTCATCACCGACAGGTGCAGTGGCTGGCTTGCGGCCTCGCACCAGTAACTCGTCTGCATGTAGACGATCCCCGTGGTCAGGAGCACCACCGGGCGGTCGCTTTTTCCCAAAAGAACCGTACGCATAGGACCGCCTACCTGAGCAATTCGTCCATCGCCTTTCCGTCGATGTCGTCGGGCATCTCGAATCCCAACGCCTTGGCGAAGGTGGGAGCCTCGTCGACGATCGGATGGACGCCGGTCCGGTACCCTTGCCTGAACGCGGGCCCCTTGGCAAGGAAGACCGGCTGGGGTCCCTTGTCCGGCAGATAGCCATGGGTGGCGTGCCCGGTCCGATAATCGCTCGTGTCGAAGGAACGCACCAAGGGGGGCAGCCAGTTGTCGGCGAAGGAGGTATAGCCGTCGGTTTCCAGCACAAAGGAGAAATCACCGCCAAGGTGCTCCTCCCTCCGCGACTCCTCCTCCGTGAAGACGCGGCTGACGCCGTAGACACCCTCGGCGCACAGGCCGTCAAGCAGATCCTTCGTCTTCTGCCAGACCCGCTTGTCCGCGGGATCCTTCAGGTAGACAAGGGCGGAAGCGCCGCCGCTGAGGACATAAGCGTCCCAGTCCTTGATCTCCCCTCTTTCGTCCAGCCGGATCAGCCCCGCCTGCACCAGCTTCACGTTCAGGCAGAGGTTGCGTACCACGTCGATTTGTCCGTGGTCGCTGATCAGGCAGAGGTTGGTCGACTCCAGAAGTCCTGCCCGCTCCACCGCGTCCATGATGATGCCGATGTAGCGGTCCGTCTCGATGACACCAGCGTCCACCTGGGGAGTGAAGACACCCGTATGATGGCGGTATGCGTCGATATTGGCGGGATGAATCGCCAGCAAATCAGGCTGGAACCGCGTGATGATATCAGCAGCGACATGGATCAGGAACTCATCGCAACCCGGATGGATCCGGTTGGTCAGAATCGGCTCATACCGGTCGATGATCGAGAGTACCTCGGGCGAGGAGCCCATCCTCTTGAACGCCTCATGGACCGTATCCTCAGGCCCCTGGGGCCAGTACTCGTCGCACAGCCAGTCGATATGCTCGTGGTTGCCGGTCACCGGCCAGAAGACCGCGGCGGTGGTGCATCCCGCTTTCTTGGCCATGTCGAAAATGTCGGGACGCCTGACGTGCCTGTGGTCCCACGCCCACGGCTGAGCGTGCAGTCCGACGGTGAAATCCAAGTTTCCGTAGATACCGTGCTTGTCCGGGTAGCATCCCGTCACCACAGAGGTGTGCACAGGATAGGTGATGGTCGGATAGATGGTCTTGATATGATCGCACTCCACTCCTCCGGCCAAGTACTTCTTGTAATTCGGCAATGTTCTCAGCAAGGGAAGATCTTCCGTGACCATTGCGTCCGCGGAGAGAATGATGAGTTTTTGTTTCATGATGTAGCCTACTTTATTCCAGTATACGCAAAAGCGGAGATAATGTGTCTATTTGAAACCGCATAGATGAGCAGAATCGGAAAGACGAGGAACATGTTTCCCGCCATCACGATGTTCCAGTTGGTGATGCCTTCGGAGTCGTACAGGCTCTTTACCGCAAGGGTCAGCGGACGCACGGCATCCCGGTTGGTCATGACCAGCGGCCAGAAGTAGTCGTTCCAATGGGCGATGAAGTTAAAGAGGATGATGGTGGAGATGGCAGGCTTGCTCATCGGCATCAGGACATGCCAGAGCATCTG
>CAJMOS010000066.1 GCA_905215015.1 uncultured bacterium | reverse complement strand
TTTTCTCTCTCTGAAAGGGAGAAAGTCGGAGGGGAAAAAGGGGGTGAGCGGAGGAGGTCAGGCGGGTATTTACTGCTGCCGCAGTCGAGTTCAAGGGAAGCGGCTGGTACTGTACCGACCATCATAGTCCGAGCGGAAATGTCGCGACGGGAAAGAAGGGGAAATGAAATGGATGGAAACACGAAAAAACGTATCCTGACAGGTGACCGGCCGACCGGACGTCTCCATCTGGGCCACTACGTCGGTTCCCTGAAAACGAGGGCTGAGCTGCAGGACGCGTACGACGAGATCATCGAGGTCGCCGACGTGCAGGCGCTGACCACCCATTTCGAGAAGCCCGAGCTGATCAAGCAGTCGATTCTCGACGTGACGATCGACAACCTTTCCGTCGGTCTCGATCCCGACAAGGTCACGATCTTCCAGCAAAGCCAGATTCCCAGCATCGCCGAGCTGACCATCTTCTACTCGATGATTGTCAGCTGCAACCAGCTGCGCCACAATCCGACCATCAAGACCGAGGCGAAGAACTACGGCTATACCGACCTTTCCTATGGATTTCTCGGCTATCCGGTCAGCCAGACGGCCGACATCACCTTCTGCAACGCGCATCTCGTTCCCGTCGGCGAGGACCAGCTGCCCCATATCGAGCTGGCCCGCAAGATCGTGCGCAAGTTCAACGCTCTCTACGGTACCTCCATTGTCGAGCCGGAGGCGAAGATCTCTTCTACCGGAAGACTGAGCGGTCTTGACGGAAACGCGAAGATGGGCAAAAGCCTTGGCAACGCCCTCTATCTGTCAGACACGTCGGAAGAAATCTGGAACAAGGTGAAGGTGGCGGTCACCGACCCCGCGAAGATCCACCTGCATGATGCCGGACATCCGGAAATCTGCAATGTCTTCAAGTATCATTGCGTCTTCAACAAGGCGGAGAGCCCCGACATCTCCGAGCAGTGCAAGAAAGGAGAGCTTGGCTGTGTCGCCTGCAAGAAACGGCTGAACGCGGTGCTCAACAGTATGCTTGACCCGATGCGCGAGCGAAGGGCCTACTACGAGCAGCACCTTGACGAGGTGAAGGATATCCTTGCCAAGGGCAACAAGCGGTGCAACGAGATCGGCAACCAGAACCTTGCCGAAATCAAGGAAAAGATGCATATCCTGGTCAAGTGACGGGAATGCATTGGATGGCGGGCGCAGGTCCGCCATTTTCTTTGCAGGGAGGGAATGTGATGGAACAGCGGACCATGCAGGTCACTCCGGGCGTGGGGGACTTTCGGAAAGCCATGTATTACGCGCTGCTGATCCGTTATCATCGTCCTTTCCAGATTCTCGCCATCGTCCTCGGATTCACGGTCATCTATGCCCTTGCCGGCGCATATGGCCTGGGTACCCCGAACCCGGTGGCATTCTGCATCGCAGGAGCCTATCTGGTATGGGCGCTGGTCATGGCCGGTGGGGTGGAGCGGCAGATCCGCAGGAGTTTGCGGCAGGACGGAAATCCCGTGGGAGCTTGCATGCGTCTGGTGGCGACGACTCATTCGCTTGCCTGGTCGATTCCTTCACTAAAGGCCCATGGGAATGTACAGATGGCACGCCTTGCGGCAGTCTTCCATATCTCGGGACTGTTCCTCGTCTACCTGGATGGAAGAAGCACCCTGTTGGTTCCTGAACGGGACCTTTCCCAAGCGGATATCGATTTCCTTGATGAGGCTTTCTGCAACCGGCTGGGAGAGCGGTTCTACCGGCGTCGCAACCGAAGCGGCCGGTAGCATGAGAAAGGGGCTGCGATTCAAGTCGTCATCCGACTTTTGTTACAGCCCCTTTTGCTTGGTCAGCTTGCCGGTTGCTGCTCTCGATGTCTCTTCCCGTCGATTGCATTGGAAAGCTGGGTAAGGACCATGACGATGGCAATCAGAACGATGCCGATGATGTCGGTCTTGGTGCCTGGGACTACCAGCGCCAACCCTCCGGCGATGGAGACACATCTCAGAAGCGGTTTCACCGGTCCGTTGAGATAGCCGATGAAACCGGCGCCGATTCCTATCAGTCCGATGATGGCGGTGACCACCATGGGCAGTGCCTCGAGGAAGGTACCGCCAATCATGATCATCTTCGGATTCATGGCGAACATGTAGGGAATCAGGAATGCGGCGATGGCGAGCTTGGTCGCGTTGACGCCTGTCTTGAAGGCGTTGCCTCCCGCGATGGCGCTACCAGCGTATGCGGCTAGGGCGACGGGTGGGGTGATGTCGGCGACAATGCCGAAGTAGAAGCAGAACATGTGCGCGGCCAGCATCGGGATGCCGGCACGAATCAGGATGGGAGCCGCAATCGTGCTGGTGATCAGATAGTTGCTGGTGGTGGAGACACCCATTCCCAGAATCAAGCTGGTGAACATGGCGCAGACCAAGGCAAGGAAGACGTTGTTGCCGACCAGATTGAAGATACCGGCTCCAATCCGCTGTCCGAGGCCGGTCAGGGTGACCATGCCGATGATGATGCCTGCGGTGGAACACGCGGTGGCGACGCTGATGACGCTTCGGCCGGCCTGGGGCAGGGCCTTGAATATCTGAAAGAAGGGGACCCTGGTGTTCTTGCGCAGGTACGGGACAATCAGGCAGATGAGACAGCCGTACAGTGCGCTGCGGGTGATGGTCAGGCCGCTGAGCATGAAGTAGATGATGCATGCAAGCGGAAGAATCAGATGCCCTTTGGCCCGCAGCAATGGAAGCAATCTCGGCAGTTGCTCCCGTGGAGTTCCCTTCAACCCAAGCCGTTTCGCCTCGAGATGGACACTGATCCAGATGCCGATGAAATAGAGCGAGGCAGGGATGATCGCCACCAGGATCAGCTGGCGGTAAGGGATGCCGCAGGCATCACTGATCAGGAAAGCCGCGCTTCCCATGACCGGCGGCATGATCTGCCCGCCGGTAGAGGCAGCGGCTTCGACCGCACCGGCGAATTCCGGCTCGTAGCCGAGGCTCTTCATCAAAGGAATGGTGAAGGTGCCGGTGGAGACCGTGTTGGAGACGGAGGATCCGCTGACCGTACCTTGCAGCGCGCTGGAAAGGACCGCCACCTTCGCAGGACCTCCGGCGGCCCATCCCGCCAGAGAGTTGGCCAGGTCGATGAAAAACTGGCCGATCTTGGTCTTTTCGAGGAAGGCGCCAAAAAGGATGAACAGGAAGATGTAGGTCGAACAGACCCCGAGGGGGTTGCCGATGACGCCCTCGGTGGTGATGAACAAATGGGTGATGATCCGCTTCAGCGCGAACCCGCGGTGCCGCAGGAATCCGCCCATGTACTTGCCCACCATCCCATAGAGGAAGAAACAGGACGCGATGATGACGATTGGCGGACCGACGACGCGCCAGCAGGCAAGCAGCACCAGGGCGATGCCCAGGCCCGCCATGACGGTATCCACCATGGTGTACGCCCCGGCACGGAACTGCAGGGGCTTGTAATTCACGATGAAGTAGCCGACCACGCAGACGAACAGGAATGCGAACAGGCAGTCGTACCAGGGAAGTGCGTGTCTGTCCGCATGCTTGGTCGCGGGGTAGAGCAGGAAAGCGAGACTGATGGCGAATCCCAGGTGCGTATAGCGGAGAATCTGGAGCGGCACCTTGTTGGAAATCGACGCATACAGCTGGAAAAGCGCGAAAACCGTCAGGATGACGGAAATGACCTTGTCCCCCTGTGGGGAGAAAATCTTATACTTGGATTCACGGTCAATCGCCGTAAGGTCGATTGGTTCCGTTGCAGGCTTGTTTGACATGTGCATGTTCCTATTGCTGTCTGAAAAGGCAGGAATCCCTGAGGAACTCCTGCCTGTCCGAAAAGATGGTTACTTCAGGAAATCAGGAATCGCAAGACCCTGTTCCTCGTAATATTTGCGCGCGCCCGGATGCAGGTTTGCGGGAATGCCGTTGAGGGCGGAGTCGATGCTCATGTACTTCGCCTTGGCGTTGATTGCCTGGATCTCACCGAGGTGCTCGTAGATGGCCTTGGTGAGTTCGTAGATGGCTTGGTCGGAGAACTTCTCGTTGACAATCAGCATGCACTTGACCGCGACAGAGGTGATCGCATGACCGACATTGTAGTCGTCACTCGGCGTTTCAAACTTGGCGTAGTAAGGATACTTGGCAAGCAGGATCCGCATATGCTCGTCGTCAATGGACAAGACGTCGATGTTCTTGTTCAGGGAGAGCTCCATGACGTTTCCATTGGGGAAGCCGGAGCAGAGGAACATGGCGTCGAAGGTGCCGTCCTGGATTCCGTTCTTCGCGGTAGCCTGGTCGGCGAAGGTCTCGTTGATATCGTCATAGGTCATGCCGTAGGCGCCAAGGATCTGCCGTGCCGCGACCTCATATCCACTTCCGACCGCGCCGACACAGATGTTCTTGCCCCGCATGTCGGCGACGCTCTTGATGCCGCTCTTCTTGGAGACGACCATCTGGACCATCTCGGGATAGCACGCGGTAATCGCGTACAGGTTGGTGATGGGCTTGCCGTTGAAGAGCTCGATGCCATGCAGGGCGTAGCTGTAGACATCGCTCTGGATCATCGCGAACTCGTTGTCTCCGCTACCGACAAGGCGGGCGTTCTCGGTGGAGCCGCCGGTGGCGTTGACGGTCAGGTTCGCCCCCGTGGCCTGGTTGACAACCGTGCTGAGAGCGGAGCCAAAGGCATAGTAATTTCCCGTAGCAGACCCGGTCCCCATCAGGTAACTGCCACTGAAGTGTTCCACAAGCTTTCCGGATGATGCCTGTTCCGCGCCACCATTGGCGAAAAGTCCAAGCCCGACAGAAATGATGAGAGCTAAGCTCACAAGCTTTTTCACATGAGACCTCCTCATAATGTATTAACAAAATTCTAACATATTTCTCATAAATGAGAGGGTCCTGTAGTGAAATTGCTGGTTCTTTTTCCTCTAAACTATCCCAAAGGACTCAAAATTCGTGTAGGAATTTATTGGTTTTTCGCATCCAGCCGTTCTTTGGCGATCGCCAGCATCAGCTTGATCCGGTTCTCCTGGTTCACATGGCTGGCCGACGGGTCGTAGTCGATCGGGACGATATTGGCGTCGGGCACCCGCTCGCGCACCGCATGGACCATGCCCTTGGCGACGATGTGGTTGGGCAGACAGCCGAACGGCTGGGTGCAGATGATGTTGGAATACCCCAGGTGGACGAGCTCCATCATCTCTGCCGTGAGCAGCCATCCCTCGCCCATCTTGACTCCGTAATCCAAGAGATCCCTGTCATATTCCTTTTCCTTGAGATACGGGGCGGGCGCGACGTAGCAGTCATGTCTCTTGATGGCGTCGATCATCTTTTTCTCGCCTTTATAGAAGAATTTCAGGACACGTTGGGTGATGACGCTCTGCAGGAAGAGGTGTCCGTAGTATTTGCGGTCGAGCCTGGCGTTGTCGAAACCGTAGTAGAAGAAGTTCATGACATTGGGAATCATCACCTCGCAGCCATTATCCTCGAGGAATTTCTGCAGCTGGTTGTTGCCCAGGTCGGAGTACTTCATGTAGATCTCTCCGACGATGCCGACCTTGATCTTCGGCACTCGTTTGACCGGGATGGCGGCGAACTCGTCGACAATCTGCTTGAAGTTCGCATCCATGTGTTTGCCGAAATAGCCGTGGTTGGACTTGAATTTCGCGCCCATGATCTTGACCCAGCGCTGGATCAATGCGTCGGTGTCCCCCTTGTGGGTCTCGTAGGGGCGGGTCTGGTTTGCGATGGTCATGATCAGGTCGCCGTAGACCGCGGCGGCATAGGCCTGCGCCACCATCAGAGGGGTCAGCTTGAAGCCTGGGTTCTCGTCCATCCCCTTGAAGTTCAGGCTGATGACCGGGATATAGTCGAAGCCGCATGCTGTCAGCGCCTTCTTCAGAAGGAACAGGTAGTTCGAGGCCCGGCAGCCACCTCCGGTCTGGGTGATCAGCAGCGCTACCTTGTGGGTGTCCCACCTGCCGCTCTTCAAGGCGTCGATGAACTGTCCGATGACCAGCTGGGCCGGATAGCAGATGTCGTTGTTCACGTAGCGCAGTCCCTCTCGGATCACATTCGGACCCCGGTTGTCGAGCACCTCGGTATGGTAGCCGTGGTTGGCGAAAATCTCCCGCTCGAGCGCGAAGTGGATGGGAAGCATGTCAGGGGCGAGGAGCGTGTAGTCCTTGCGCATCTCCTTGGTAAACGGTTGGCTCATTGGTTGTTTTTCTCCTCGACGGCCGAGAGCAGGCTGCGGAGCCTGATGCGGACCGCTCCCAGATTGGTGATCTCGTCGATCTTGATCTGGGTGTAGATCTTGTCCTTCTGCTTCAGGATGGCACGCACCTCGTCGGTGGTCACTGCGTCCAGGCCGCATCCGAAACTGACCAGCTGGACCACCTGCATGTCGTTCTTGTCCAGCGTGTATCTGGCGGCATCGTACATGCGGGCATGGAAGGTCCACTGGTTGAGGACCCCGCGTTTCTCGTAGCCCATCAGCGGAGCGAGGGAATCCTCGCTGACCACGGCGCATCCGAGCTGCAGCATCAGCCTGTCGATGCCATGGTTGACTTCCGGGTCGTTGTGGTAGGGGCGTCCTACCACAACAAGGACCGGCATGTGCCTCTGGCGCGCCAGGGTAATGATCTTTGCCGCCTGGTTCTGCACCGCCTTCTGGTAATCCCGGTAGGCCTGGTAGGCCTTGCCTGATGCCTCACGGATTTCCTTCATGGTGAACGTTCCCAAATCCTTCAGGATGACGCTCATCCGTTTGGGGAAGTAGGCCTCGTCGCCAAGGGAGACGAAGGGGTCGAGGAACCGTACGTGGCCCTCGCTCAGGGCCGGGATGTTGTGCTGGATCACCTGCGGGTAGTAGGCGACAATCGGACAGTTGAAATGGTTGTCCCCCTTGCGCTCGTCGACGTTGTACGAGGAACAGGGATAGAAAATCGTCTTGATGCCTGCCTGGACCATTTCCTCGATGTGCCCATGGACCAGCTTGGCAGGATAGCAGATCGTATCGCTGGGAATCGTCGCCTGACCATCCAGATACGTCTGCCGGCTGGACTGTTTGCTGACCAGCACCTTGTAGCCGAGGGAGGTGAAGAACGTATGCCAGAAGGGAAGGAACTCCCAGTTGCCCAGCACCATCGGTATGCCGATCTCCCCGCGCTTTCCCTCCTGCGGCTGGAAGTGCTCCATGTATGTTTCCTTGAAAGCCATGATGTCGAGCACCGTCGGGTCCTCGATGAAGACGGCAGGGTTGGTCATGCGCTCGCACTTGTTGCCGCTGACCATCCGTCTGCCTCCATCAAAGGTGTTGACGGTCAGCTGGCAATGGTTGGTGCAACCCTTGCACTGCATGGTTCTCGTCCTGTGGACGAAGCTTCGCAGCTGTTCCAGGTTCAGCATCGTCCGTTCCTTCGGAGTTTTCCGGTGCTGTCTCATCGCGTAGAGGGCGCAGCCATAGGCGCCCATCAGCCCTGCCTGGTCGACACGGACCACTTCGGTCTGCAACTCCTGCTCGAATGCGCGGAGCACCGCGTCGTTCAGGAAGGTTCCGCCTTGGACGACGATATGGCGGCCGAGGGTGGTGGCGTCGGTGGAACGGATCACCTTGTACAGCGCGTTCTTGACGACGCTGATGGCAAGACCGGCGAAAATGTCGGAGACCTGGGCGCCATCCTTCTGCGCCTGCTTGACCTGGCTGTTCATGAAGACGGTGCACCGGCTTCCCAAGTCGACCGGACGGGTCGACTGCAAGGCCAGCCGGGCAGCTTCGCCCGTACTGTAGCCGAGCGCGTTGCTGAATGTCTGCAGGAAAGACCCGCAACCGGAGGAGCATGCCTCGTTCAGGAAGATGTCGTCCACCGCGCCGTCGCGGATCTTGAAGCATTTGATATCCTGCCCGCCGATATCGATGATGAAATCGACGTCCGGCATGAAGGTGCGTGCCGCGATGAAATGGGCGATCGTCTCGACGATGGAGTATTCCAGGTTGAAGCCGTTCTTGATCAACGCCTCGCCGTAGCCGGTACTGCAACCCTTCTGCAGGCGGACCTTGGGATACTTGCTCTGCACGTCGATCAGGAACTGGCGGACCGCCTCGACGGGATTTCCATTGTTGTTCTCGTAACGGCTGTAGAGCAGATTCCCCTCGGGGTCGACCAGACAGCTCTTGATGGTGGTCGAACCGGAATCGATGCCGACAAACGCGTCTCCCTCATAGGCCTCGATATCCCGTGTGGGCAGCTTCGCCTTGGCATGCCGCTCCTGGAACGCCCTCAGTTCGGATTCGTCCTTGAACAGTGGCTCCAAGGAGGTATAGGTCCCCTTGTTGGTATAGTTGGCCAGCTCGTTCCGCAAGGTTTGGTAATCAGTCTCTCCCGCTCCCGGAGCGAGGGCAGTGCCCAAGGCGACGTAGTACAGGGAGTTCTCCGGACAGAGCCCATGGGTGTGGAGGGTCTTGTCGAAACAAGCCCTCAGCTGGCTGAGGAAGGTGAGGGGACCGCCGAGGTAGACGACGTTGCCCTTGATTGGACGTCCTTGTGCGAGACCGCCGATCGTCTGGTTGACCACCGCCTGAAAGATCGAGACGATGATGTCGCTTTTTTTCGCGCCTTGGTTGACCAAGGGCTGGACATCGGTCTTGGCGAAGACGCCGCAGCGGCTGGCGATCGTGTAGGTCTGGGTCGCCTCCTTGGCCAGGTCGTCGAGCTGGTCGCTCTTCAGTCCGAGCAGGCTCGCCATCTGGTCGATGAAGCTGCCTGTCCCGCCGGCGCAGGTGCCGTTCATGCGGACTTCCAGGTTTCCGTCAAGGAACAGGATTTTCGCGTCCTCGCCGCCAAGCTCGATGACGACATTGCTGCCTGGCAGGTATTTCAGGACGGCGGTACGGGTTGCGTAGACCTCCTGCACGAAGGGCAGATGCAGGTTCTGGGCCATCCCCATGCCCGCCGATCCGGAAATGGAGATGGAGCATTTCCGGTCCCGCAACAACGGCTTCATCTTCTCGAGCAGGCTCAATGCCGTCTCGGGAATCTGGGAGTAGTGTCGTTGGTAATGGGAGAAAAGCAAATTGCCCTGCTCGTCGAGCAGGACGCATTTCATCGTGGTCGATCCCACATCCAGGCCGAGTCTCACGTTTCTGCTTCCTTCAGTTCCGTACCGTGTACGTTGAAATCGATGGCGATGGTCTCCTGGACTGCTTTCTGGAGCAGCCCGTCCATCTGCAGGTCGACGAAATGCCGGGTCACGGTCTGCTTGTCCGGGTGCACCAACGGATGCTTCGGGCTGAAGACCACGCAACAGTCCTCGTACGGGAGAATCGAGGTCTCGTAGGTGCCGATCTTCTTGGCAAGGTCCATGATCTCTCCCTTGGACATGCCTACCAATGGCCTGAGGACCAGCCGGTCGCTCATGCTGTCAGAGAAGGACATGGAGTCCAGCGTCTGGCTGGCCACCTGGCTGAGGGCCTCGCCGGTGACGATGGCAGACGCGTCTTCTTTCTCGGCAAGCATGTTGCCCACCTTCATCATCGCCGCCCGGAACATCAGCGTGGTCTCGTCCTCGGGCGCGTGGTCCCTGATCCAGAGTTGCTGTTCGGTGAACGACACGACATGGAGCCGCATGCCCTGGTTGTATGGGGCGAGGATGCTTGCGAGCTTCTTCACCTTGTCCAGCGCTTCCTGGCTGGTATACGGGTAGGCATGGAAATACACCGCTTCCATCTTCAGGCCGCGGCCCGCCATCTTGTAGCAGGCGACAGGACTGTCGATGCCGCCGGAAAGCAGCAGCATCGCCTTGCCCGCCGTGGTGCAGGGAAGCCCGTCCGGGCCCGGTTGCGGAGATGCGTACACATAGGCTCTGTCGCGGATCTCGCAAAAGAGCCTGAGCTGGGGATGATGGACATCCACCTTCATCTCCGGGTAGGTGGAAAGCACGACGCCACCGAGCTTGCTCTCGATGTCGTAGCTGAGCATCGGGAAGAGCTTGTCGGCCCGTCTCGCCTCGACCTTGAAGGTTCCCGTCCCGGCGTCGAACGGAGGTTGGGCGATCACCTTCCTGGCGGTCTCGACGATCGCATCCCAGTCCTTCTCGCAGGAAAGGCATTTGGAGTAGCCGACCACGCCGAAGGTGGTGCGGAAGGCCATATCCATGATGTCTTCGGGGCACTCGTTGGTGATGTCGAAGTACAGGCGTCCCTTCTGCTTGTGTTCCTCGCTATGGTAGGGTTTCAGCTTGCTCTTGATGTTCTGCTTGAGCCGCTTCTCGAAGAAGCCGCGGTTCAGCCCTTTCAGGGAAATCTCGCCCATACGGACGAGTACTGACGTGTAGTTGTCCATCATGCACCTCCCAGGATGGAGAGAAGCGTGTCACAGAGGCCTTCCACCTCCTCCGTGGTATTGTCGGTTCCAAACGAAATCCGGATCGCCCCTTTGGCGGTGGAGGAATCCTGCCGCATCGCCATCAGGATCGATCCCTGGTGGCCCTTGGCATTGTTGGAGCAGGCGGATCCCGAGGAAACGCAGTAGTCCCTGTCGTAGAGCATCCGGGTCAGCACTTCGCTCGGAAGCTTGTCGTTGCTGATCGTGAGAATGGCCGGCGAGGAGTGCTCCTCGGGGGTCACGAACCGGATATGCGGGCAGGATGCGAGACGTTGCCTGACAATCGCGTTCAAGGCCCGATAGGTGGCGGCGTGGCTTTCCAGGTTCTCCACCGCGTCGGCGATGGCGACCGTCATCGCCTCGATGCCAGGCAGGTTCTCCGTCCCCGGCCTGAGCGCCTTTTCCTGTTCGCCGCCACGGCTCAGGGCGATGATGCCGGCGTCCCTGTTGTACAGAAGCCCGACACCCTTGGGACCGTGGAGCTTGTGGGCGCTGAAGGCGGCGCTATCGACGCCGAGCCCAACCAGGTCCATGGGGATTTTCCCCAGCGCCTGGGTGGCGTCGGTGTGGACATGGATCCTGCGTCCGATCTGTCGCTCCTGCTTCCGGACCACCTGGACGATTTCCTTCACCGGCTGGATGGTGCCGACCACGTTGTTGACCAGCATGCAGCAGACCAGTCTCGTCCGCTCGGTCAGCACGCCTGCGATTTCCTTCGGGTCCAGAAAGCCGCCAGGGGCGTCGACGGTGATGACATTCCATCCCAATCGCTTCAGGAGCCTGGCGTAACCGGTGACGGCGCTATGCTCGATGGCCGGGATGACGATATCCCCAGGCTGCTGGGCCCAAAGATAGCTTTCCAGAATGATGGCGTCGCTTTCCGTGGCGCAGCTTGTGAAGGTGAGCGTGGATGGCGCCACATGCAACAGCCGGGCGATTTCCGAACGGTCTTCCTCCAGCCTCTTTCTTGCTTTCAGTCCCTCCTTGTGGAGGGACGAAGGATTCCCCCACCAAGTGGTGGAGGCGCGGTTATAGGCGTCGAGGGCGGCGTCACTGATCCTAGTTGTTGCTGCGTTATCGAAATAGGCCATAGATACCTGCTCTGAATATGTACCCAATAACGGCAAAATAAGCAAGGACACGGAGCCTTCGCTTGTAACAGATGGCGTAAACTGGTAAAAAATAAGGAGCTATGGACGAACTTTGGAAAACGACGCTGGCCGGGGGAAAAACGACCACCGTCCTGATCGCGCGGGGGTTGCAGGATCTTTCCCAACACCTTGGGGAATATGGGCGTAACGTGATGTGGGTGTTCGACACCCATACCGCCAAGTTCTTCAAGCAACTTCCGCCGAACAATATCGTGCTGGAAAGCGGCGAGACGAACAAAAACATCAACAGCCTGCTGAGGATCATGGGCAGCGCCGCCGATTATGGAATGGCGCGTGACAGCCGTTTTATCGGCTTCGGAGGGGGAGTGGTCTGCGACATGGCTGCCCTGGCCGCGTCGCTGTACATGCGCGGTTGCCATCTGACCTTGGTGCCCACCACGCTCTTGTGCATGTGCGACGCAACCCTTGGAGGCAAGACCGCCATCGACTTCCAAGGCAACAAGAACCTGATTGGCAGCTTCTATCCTGCCGACGAGGTGCTGGTCTGCACCGACACGCTCCGTACGTTGCCCGACAAGGAATACCACAACGGCATGGGGGAGATCCTGAAGCATGCCCTGCTCAGCCCCGATACCGAGTTGTACAAGTTCCTGTTGGCGCACCGCACCGAGATCCTGAAGCGCGACCAGCAAGTCGTGGAGACCATGCTGGAGCTTTCCCTGGCCGTCAAGCGCTTCTATCTGGAACAGGACCCGACCGAGACGAAGGGAATCCGGCAGATGCTGAACCTGGGCCATACGTTCGGCCATGCGCTGGAGTCGATCAGCCATTTCGGCACCTTCAGCCACGGCGAGTGCGTCGCCTGGGGGACCTGCAAGGCCCTGGAAGCCGGCATGGAGACGGGCGTCTGCGACAAAGGTTTCGCCGAAAGTGGCATCAAGCTCTTCAAGCTCTACGGCTACGACACCGGTTACCGCATCGGACGGGGCGAGTGGCTGGAATTCCGCGAGCATATCGCCCATGACAAGAAGAAGGTGGACGGCAAGGTCCGTTTCGTCATCCCGGAGAAGCAAGGATCCTGCCTGCTGATGCCGCTGGCGGAAACGCTGATCCAGCATTTGGTCATCCAGCAGTACGCCTGAAACACAGAACCGCCCCTCGCGGGGCGGCTCAAGACATCAGTCTGCCAGCTTCAACAGCCGTTGCTGTGCCTTCTTGGCGATACGGATGGTGGCTGCGTCTCCTCGATCCGTCAGCCTGTCGATCAGTTCGCCCAGGTAGAAGAGGGAGGTGTCCAGCGCCTCTCCGAAATCCCTGCTCTGGGTGAAGCGGAAGGAGTCCCCGCTGCCCTCGAGCTGGATGAAGCAGAGCACCTTGCGGTCCTTGTAGTTCTTGACAAACTGAAGCAGGCAGCCGAGCTTGGCCACCAGCGCTTCCGCCTGGTCGATAGTGAAGGTTCCCTTCGGCACAGAATCGTTGATGACCGAGTGGAGCGGAAGCTTTCCGTCCAGGTCGAGCAAGGTATAGAACTTGCTCGGGTATTCGACATAATATGCTCCGACCTGGAGGGTCGCGGGGAAGTTCTTTGCCCGCTTGGTGGCCTTCTTGTGCTGTTGGGCGAGATAGGGAAGCTCTCCGGCAGGGATGACCACCAGCTGCATGCTCTTCTTGCCGCTCGTACTGACCGTCTCGAACTTGTGGCGGTAGATGGTCATGACTTCGTTGCCCTTGCGGTAGTCCCCTTCGACCGGCATGTGGGCCTTTCTCGTGCCATCCTGGTAATAGGCGTCGTCGTCCTTCTTGCCGCGGACCATGGCGGTCAACTGCTTGGCAAGCCCGGGCTGGATCTCGTCCAGCCACGATTCCTCCAAAGGACTGACCGAGCGTGCATACATGCGGCTGGTCTCGACGATTTCGCCGGCGATGATGAACTTCGGAAGAATGCGGAAATACGCGGAACCCGGATGGATGAAGATCTGGCCTGCGGTCAGCGACTGGTAGACGTTCCGTTCACTCTTGATGCAGATGTACTGGGACAGCCCGCTGGCGATGCAGATCAGGTATTCCTTCGGAGTGCCCGAGTGGGAAAGAGGGAAGCCGATTTCCCCGCAGATGTCCCCCAGTTGCTCGGTCACATGGACAATCTCCTGCATGCATTGGTAGTCCAGGTAATACTGATGGCAGAACGCCTGTTTCTTTTCCATGGTATCCCCGGCCTTCAGATACCGTTCGTAGACATGCAGGAACGTGACGAAATCCCCATATTTCGCGTCGCTGAACGATCTCTGGGCGGCGCGGGCCTGTTCTTCCTCGTCCGGGGGGAACAGGAAAGGCGTCTTGCAGGAAAGGAATGCGACGGCGACCAAGACTTGCTCCAGGACGTCAGGGTAGCGGAGCAGGCTCTCGACAATCACCCGTGAATGACGGGGGAGCAACGGGAACTTGCACATCAGCTCCCCCACATTGGTCAGATGGCGGGTCGCGTCGATCGCGCCGATGAAGCGGAGCGTCGCCTCGGCGCTCTGGACCGCGCTGTTTTTCGGACGGGTGATGAAGGGAAAGTGTTCGTAATCGTAGATTCCCAAGTCGCTCATCCGGAGCACCACCTCGCTCAGGTCGGTGCGGAGGATTTCCTCGGTGGTGAAAGAGAAACGGCTCTCGAAATCCTTTTCCCCGTACAGGCGGTAGCAGACGCCTGCCCTGGTGCGGCCTGCCCGTCCCTTGCGCTGCTCGGCGCTGCTCTTGGAAATGGGAAGGGGCTCCAGCGCGCTGGTGAAGTTCTTCTGGTTGTAGAAATTGATCTTGGCGATGCCGGAGTCGATGACGGTGGTGATGCCGTCGATGGTGATTGAGGTCTCGGCGATATTGGTCGCGACGACCACCTTGGTCTTGCCGGCAGGAGTGGGGGTGAAGACAGCCTCCTGCTGCTCCTTGCTGAGCCGGGCATAGAGCGGGTAGATGACCAGCTCCTCGTTCGGGTCATGCTCAAGCAGGTTGGAGACGGTACGGGTGATATCGAACTCGCCGGGCTGGAAAATCAGGATATCCCCCTTGCCCTTGCGGCTCTTGACGATCCTCCAGATCGTTTCGTTCATCTTCTCCGTGTCGAAGGGATTGACCGGCTGGTAGAAGATCTTGACCGGGTAGACCTGGCTCTGGATGCTGACCACCGGGCAGTCGTCGAAGAAATGGGAGAAGGCCTTGGTGTTGATGGTGGCGGAGCTGATGATCACCTTGAAGTCCTCGCGCTGGGAAAGCACGCCTTTCAGCAAGCCGAGGATGAAATCGATGTTCAGGGACCGCTCGTGCGCTTCGTCGACGACAATCACGCTGTAGGATTTCAGGAGCGGATCTGCCTTCAGCTCCTGCAGAAGGATGCCGTCGGTCATGATCTTGACGCGGGTGGAGGGAGTCGTCGTGTCGGAAAAGCGCATCTTGTAGCCGACGTAGGAACCCTCTTGGTCGCCGAGCTGCCGCTTGATGAAGTCGCAGACGCTCAACGTCGCGATGCGTCTGGGCTGCGTGATGCCGATCGACAGGGCATCGGCATACCCGGCATCCTTGAGGATCAGGGGAAGCTGGGTGGTCTTGCCGCTGCCTGTCGGGCTTTCGACGACAATCACCTGATGGCCCGCGAGGCCATCAAGGATTTCCTGACGATGCTGCCAAACGGGAAGGCTCTTGAAATCCATTACGCCAAGCCTTCCTTGATGGTCTTGACCGCCTCGTCCAGGGTGACCATCTGCCTGGTCTCCCGGCTCCGGAGGTCTTTCAGTGTCACCTTGCCCGCGTCATGCTCGTTGCTGCCGCAGGTGAGGGCGAAGGGAATATGCTGGAGCTCCGCGTACTTGAACTGCGCCCCCATCTTCTTTCCCTCGGGGAGATACAAGTCGACATGGAGCCCCGCGCCGCGCATTTTTGTCGCGAGCTCGTTGTACCAAGGCCTGAGCCCTTCGTCCATCACCATGACCAGCACGTCGGCAGCCCTGCTGTCGCCCAGCATGTTGCTGTCCAGCTCGCCCAAAGCCGCCATCAGGCGGTCCAGGCCAATCGAGGATCCGACGCCAGGCAGTTCCTGCTTGGTGTAGAGGCTGGCAAGATTGTTGTAACGGCCGCCACTGCAGACCGAGCCGAACTGGTCCAGCCCATCCAGGAAGGTCTCATAGACGATTCCCGTGTAATAGTCCAGGCCGCGGGTGATCGACGGGTCGTAGACGAAGTGGCCATCGATATGGGCGCTTTCCAGATATCCGTAGATTTTCCGCATGCGGGCGGTATGCTCGTTTTCCCCGCCGGCAAGCGCGGCAAGCCGCCCCAGTGTCTCCAAAAACGTTTCCTGCCGGTCGTCTTTGGTGATGAAGCGCATCACCGCCTCGGCCTTGTCCGCGTCCGAGGTGATTTCGGTCAGGCTCTCCTTGACGGAGGCGGCGCCGACCTTTCGCAGCTTGTCAACCTCGCGCAGGATCTCTACCGCCTTCTCCTCGACGCCAAGATGGGAGAGGAATGCGTTGAACAGTCCGCGGTGCGCGATGTGGAAGGTATAGCCCCGGATGCCGAGCATGGAGAAGGAGGAGTCCATTATCGACAGGATTTCGAAATCGGCTTCGGCGTTGTCGACGCCGACGATATCGAAGTCGCATTGGGTGAACTCGCGGAAGCGTCCCTTCTGCGGGTTCTCGCCACGCCATACCTTGTCGATATGGAAGCGCTTGAAGGGAAGGGGCAGTTCGTTCAGATGGGCCGCCATGAAACGGGCGAATGGCACGGTCAGGTCGAAGCGCATGGCGACCTCCCGCTCGCCATTGTCCTTGAAATGGAAGATCTGCTTGTCGGTTTCGCCGCCACCTTTGCCGAGCAATACCTCGGTGTATTCCAACACCGGCGTGTCGATGGGCACGAAGCCGTATGAGGAGAACATCTCC
>CAJMOS010000065.1 GCA_905215015.1 uncultured bacterium | reverse complement strand
GCTGTGTTCTGTGATGAGAACAACGTGCACTGCGCTTTCGGATGCGGAACTTGTTGCGAGCGCTTCCTTCCCGATATCACCACCAGCGAGGCACGCATGGTCGCGGCTTATCTGCTCTTGGTTTCCAAAAATCTCAGCCTGATCGACAAGGTGCAGCAGGTCGGTCTGGACCACTGTCCCTTGTACGACCCGTCGACTCCTTATCATTGCCAGGTCTATCCGGCCCGGCCCCTGATTTGCCGGCTTTTCGCCCAGTGCGCCTCGCGGGCAAAGACCGGAGAGGCGGTATTCCATCGTTGTCGGTTCAACAAGGAAGGGACGATGCCGCAGGCACTCTCCTTTCCTGTCGGCTCCGGAGTGAAGACAATGGATGACTATGGCATGCGGCTACGCGCCCTCTCCAGCGGTGATGGCGAGGAGGTCGAGGATCTGAACGTGGCGGTCACCGAGGCGCTGGGCGCTGTGCAGATGGTCGCGAACTACACGGGCGCCTTCGCATCGGATGACGATAACGACGATTCGACACCTTCGCCGAAGGCTTCCTGACCAGTTCCTC
This sequence comes from uncultured bacterium, assembly GCA_905215015.1. Lineage (GTDB taxonomy): Bacteria > Spirochaetota > Spirochaetia > Sphaerochaetales > Sphaerochaetaceae > RUG023. Next base: position 16,123 of record CAJMOS010000065.1, on the reverse strand, counting down.
CTTATTTGATTACCCGGACGATATAGCCCTTCAGGTACTCCGATTCGGGAAACGAGATGCGGACTGGGTGGTCGTCCCCCGCTCCCAGGGTGTCGAGGATCTGCAGCTCCACGCCGGCATCCATGGCCGCCCAGGCGAGGATCATGCGGAACGTCTCGCGGTCGATAGCGCCGGAACAGCTGAATGTGGCGATGATGCCGCCATTTTTGATCTTCGCCATCGCCAACCGGTTCAGGTCCTTGTATGCCCTGCTGGCTGTTTCGGCCTGGCTCTTCGTTTTGGCAAGCTTTGGTGGATCGAGCACCATCAGGTCGTAATAGTCCTCCTTGATGGAGCGCATCTGCTCGAACACGTTGCAACAGGTGGTGGTCACCTTCCCGCGGCTGTCGGAAGGGATGGTCTGCTGGTCTTGATTGATATGGATGTGGACCAAGGCCTGGTGCAAGGCGTCCTCGCTGGCGTCCATCATGTCCACGTGGCTTGCTCCGGCCTTCAATGCGTGGAGGGTGAAGCCGCCGGTGTAGCAGAAGGCGTCCAGCATGGTCGCTCCCTGCGCGTAGCGCTCGATCGCCTTGCGGTTTTCCCGCTGGTCGCAGTAGAAACCGCTCTTTTGCCCCATGCCGGGAATGATTTCGTAGAAGAGCCCTGACTCCCTGAACCGCACTGCCTCCAGCTTGGCCTCCGGGGTGAAATAGGCCCCTTCTTTCCAGAAAAGAGCGCTTTTCGGAATCGCCTCCACACTGGTGTAGTTGCTGTCGGTAGTCACCACGATCAACGATGGATGTAAAAGCCCAGCCAACGTGGTCACCGCGATATCTTTTCGCTCCCAGGCCATATGGCTGCTGACGATCAGGCGGATCATGGTTCCGTAGACGTCGGCGACCAAGCCAGGCAGCATGTCCGCCTCGCCGAAAATCAGGCGGAAGGTGGTGTCCTGACGGTCGTTGCCGGTCAGGTAACGCTTGCGCCTGAAGACGCTTTCCCTGATGCGGCTTCGCCACCAAGTGTCGTCGATTGTCTCGTTCTCCTTCCATGAGAGCAGGTGGAGGGGGATGTGGCTTTTCGAGTCATACAAGCCCCATGCGATGAAGGAGCCGTCAAATGCCTCGACCCGGACGACGCCGTCGTCCAGTCCAGTTGGGTCGAATGCTTTGGAAAAGACCCATGGGTGATGGCGTAGGAGCTGTTTCTCCTTGCCTTTTGCGATACGGATTGTCTGCATGGCTCCATTCTAGCAGAGAGGGAAACATCGGAACAGCATCTAGCCTTGCAAAGGGAATGCGATTCCCGTTCGCGCGAGGTCGACGATGGTTGCGTTTGTGTGGTCCGCATGTTTTCCCATGGGTTTTTCTTGTGGGCGCGGGGGTGGCTTCTTGTTCTTGTTGGGAAATGAATTACAATGTATGTAAAGGGAGGCGGGACATAGATACGACACGGATGCTTCTTTGGCGGAGCCTGATTTCCTTGCGGGGAGAAAATGCCCCCTTGGTACATGCATGCCTGCAGCTGCAAAGCTACCAGCCTCGTCTGGACGCTCTGTATTTTACGGAAAACGGGGATGCGATTGGCATCGTCACCCTTCGCGAGGGGACCCCGTTGGGTACCTGCCGGGAGATTGCCCGGAGCTGGCATGTGCGTGTCGACGTGCAGTCCGCTTGCAACCAGGAAAGCGAACTTCCCCGTCTTCTCTGTTGGCAGATCACCGAAGGCGGACAGACCCACCCCTACAGCGCTATCACCGCCGGGGAACAGGCGCGTGTCATCGCCGAGCTCTGGGACGAGAAGTTCCATGCCTTGGACCAGCGTTCCTCTCGGGAACAATGGAAAAAGCGCGTCTTGGCCGCAAGACAGTTGGACCGGACCCTTGTGGCGCTGGGAAAGGAAATCGCCACGCACGAGGATCCTCCTGACGCCATTTGGTGGAAGGAACACCTAAAGCGGTACTATCTGGCCTATGGCGGCAAGCGTTTTCGCGAGTATGTGCTCCAGAAATCCGGAAAAACCGGGCGCGAGAAACAGCTCTGCGACCGTCTGGGGCCGGCGCTTGACCAGGTCCCGATGGTTTTGCCCGAGGAGGCGAAAAGGGTGCGACCCTTCCAAAGTTGGATTTTCTCGTGAACGAAATGAGGGGAAAAGACGGTTTAGTAGGGTATGCGGCAACCGTTGCATTCCAGCTTGCTTCTGCTTTTCCTCTGCGCTGCCCTCACCCTGACGGTCCTTTCCTTCCAGGTTCCATTGTGGGGGATTTGCCTGGGGCTGATGTGCGCATGTCTGGCCTTTCCAAGAATCTGGCATCCCTGCCTGGTTCTCGGCGCTTTCCTGCTCCTTTGCCTTTGCTGGGCATCGGGAAGGAACACCCTTCATCTGGGGCTACCCGCGTGGCAGGTTTCCTCGATTGTCGGAGTACTGGATGACGACTCGGCGCTGACCGAGGCCGGTAGCCAGTTTGTCCGTCTGCACCTGTCCTTGTGCATGGATCCTTACGGGACCGCCGTCACAAGCTCAGGCTCCGCCCAGACGCTGATCCCCTGTGGACGGATGATTCCTGCGGGAAGCGCCATCCAGCTTTGGGGCAGGTGGAAGGAAGACGGTTTTTTCCAGTGCAGTGACTGGCAGGTGCTTTCCCTGGGCACGCTCGGTTGGACTCGGTTCCGGTGGGCGCTGTGGCTGGAGGACATGCTCGGGAAGGCTGCTCTTCGGCCTTCGGCGCGGACTCTTGCGCGCATGCTGCTGTTGGGCAGAAACGATTCTCGATCCTTCCCGCTGAAGGAACTGGCCTTGCAGAGCGGCTGCAGTCATGTTCTCGCGCTGAGCGGCATGCATCTGGGAGCGGTCTCCATGGGGGTTGTGTTTGTTTGTACAAAGATATTTTCATCCGTAATCGGTAGTTTATGTGGAGCAATATCTTCGTGTTGTTTTGTCCTGTTGGTGGGGCCGAAACCCTCCCTTGTACGGGCGTTGTTTTTCCATGTGTCGCTCCTGCTTTTTCGGGGACGGGCTGACCGGGCCTCGGTTTCCCTTATGGCCTCGTTGATCCTGCAGCTGCTTCTCGCTCCCTACCACCTCTCCAGCCTGGGGTTTCCGTTGAGCTACCTGGCCTGCGCCGCCTTGTTGCTCGCCCCCGCCTGCACCCATGGAATGCATCCTTTTCTGGCCATGGAGGCAAGCGGAGCGTTGGTGGTCTTGGCGACGCTATCGGTGACGGTCTCCGCCATGGGACAGGCGAACTTCGGAGCGCTCGTCGTGAGTTTTCCTGCATCGTTGCTTGTCCTGGCAGCCTGGCACCTTTCGTTTCTCGCCCTGTGCCGTATGCCCGGGGCAGGGTGGTTGCTGGAAAAGGTCACGAAACTGCTTTTCTCGTTGCTTTCCGCTTGTGCCTCGTTATCTTTCCTCTCAATAGCGCCTTCCCATGTGCCACAGGCGGTGTCCCTCTTGTTGACCGCTCTTTTCCTCCTCGGATATGCTGTGAGGCATCTCAGACGGGCAAGGAGCAGGCGGTATGAGTTGGAAATTCGGGTACGATTCCCCTCAGGCGATCAAGATGGTCCTGAAAGCGCAGGACATGGCCATGTGCAAGCGCTTCGGGCAGAACTTCCTGATTTCCACGTCCATTCGCGAGAAGATCGTTGACGCGCTTCAGGTCGAGGACGGCATGAGGGTCTGGGAGATCGGGCCTGGGCTTGGCTCCATCACCACGTTGCTGCTCCAGAAGGGCGGAAGGGTTACCGCCTTCGAGATCGACCACGGTTTTTGCCGGGTGCTGCGTGAGAGCGCCTTCGTCGACGAGAGCGGTTTCGAGCTGGTCGAGGGAGACGCATTGAAGACGATGGGTCTACGTACCGACATCCCGGAGCGGATTTGCGGCAATCTTCCCTACAATGTCGGATCCGTCATCCTCGGCAACATCATGGAAGGGGTCTGGCGCCCCGAGAGGATGGTCTTCACCTTGCAGAAGGAGGTGGTCCAACGGATTACCGCCACGCCTGGCAGCGACGACTGGTCCACCATCTCGATCCTTTGCCAGATGGATTACGACGTGAAGAGCCTGTTTGACATCAAGCCGGGCAGTTTCTACCCCGAGCCCAATGTAAAGAGCTCCGTCCTGCTTTTGGAGAAGCGCAGGGAGGGTCGTGTGCCACCGTCCTTGAAAGGGGATTTCATCGTGATGATGCACGACCTGTTCGCCCAAAGGCGCAAGACGATCAAGAACAATCTGCTGCGCGGAACGTGCGGGGCGGTCCTGCTTCGCGACGGGGTCGACGCTGTGCTCGCGGAGAGCGGCCTCGACCCGTCCCGCCGGGCCGAGGAGTTGTCGTGGGACGAGCTGGTCAGGATTGCGGCTGCATATGCAGGACGTGCATCCAACGCCCCTTCCGGTAATAGATGAACGAGACTATCCCGCGGATGGCCAAGTCGGTCATCATTGCAATCCAGACAGCTTCCAGCCCAAGATGGAGGAAATGAATCAGACACCAGGCAAGCGGAAGCCTGACAACCCACATGCCAAGGAAGCTGATCAGGAACGGCATCCTCGTGTCCCCGGCTCCTCTGAGCACGCCGCTGACCAGCTGCTGCATCGACAACCCGGGATCTCCGAATGCCTCGATCCGCAGGACGAACGCGCCTAAGGTGATTACGGCGAGGTCGGTGGAGAAAAGCGAGAGCAGCCTTGGGGCGAACATGAACATCAGTGTCGCCATGCAGAGCATGAGTCCGAAACCCCGCTTGATACAGGTGTCCGCATAGTCTTTGGCCAGATCTGGTCTGCCGGCCCCAAGGGATTGGGCTACCAGCGTGGTGGCCGCGGTGGCGAAGCCCGAAGGGGGCAGGAAGCTCAATTGTTCCGCGGTGTTGGCCAAATAGTGGGCCGCAAGGGCGGTGATGCCCAGCCCGGTGACCATGGCGGTCAGCACAATCTGCCCGAGGCTGAGGGTGCAGCGTTCGAAGATGATGGGGACCGAAAGCCGGAAGCCTTGCTTTTCCAGATGGGGGTCGATGCGCCAGCTTGCCCTCCAGGCAAGATGCACATGCCGGGACTTCTGGGAGATGGCGAAGAAAAGCAGGACGGTGGTGATGGTGGCGGCAAGACTGGTCGCCATGGCCGCTCCCGCGACGCCAAAGCCGAGACCATGGACCGTATGGTTGCCCAGATGGAACTCATCGAAGATGAAAAAGAGGTTGAAAACGATATTCAGGACATTGTTCAACCCGTTGAGCAGCAGGGGGGTTCCGGTATCGCCGCTTAACCTGAGCAGGGTGGAGACGCCAATCATCAGCTGGATGGACAGATATCCGAGGGCGATGAAGAACAGATAGTCCGTGCTGCTTTGGCGGATGGAGGGGTCTGCCCCCATCCAAGTTGGGAGCGCTAACGAAATCAGGGAGACCAGAACCGTCTGCAACAGGCCGAGGATGGCTTCGGTCTGGACGGCCTGCCTGATTACATGCTCGGCGCGGTCGATGTGACGGCTACCGATGGCATGGGCCATCAGGATCGCGAAGCCGATGGCGATAGAGTTCATGAAACCGTTGACCAACCAGATGGTGGAGATGTTCAGGGAAATCGAGGCGGTGGCTTCGGCGCCAAGTCTTCCGACCATGGCCGAGTCCACGTAGTTGACCATCACCTGCAGCACTTGCTCGAGAATGGCTGGCCAGGCAAGTGCCCAGATGATGCTGGATTTGGAACGTGAGGAGTCCAGCACGTCCACTTCATGGGGTCTCATGGGTAAGGAGTGTATCCTTTTTCAAAAGAAGGGAACAGACGGACAAAAAAGGGGTGGACCGTGTCCACCCCGAAATTAGTTGGCTTTCCTGCCTTAGTTGGAGGCAGCCTGTGCCAGCGTGGTGGCGCTGGTGACGACGATGTCGTCGACCGAGCAACCGCGGGACAGGTCGCTGACCGGCTTGGCGAAACCCTGGAGGATCGGGCCGTAGGCCTCGGCTCCAGCGAGTCTCTGGACCAGCTTGTAGCCGATGTTGCCGGCCTGGAGGTCCGGGAAGATCAGCGTGTTGGCATGGCCTGCGACCTTGCTGCCCGGCGCCTTCTTGGCGGCGACGGAAGGAACGATGGAGGCATCCAGCTGGAGCTCGCCATCGGCAAGCAGGCCGGGATCCTTCTCGTTCAGCATCTTGACGGCATTGGAGACCTTCTCGACCAGTTCGCCCTTTGCGGAACCTTTGGTGGAGTAGGAGAGCAGGCTGACGACCGGCTCGACTCCCAGGAAGGTGCGGCAGGACTGGGCGGACTGCTCGGCGATATCGACCAGCTGTTCGCTGGTGGGGTTGGGGATGGTGGCGCAATCACCGAAAATGAAGGAACCGTTGGCGCCATACTGGGTCTTGTCGGTCACCATGACGAAGCAGGAGGATGCGTACTGGACACCCGGCTTGCACTTGATGATGGTGAAGGCGGCTCTCAGAAGGTCGGCAGTGGTGCTCTCGGCACCGCTCACCATGGCGTCCCCGTCACCGAGGCGAACCATCATGGCGCCCCAGCGGAGGATATCCTGGATGTCCTTGTGGGCCTGCTCCGGGGTCATGCCCTTCTTCTTGCGGAGCTCGTAATACTCGTTGGCGTACCTGTCCAGGTCGGGACTGGTGGCCGGGTCGACAATCTGCATGTCGGAGACATCGACGCCGATGGCCTTGGCGGCGGCCTTGACCTGCTCGACGTTACCGACCAGCGTGACGCTGGAAGCGATCTTCTGGTCGACGATCTTGCGGGCGGCCTGCAAGGTTCTCGGCTCGGTTCCCTCAGGCAGCACCAGGCGCTTGTGCGCGGCTACTGCTTTTGCAATCATGGTTTCTGCGAAAGTCATTATGTACATCTCCTTCGATAAGGTATAAGTTTCGCTTTTCTGCAACTATCCTAGCACGAAACAACAAGTTGGAAAATACAGGGCAAGCTGGCAACCAAGGAAAAATCCAGACCCGTTTGCGATTGCGTAAGTGGCGACGGGCGGGTAGGATGGAACATCATGCGGTTGTTGCGGCGCGTTCTCCTTACCGGATTGCTTCTGCTGGCCGGCCTTTTCCCGGCTGGTGCGGTCACCTATGTGGTCCGTCTCGACGAGTATCCCCAGTTGTCCGATGGAACGGCGGTGGAGGAACCCCTGCTTCAGATGTTGGAGAAGGGAGCATCCCGGAACGAGGTGGAACCGTTGCTTTCCTCCTTGGCCTCGATCGACGAGCCTTTTGCCGACGGCATGCGTCCCTTGACGGCGGCTTGCTATTATCCGGTTGGGTGCGACGTCGTTTCCTTGTTCTTGGAGCGGGGCGCCGACCCCAAGGCTGGGGACGGAACGGGATTGGACGCCCTTTCCTACGCTGCGCTGAGCGATGTCGACCCGATTGGGAAAATCCAGTTGCTCCGCGCAGCGGGCCTTTTCCTGAAAACCAGGGACCAGCGGGGGATGACCTTGCTTCACAGGGCCGCCCTTTGGGGAAAGCCGGAGACGCTGGGCTATCTGGTCGACGGGGGGCTGCGGGTCAACCAGCGGGACAAAGAGGGGTACACCCCGCTGATTTTCGCCGCCGGCAGCAATCCCGACACAGAGGCCATCCAGATGCTGGTGGACCGGGGCGCGGACGTGCGGGCAACCACAAGCGAGGGGATGAACGCATTTCTCTGTGCAGCGCTCGGCAACTCCAATCCGGCAGTCCTGGACGTCCTTTCCCGCAGCGGCTGCAGGAGCGACCAGGTGGACGGACAAGGCAACGACGCACTGATGCTCAGCACGATGAACCCCAACTACGAGGTGATGCTGAAACTGCTCTTCTCCTATCCGGTGGATGTGAAGCGGGTCAACAAGCAAGGGCAGAGCGCGCTCTTGGTTGCGGCGACCTCCGATTGGAGCGGGGATGCCCTCCGTACCTTGCTGGATTTCGGGTCCGATATCCGCCTGCGGGATATGGATGGCATGAGTGTCTTGCGCACCGCCGTCGCCAGTTCCCTTCCCGCCCCAGCGGTCGGTACCCTGATTGAAGCTGGTTGCGACGTGAACGAGAGCGACAAGGATGGCCGCACCATCCTGATGGACGCGCTTCTGTTCGAGTCCTGCGATGTGCTCTCCATGCTGGTGCAAAACGGAGCGGATCTTCAGGCCAGGGACAACGAAGGGGCCGGCATGGCCCTCTATGCCGCCTTGGGCGGCGACCTCTTGACCTTTCGGTGGCTCGACGAGCAGGGAACCGATTGGCGCATGGTCGACAACAGCGGAGGCAATGCCTTGTTGTACGCTGCGTCCTACGGTTGTCCGGCCAAGGAGCTTGAGTTCCTGTTGGACCACGGCGTCGATCCCAATGCGCCGGACTCCGAGGGAATCACTCCTTTGATGGTCGCTAGCGCGCAAAGTTCCTCTGAATCGATGGCTTTATTGCTCTCCAAAGGTGTCGATATGCATGCGAAGGATGCAGAAGGGATGAGTGCCCTGCACTATGCGGCGCAGGCGGGGAACGCCGATGGTGTCCTCCTGCTCTTGGACAGAGGGGCGGAAATCGATGGCCGGGACCAGAAGGGGGCGACTCCCTTGATGTGCGCCGCGGCCACCAACAGCGACGCCACCGTGGTCGATCTGCTCCTTGCGCGGGGGGCGAATCCCGCATTGAAGGACAAGGCTGGATGGAACGCGCTCCGATACTACGTGCTGGACAACGCCGATGGAGACAGGACGATTGCCAAGAGCCTGCAGGATGCGATGCGGAAGGCCCGGACTTCCCTGTTCTGAGTGTTGAACCCCTAAACCCCTTCCATGTAGAATGGTCGCATGCGTGTAGGAGTCTATGGATTAGGTAGGTTCGGGGCTTTTTGGGCCCGGGTGCTCAGCGAGCACAAACTGGAAGTGTACGGGTATTCCCGCCATCCCAAGGACCCGATCGAAGGGGTGAAGGCTGTCAGCGAGGAAGAGGTGCTTTCCTGTGACGTGATCTTCCTCTGTGTCGCCATCAGTAGCTTCAGCGAGGTCGTCGAGCGGATCAAGGACAAGATCAAGCCGGGCGCGTTGGTGATGGACACCTGTTCGGTGAAGCTGTATCCCGCGGATATCATGCAGAAGCGCCTTGCCAACAAGTGTAGCCTGATCGCAACCCATCCGATGTTCGGCCCTGACAGCGGAAAGAACGGGGTGAAGGGACTCCCTATGATCATCTGTCCGCTGTCCGCCCCGGTGGTGGAAGTCTCCAAGTGGAGCCGCCTTTTCCAAGGATGGGGCCTCAGGGTCATCCGCATGACCTGTGACGAGCATGACCGGCAGGCTGCCTGGAGCCAAGGTATCACCCACTTGGTCGGGCGTGTGCTGGATGGAATGGACTTGCGGGACACACCGATTGCGACGACTGGGTTCTTGGCCCTGCGGGCCGTCGAGGAACAGACATGCCACGATCCCCTGCAGCTGTTCTACGACCTGCAGCGGTACAATCCCTACACGCGGGAGATGCGCCAGTCCTTCCATCAGTCGGTCGAGAAAATCATGAAGGATTTGAAGAGCCAGGAGCAATTGTGAGTACGGTTTGTGTCTATACGCTCGGTTGCCGTTTGAACCAGGCGGAAAGCGAGTCTGTGGCGGACGCCTTCTCGAAGCGCGGATGGACGGTGGTGGACGACACCCGCCGTGCCGACCTGTACGTGGTCAACACCTGTACGGTGACCAGCAAGGCGGAGCAGAAATGCCGGCGCATGATCCGCCACTTCGCCGAGATCTCGCCGGTCGCGGTGACCGGTTGCTACGCCCAGCTGAACCAGGAGGAAATCGAGGCTCTCGGTGGTGATGTCGTGGTGTTCTCCCTGGACAAGAAGGCGAGCCTCCTCAAGCTTCCCGAATACCTGGAAGGGGAACTTGATGAAGGAAAGAGCATGGTTGATGCCCTACGAGGCTATCATGGAGGGGAAAGGGAACCCTTCGCGTTCGATGCCAACGAGTTCATCTACCATAGCAGGGCGTATCTGAAGGTCCAGGATGGTTGCGACAACTCCTGCGCCTACTGCCGTGTCCATGTGGCTCGGGGCAAGGCCGTCGACCTCCCCGTCGAGGAAGCGGTACGCCGCGCTCTCGCCATCGAAAAACAGGGTTTCCATGAGATTATGCTGACCGGGGTCAACCTGACCATGTACGACCATGGCGGAAAAGGGTTGGGGGCCCTGGTCGAGGCGCTTCTCTCCGCATTGGGGCCGGACATGCGCCTTCGCCTCTCGTCGATGGAACCCGACCACGTGGATGACCGGTTGCTGGACACGTTCAGCGATTGCCGGATGCAGCCCCATTTCCATATCCCCATCCAGAGCGCGAGCAGGAAAGTGCTGGCCCGGGTCAACCGCTTTGACGACATGGACCATGTCCGCTATGTGCTGGACCGGGTGCGCAAGCTGAAGGACGACCCCTTCATCGCCGCCGACGTGATTACCGGGCTGCCCGCGGAAGGGGATGCGGAGTTTCAGGAAAGCTATGACTTCTTCCGGAAGGAAGGCTTCTCGATGATGCATGTGTTTCCCTTCTCTCCCAGACCTGACACTCCGTTGGAAAAGGCAAGGGACCGGGTTCCCGAGGCTGTGCGTGACGAGCGGGCGAAAATCCTCAGGACGCTAGCTGACGAGCTGTACGAGGCCTACCGCGAGCGGCAGACAGGGAAAGCGGCAGAGGCAATCCTGGAGACACGCAAGAACGGCGTCTGGACGGGAACCACAGGGAACTATCTTCCCGTGACCATCAACGGGACGGTTCCTTTCGCCAAACGCGGGGACCTGGTCAGAGGGGTGTTCGGAAAGCACGCTACGTCGATTGACGTGTTGTGATAGATGCCGTTCTGGTGAGGGGAAAACTGGATAACCAGGTTTTCCCTGTTTTTTGCATTCTTTTCCAATAGTTGTCAATTGGCCACGTGATTTGCAGGTTTCCGCATCTGTTTTTCTTTTCATCTTCGCAAAACCACAAAATTGATGAGACCCGGAAAGGGGAGAAATGAGTCAAAAAGGAGAAACTTGTCTGTTTACAGCTTGCCGATAGGGGCCAAAGATAATTTGTGCAGAACGCGAAAAGGTGGTTTGTATGTCGCAACACTCCAAAGGGTATGCGTGGAAGCAGGTCAAACGGTGCAAGTATCTGTATCTGATTCTGCTGTTGCCCGTCATCTATTATGTTGTTTTCAAATATGCGCCGATGTACGGTGTCATCGTAGCGTTCAAGAACTACAACATCGTCAAGGGTATCATCCACAGCCCTTGGGCCGGGCTGAAGTACTTCAAGAAGTTCATCGCCGACCCCTATTTCTGGAAGGTGGTGCGCAATACCTTCCTGCTTTCCTTCTACAATATCCTTTTCGGCTTCCCGATGCCGGTGATCATCGCCGTACTGTTGAATGAAGTCACCAATATGAAATTCAAACGGGTCATCCAGTCGATCACCTATCTGCCCCATTTCATCTCCACGGTGGTGGTCTGCGGCATGCTGGTCAATGTGCTTGCCAGCGACGGCCTTGTCAACCAGATCGTCCGTGCTTTCGGGCATGATACGGTCCAGTTCCTCATGTACCCGCAGTATTTCCGCACGATCTACATCATCAGCGAAATCTGGCAGACTGCCGGATGGACCAGCATCATCTACCTGGCGGCCCTGACCGGCATCGACCAGGAGGTGCTGGACGCCGCGACGATTGACGGAGCCTCGCGGCTGCAGCGGATCTGGCATGTGACGATTCCGGCGATCCTTCCGGTCATCTCCACCATGCTGATCATGAATTTGGGAAGGATGATGAATCTGGGCTACGAGAAGGTCCTGTTGCTCTACAACGGTTCCACCTACGAGACTGCCGACATCATCTCCACCTATGTCTACCGGCGCGGCATCCTGGGCAACAGCTTCAGCTACGCGACCGCGGTCGGGCTTTTCCAGTCGGTTGTCGGCATCGTGCTGCTGCTCATGGCGAACACGATTTCGAAGAAACTCTCTGAAACGAGCCTGTGGTGAGGTGTGCCATGAATAACCTGTTGAAGCGCAGAAACGGAAATTTCCTGTTTGACATCTTCAATACCACCTTTCTGGTGTTGCTTGCCTTCATCACCCTGTATCCGATGTGGTACATCGCGATCGTCTCGATTTCCAGCGCGACCCATATCAATCTGGGAGACGTGAAATTCCTCCCGAAGGGAATCAATTTCGCCGCATACAAGATCGTTTTCCAAAACGAAAAGATCTGGACGGCATACCGCAATACCATCCTCTACACGGTGGTCGGTACCCTGATCAACGTGATGATGACGGCCATGTGCGCCTATCCGCTTTCCCGCAAGGACCTGTATGGCAGGCGCCCGATTACGGTCTTCATCACGCTGACCATGTTCGTCAGCGGTGGCATGATTCCGCTGTATTTGGTCATCATGAACCTGCACATGATCAACACCATGTGGGCCATCGTCCTGCCGCCGGCAATCAGCACCTACAACATGATCGTCATGCGGACCAGCTTCGAGGCGATTCCCATTTCCCTGACGGAAAGCGCCTACCTGGATGGGGCGAACGACATGCAGATTCTGGGAAAGATCATCATGCCGCTCTCCAAGCCGATTCTTGCGACCATGACGCTTTTCTACGCGGTCAGCCACTGGAACTCCTTTTTCCCCGCCATGCTCTACCTGAACAGCCAGGACAAGTATCCGGTGCAGGTCATCATGCGCGACATCGTCATCGCCGGCGATATGGCTGACGAGTTCGGCGATATCCAGGGCTCCGTCTCGATCATCGCCACGAACTACAAATACGCGGTGATCATCATCTCCATGGTCCCCATCTTGTGTGTCTACCCGTTCCTGCAAAGGCACTTCACCAAAGGTGTGCTCGTCGGTGCGGTGAAGGGTTGATGATATGAACGATTCTCAAAGGAGGAAGCGATGAGAACTTCTATGAAAGCGACGCTGGTCGCGTTAGGCGCCAGCATGTTGCTGTCGGTCCCCGTGTTCGCACAGGGAAGCAAGGAGGCGGCGCCTGCCGCCCAGACGGAGAGCGTGGCCCAGGATGCCTCGGGAAAACTCAGTCCTAGTCCGGTGACCATCAGGGTCATGATGATGGACCACCCGAACCAGCCGTGCAAGAACTACGGACCTGCCCAGCAGGAAATCTTCAAGCGGACCAACGTCAAGCTTGACTACGAGATCATCCCGTATTCCAGCTTCGATGAGAAGAAGAGCGTGTTGCTTGCCACGAACAACTGGCCTGATATCGGATACATCCGTGCCAGCGATATCCCCACCTACGCGAACACCGGCATCTTTGAGCCGTTGATGCAGTATGTCAATGAAAAGGACATGCCGAACTTCTACAAGTTCTGGCAGCAGTTCCCGGACATGAAGAAATACCTGGTCGGCGGCGAGCTGTATGCATTCCCGGTCGTCCAGCGGGAGGAGACCGCCAACGGGTTCGGACCGGTCATGAGGACCGACCTGCTGAAGAAGGCGAACCTGCCTGTCCCGCAGACCTGGGACGAGGTGATCGACACGGTAGCCGAGCTGCAGAAGCAGAATCCGGGCACCATCGGCATCACCGGCCGCAAGGGCACCAAGCAGCTGATGAAGACCTTGAGCTACTTCCTTGGCAGCGGCTACGGTTCCAACGGCCTGTACTATGATTATGACAAGGGTGGGTATGTCTACGGTCCTGCCACCCAGGAGTTCAAGGCGGTCCTCCGCTGGCTGAACAAGGCCTACACCAAGGGTGTGCTGGATCCTGATTTCGCCACCACTACGAAGGAACAGATGGACAGCAAGCTCTCCTCCGGAAAGGCGCTGATGTACATCGACAATTCCGGTTTCGGCCAGACCTACACCCTGAGTCTGCGCAAGGTTCCCGGCCAGGAGAACGGTACCCTGCAGATCATCCCGATTCCTGCCAACGAGTTCGGCCAGAGAAGGGCGATTTCCTATACGAAGGATCTTGCCGACCGCTTCTTTGCCATCAATGCCTCCGGCAAGAACATCAAGACCTGCATCAAGCTGATCGACTGGATGTATGGCAAGGAAGGCAGCGATGTCACCAACTATGGCGTCGAAGGCTACTCCTACGAGCTGGACAAGGATGGGAACCCGCAGTTCCTGCAGTCCTACCTGGACAAGATGAAGGCCGAGAATCCCAATGTCACCTACTATGACATCTACGCCGACCTCGGCATCACCAAGCTGAACTTCACCATGTACACCTGCAACACCAAGACCTGGTTCCAGCTGGACAAGGCCCTTGGCAACTGGAATGAGGTTTCCGACGAATATTGGAGCATCATTGCAAACGACTCCGCATACAAGCCGCCGGTAATCGACCCGCCGCTTTCCACCGAGCAGGCGGAAGAAGCCGCCGACTTGCTGAACGACCTTTCCAACATCGTCGACCAGCAGTACGACAAGTACATCATGGGTGTGGAGCCGATCGACAACTGGGATACCGTCATCAAGCAGTGTGACGCGAAGGCCAGGAAGCTCGAGAAAATCTACAATGATGCCAACGAGTTGTTCAAATAAGGTTTCTCCATAGGTAGAATAGGATCAGGGAGGAGGCGGTATGAGGCAGTCACTGCATGTCAGCAGGTTCTTCATCCGCCTCCTTGTATCCTTTCTGCTTCTGATTCTCTTTTTCGCAGTGGTGCTGATCGGATTCCAGCTCAGGCAGCGTGGCAACCGGCGGGCGCAGATTGTCTCACGCCTGAACGAGGCCTTCCAGTCGGTCGCCATCACCATCGACACCCAGGTCACTACCGTCCAGAATCTCGGCATCACTTTTTTCCTGGAACCGGACGCGGTGCTGTATTTCCGTCCGGACGCGGAGAAAACCCTTGAGGAGAAAAGCCAGCAGTGGAGGCTGCACCGGCTGCTCAACCAGCAGGAGCTGATCATGCCGAGCGTGGTGAAGAACCTGTACGCCTTTATCCCCGGCGACAGGATTGTGCTGACCCCTGCCGGCCATTACGACACCCCGTTCTTCTTTTCCCGGATCAATTCCTACGAGGACTACGATGAGCGGTTCTGGGAGACCCGGTTTACCCGAGGAGGAGAGAAGATCGTGCTTCCTGCGACGATGTTGCTCTTGCGTGGTGCCAGGCTCCCCGTGCTTCCAATCGTCACGACAGCCCGCATCTCCAACCATACGGTGGTCCATGTCAGCAACATGAGCCTGCTGGCTCTTCAGAATCTCTTCGTCGACACCACACTCGGGGGTTCGGCTGTCTTCGCATTGGTCCGGCAGGATGGACAGTTGCTCTACAGCTCGGATACCTCGTTGGTCGATGCGGACAATGTCCAGGACTGGCTCGGACATGCGTCCGGGACGCGGACAGGTTCCTGGTACCAGTTTTCCTTTTCTGGAGGCGAGCTGGAGTGGAAATATCTGGCCTTGGTCCCGAAGAGCGAGATTGCCCGTGCCATGGATGCCGGCGTCCTCATCTGGATAGTCATCTTGCTGCTTGCCCTCATCGCCGTCTGCATCGCCCTCCTGCTTTCCTCCAGGCTCTACCGCCCCATCGGGCAGGTCAACCGGATGATTCCCCCTCAGGCGGGGGATTCGAATGACGAGCTTACCCGGATCCGGCAGGGCATCGGCCGGTTGATCAACGACAAGCAGTCCATGCAGGAATCCTATGCGCGCCATGCGCTGCATCTGCTTCTGCTGGGTTTGAAAAGCGAGGATTCCGAAACCCTGCGGCAAGTCATGCGGGACCGGTTCCATTTCCATGGGGAACGGCTTGTCTGCACGTTGTTCCTCTTCGATTTCCATGCTTTGTTCTACCAGCAGATGGACAAGGAGCAACGGCGCCTTTTCATCTCCAAAATCCCACTGGCGCTCGAATCCTATCTGGGTCATGTGGCGCCCAGCATGGTCTTCGACCTGCACGGCGGCATGTTTGCCTGCATCACTGGTGTCAGCCCGCTGGACCACGAGCGGATGGTGGAAGGCGTCCGTGGCTGCAAGGTGCTTTTCGAGCATGATTTCTCCCATTACACCCTGCATATCGGCATCGGGAGCAGCGTCGAGTCCTTGGAAAAGATTTCCACATCCTACAACCAGGCCCTGCAGGCGGTACGCTCGATCGGCAAGAACGTCGAGTTCGACGTGGTCGCCTTCAGCCAGTTGCAGAAGCCCGACAAAGTCAG
>CAJMOS010000064.1 GCA_905215015.1 uncultured bacterium | reverse complement strand
ATAGAAGATGCCTCCGGCTGCCTGTCCTGTAGCGGTCGGCATGGCTCCGCCTGCCCCGCTCTTGGTATACAGCTGGACGCTCTTGTTGAGTTTTTTCTGGTAGGCGAATGCTTCATCCTCGCCCATGACCTTGACCAGAGAGTAGATGCGCTCGGTAGCTGTGCCGCTGGTCCGTGCATCCGCCATCTGCAGCTGTTTCGTATACTTGGGGTCAAGCAGGTCCTGCCAGGAAGTGGGGGCTTTGAGTTCGTTCTTCTGCAGGAAGTTGTTGTTGGTCAGAAAGCAGAGCGGGATGATGCCGATACCTGTCCAGTACCCGTCGGCGGAACGAAGGTTGGCAGGAATCTTGTCGGCCTCTTTCGGCACATACTGCGCAAAGACACCCTCCTTGACGCCCGCGTCATAGGTGTCCGACGGTCCGCCCCAAAGGGCGTCAACCTGCGGGTTGTCCTTTTCCGCAAGGATGCGGCTCAGCGCCTCTCCTGAAGAAAGACGGACGAAATTGACCTTGATGCCCGTGTCTTTGGTGAATGCGTCGAAAATGATGGTGGCATATTTTTCCGGCATGATCGAGTAGACGTCCAGCGTCTGCTCCTTTGCCAATGCGGCAGTGCCGCTTTCTTTTCCTCCCTGCGCGAGCACGGGAGCCACCAGCACAGCCGCCAGTGCGGCCAGAGCCAACAGTTTCTTCCTCATTGATAATGCCTCCTTTAGGCTTGTTCTTGCGGACTTCTACATTGTGTGCACCGAATGAATAGCTTGTCAAATTTTGAATATTTTTCACATTTGTGTAACAAAAAATTAATAAATCCTGAAGATAATAAAAATTTATTTTTGCCTTGTGCTGATTGTGGGTTGTCTGGGGTTGGTCTATAGTGGAGGCCATGGCAATCAAGTGCGTGATATTCGATATGGGTGGCGTGTGTGTCACCCACGTGCAGGTCGGAGGCGCGATCGCGCGCCGCTATGGCATCGACCCACAGGCGCTCCTCGAGGACCTCCGCGGGTACGACAGGCCGCTCATGGAGGGGATCATCCAGCCGCGGGAGTGGTGGTCCCACGTGGCGGAGAAGTTCCACGTCGCCCCGGACGCCGACCCGTTTTGCGAGATGTTCCACCCGCAGGTCAACCAGCCGGTGATCGACATCATCCGGGACCTGAAGGCCCGGGGCGATGTCCGTCTCCTGCTTGGTTCGAATACCTGCCGTTATCACTGGCAGGTCATCGACGCCATGGTCCCGCTCTCCTCGTTGATGGACCATTGCTATCTTTCCTGCGACATGCGCCTCTCCAAACCCGATCCGGAGTTTTTTCTCGCAATTACCAGGAAGGAGCACGTGGATCCGAAGGAGTGTCTGTTTGTCGACGACCTGCAGGAGAACGTCGAGGGGGCGGCGAAGGCAGGGCTGAAGACCTTTCATTTCCAGGACACGCCACTCTGGCCCGCCGACTGGGCGCTGCGTGACCTGCTCGGGCTTCCATTGCGGTAAGTGGCGGAACTGTGCTGTAATTGAGTTGACCGATGAGGGAGGAACTATGACCGAGAACCAGAAACTGGCCGAAAAGATGGCTCTTTCGCTGATGGCGAGGGCCGACAAGGAATTGAACCAGTACAACTATCGTCTTGGCATCGCCATGGAGTTCATCTGGCGTACCAGCACGACGCTGCACCATCCTGAGTGGAAGGATTGGGTTGCCAAGTGGATGGAACAGTTCGTGATGCCCGACGGCACCGTACCCGGGTATGACCAGAGTGCCTACAGCTGGGATCTGCTTGCTCCTGGCAAGAACTTCTTCGACCTGTACGACTATACCCATGACGAGCGTTACAAGAAGGCGATGGACTATATGTGGCAGGAATTCAAGGACCATCCCCGTACCCCGAGCGGAGGGTACTGGCACAAGAAGATCTACACCGACCAGGTCTGGCTCGATGGACTGTATATGTATGGCACCTTCCTGATCAAGTACGCCAAGCGCTGGGGTGACCTGAAGGCGGCGGCAAGGGAAATGCTTTTCCAGTTCAACCTGACCTACGAGCACACCCTGGATCCGCGTAGCGGCTTGCTGTTCCACGCCTGGAACGAGACCAGGCAGATGGCGTGGGCGGACCAGACGACCGGTTGTTCCTCCTATATCTGGGGCCGCGCCCTTGGCTGGTTCACCATGGCTCTCGTCGAGGTCTGCGACCTGTTGCCTTCCACCAAGGAGTTCTTCGCTTGCCGCGCCCGTCTGATCGAGCTTTCCAACCACCTCGCCCAGGCGCTTGTCCGTGCTGCCGACAAGGAGACCGGCATGTGGTGGCAGATTGTCGACCAGCCTGGCCGCAAATACAACTATCTGGAGACCAGCTGCACCAGCATGTACATCTATTTCCTGTCCCACATGGTCAGGCAGGGCTACGCGTATGACCCGGCGCTCTACCGGAAAGTGGCCAGGCGCGCCTTTTCCAGCATGGTTCGTCTCGACGTGTATACGAGTGAGGATGGACAACTCCACCTGAAGGACATCTGCAAGAGTGCCGGTCTTGGGCAGGCCTCAGAGGACAGCCCGTACCGTGACGGTTCCTATGAGTACTACACCCGTCAGGAACCTAGGCTGACTGACAACACCCACGGTACTCCCGCTTTCCTGCTGGCAGCCGCGGAACTTTGAGGAAAATTGCGGGAAACCGGGGGATGGCGCTCTTCACAAATGGAGAGAAGGATGCCATCGTAACAATCGAAATGTTCCTGCGTGAACACGTAAGGCATTTCTTCTTTTCTGATATTGGTGCCGCACACGCAGCGTACCCTCGTATGTGTGTGGCACCGTTTTTCTTCTCTGCCTGCCAGGTGGAAAACTTGCAATAACGAGGGGAATCAAGACTTCACAAACGGAAAAAGCTGGGGGATACTGGAACTAGGAAGCGGAACGCGATACCCGCTCTCCTCTGATACTCTCCCTATGTGTTGCCATAGAGAGAAACACTTTCTCCCCTCCAAGCGTTGTCTCCTTGGAGCTGCCTCCCGCAAGGGAGGCTGTTTCATGGTCAGGGTTTTGGTGGAGCCTTCATCCAAGCTGGTTCCTGTTCGCCGTACGAGACCATCTCAGACTTGAGCCTTCCCCGCATCTCAACCCGTTTCTTTTGGTAGCACTGTTCGAAAACAAGGTTATGCATCTCAAAGGGATCATGGTCGAGGTCGTACAGCTCGTCAATATCCCCTTGGGTCGCATTGTACTTGTAATGTCCATCGACCAAGGTCCGCACTTGGGTGGTATCCCGGTATCCTTGTCCGAAGCTTTCCAGAAGCATCTGTCTTCGTACCTCGGATTGCTCTCCATTGATAATCCGCACAAGGCTTGTGCCATCAATAGGGGTTTCAAATCCAGTGCCGGCCATATCAAGGATGGTCGGAGCGATATCGATGGAATTGACCAACGCGGTACTTTCTTTGGGGCTTCGGTTTGGCATGCGGATGGCAAGAGGAATGCGGATTGTTTCCTCGGTCATGAAGCTACCTTTATCAAACATTCCTCCATGGCTTGCCAGGGCGTCTCCGTGATCGCTGGTCCAAATGACAATGGTGTCTTCGCCGAAACCAGACTCTTCCAGCTGGTGGAGAATGAGCCCGATTGCATCATCAATCATCGTTGTGTGGGCATAGGCTACCTTCAGGAAACGCTCCCATGTGCTCCATGGAAAGACGCTTGGAACAATCATTTCCCCTTTTTCGTTTGCAATCGGACGATTCATGTGCTTATAGGTGGTTGGCTTATCCTTCAATGTATCGTGGTAGCTTCCAAACTCGGGGATATGCTCATCCTTGTAGAGGTCGATATACTCCTGGGTCGGGAAATAGGGCTGGTGCGGGCCCCAGAAATCAACTCTGAGATGAAAAGGTTGGCTACTGCGGTTTTTCGCAAGCTGTTTTAGTTGTTCGCAGGCAAGATGAGCCAGGAAAAAGGCTTCATGGGTTTCTTTTGGCATATCTGTTCGGCCAATGCATTGCTCTCCGCACCATGAGCCCGTACACACATATCCTGTCGCTCCGTCAACGAGATCTGGGAATGTCGCCTTGGTGTTGGGATTGGGAAAGACTTGGAAAATCGAATGGCTTGCCATTGGAAGATGAAACGTATCCAAATATGCCTTGTATTCCGGTGAAGTGTAAGGATTCCCATACCCAGGTAACGAATACCCAGATGTCGCGTGGTCGAGGGCTGTGCCTGGCCCTGCATGCCATTTGCCAAAGGCATAGTTATGATACCCGGCCTTTGCTAGCCGTTCGAGGTAGGTATCCTGGGTAAACGGCGCAGGAGCCTGGTTGAATAGATTCTGGTGGTGGTGAGGATAAAGACCAGAGAGTAGGGTGCGGCGTGCAGGACCGCAAAGCGGCGTACAGCAACAGGCTTTCGAGAAAACGAACGATTGCTGTCTGAACATGTCCCAAATGGGACGTTTGATGAATGGGTGGTTCTGAAAAAGCTGGTGGTCAGTTACAAGCAGAACGATGTTGGGTTTCTTGTCTCTTGCCATCAAGTACCTCCTTGTAGTACGTTTCCGCGGCCAGCCCGCAATGTGCGAGATTTACCAGTTCGTCCGGATCATGAATCAGATCGAAGAGTTGGTACGGTTCTCCACTTCCATTTCGGGAGAGTTTCCATTTCCCGTCAGTGATCATCGCCTCGTTTTGGTATTCGGCATATTGGATAATTCTTTTCTCCGAGAGAAGAGACATTCCTTGAATATCTCAAGCACCAGGGGTGGGGCAAAGTGCAGAGTGTCCACGGGGTCCGCCATTATCTTTATATGAAACCCCAACAGTCTCTCATTCCTGAAGAACATCATGGTTCCACGTGGGTCGCTGATCGCTCCATTGCCACCATCAGAGAAAACCATGGAACCAGACCTTTGCTGTTGTGGAGTTCCTTCATCCAGCCCCATCCACCGTTTGACGTGCCTCATGCCTGGGCACATCTGTATGATGACACCGAGTTGGCTGCACCATACCATTCGAAAACGCCAATCAGCGAAATCGCCAAGGAGAACCAAGCTATTGTCGACCAATCCTCCGTCAAGCAGATTCTCAGGGCAAAGCAACTGTACTACAGCGCCATTTCTTTCGTTGATTATCAGGTTGGCCGAATCATTGACGCTCTCAAACAGTATGGAATGTATGACGATTCGCTGATTGTTTTCACGAGCGATCATGGGGAGATGTTCGGAGACAACGATACTTTCCAGAAGTTCGTTCCGTATGATAGTTCCGAGCGAATTCCATTCGTGGCAAAATACCCGAGGGGGATGAAAGGAACAGTGGACTCTGATGCATTCATCGACCTGAACGATCTGATGCCGACGTTCCTCGATATGGCGGGCATCCCGTATCCTGGGGATCTTCCTCTTCCTGGCGGTAGTCTTTTCCAAAAAGGGAAAAAGGACCGCAGCCGCGTGTTCTCTGAATACCATGAAGGTTGCAAACGGTGGATCAGTATGAGGACCAAGGAATACAAATACACCTATTATTTCGGAGGAGGGAAAGAGGAACTCTTTGATATGGTGCATGATCCGAAAGAACAGGAGAATCTCTTATACCTCCACGCCCAAGACCCAAAATATCGTGCTATCGCGGATACGATGAACCAAACGCTTACTGATTATGAAGGACAATATGGGCTTGAGGGCGATGTCGTAGGCGGTAAACTGGTCGTCCGAGAACCGTATGTCGCGCATCCTTTTCTCGAGCGAAATTTCCCTGTTTTCCCGAAAAGGGTTTATCCGGAGGACAGAGAGGCCATGCTGTCTCTCAAAGAGGAGATGGAACTTGCTGTTCAGGACGAGCCGACTGTTGACCTTTCTTCTTTTGCATGGGGCCAGATTCCTGATGCTTGAATACAAAAACTTCCCCGGAAACCGGGGAAGCCGACCATGAACCATTTTTTCCTATAGCAGGTCGCTGAACGCCTTGAGCACCGGATCGCCTGGGCAACCCGCGAGCACTTGCTTGGCAAGGGTCTTGCCCAGTTGCACGCCTTCCTGGTCAAAGGAGTTCAGATTCCAGAGGAAGCCCTGGAACATCACCTTGTTCTCGTAGTGGGCGAGCAAGGCTCCAAGCACCGCCGGCGTCAGCTCCTTGGCCACCAGCAGGCTGCTGACCCTGTTCCCGGCAAACTGTTTGTTGGGGTTCTCATCGTCCTTGCCGCGGGCAAAGGCGACAATCTGGGCCGCCAGGTTGGCGCAAAGCTTCTGCTGGCTGGTCGAGCCTTGGATCACGATATCCTTGCCACGCTGGTTTTGCTTGAAACCGACGAACTGCAGCGGGATGATGTCGGTGCCTTGGTGAAGCAGTTGGTAGAAGGAGTGCTGGCCGTTGGTTCCCGGCTCACCGAAGATTACCGGGCCAGTCGCGTACGAGACCGGTTTCCCATCTCGGTTGACGTGTTTTCCGTTGCTTTCCATGTCCAGTTGCTGGAGATGGGCAGGGAAACGGGAAAGCGCCTGTGAATACGGCAGGATCGCTGTCGATGGATAGCCGAGCACATTGCGGTTGTAGACACCGATAAGCGCGTCGAGCAGGGAAGCGTTCTTCCGGATATTGGGCTCCAGGGCCGCGACATCCGCCTGGTGAGCGCCGTCAAGCAGCTCCTGAAAGACATCATAGCCGAAGGCCAGGGAAAGGACGACACCACCCACCGCGCAGGAAGAGCTGTAACGTCCGCCAATATAATCGTCGAAGAAGAAGGCCTCCCGGACATCCTTGCTCTTGGCCAGAGGGCTGGTCTTGCTGGTCACGGCCACCATATGCTGTGCCGGGTCGATGCCCTTGATGCCGCTTTCCTTGATCGCGTCGATCACCAGGTCGCGGTTGGTCAGGGTCTCCAGCGTCGTGCCGCTCTTGCTGACCAGGATGAACAGCGTGCGCTCCATGTCGAGCGTGTCGATCACTTGGGCCGCGTCATCCGGGTCGACGTTACTGATGAACTTGCCCTCGAGCTGTTTGATGCCCTTGCCTTGGGCGTAGCCCTGCAGGGCGAGATACAGGGCGCGCGGACCGAGGTCGCTGCCACCGATGCCGATCTGGCAGACGGTGGTAAAGCTTTTGCCGGTCGAGCCGACCAGCTTGCCGCTCCGGACCTGCTCGCTGAATTCCTTGATCCTCTCCAGCTGGCTCCTGTAGAACTTGCCCTTGTCCTCGCCATCGGCAATCACTGGGGCGGGAAGCACCTGGCCACGGGAGAGCTGGTGAAGCACCAGCCGCTTTTCGCCGGTGTTCATCACCTCTCCACCCAACAGGGCCTTGTATTTGGCAATCAGCTCCTGCTCGTCGCTGAGCTTCTGCAGGTCGTCCAGGATCTGGTCGTCGACCGGCATGGCCGCATAATGGTAGGAAAGAAGCCCGCCGGCCTCCGGGCTCTGGTACTTTGCGATGCGTTCGGTCGTCAGTGCCTCTCGCACCGATACCTTCCTGTCTTTCTGAAGGGCAGCGAGCGCCTTCGTTTGGTCAAGATTCTTGAACTCCATCAATCTGTCACCTCTGGGATACGTGTTTTGAAACTTTCGAGCAGGTCCTCTTTCGTCATCCCTTCACGGAGGATGATGAAAATCGTGTCATCTCCCGCCACCGTCCCAAGAATTTCCGGAAGCGCCAGGATATCCAGGGCGATACCAACGCTGTTGGCGTGGCCTGGACGGGTCTTGACGACTCCGATATTTCCGGAGAACTCGATGGAAAGGATGCCGCGGCGGACATCCTGGATGTAGCTTTTCTCGCTTTCGCTGACCATGTCGTTTTCCGGCAGGGCATAATAATACCCGGACCAGCCATCGGAGATTTTTCCGACTTTGAGCATTTTCAGGTCACGGCTCAGCGTCGCCTGCGTCACGTGGTATCCTTCGTGTTTCAACATGTCCAGCAGCGTGTCCTGGTTGTCAATGCGGTTGTTCTTGATCAGTTCCTTGACTACCGCAAGGCGGTTGCTTCTCTCGCGCATGATGTCTCCTCAAACCGAATGCAAATAGTTTTCCTTGCATAAATATACAATACTCTTCCATCAAACGCAAACATTGTGAGGACTTTATTGAATGATCCATAAAGAGAATTTGACTCAAGAAGGAAAGTAGGGAAGAATGGCAGTCAGGAGAGAGATATGAGCGCATTGCTGATCCTTATTGCCGTGATTGCCTGTTTCGGGCTTTTTTATGCCAGCACCTACAACAAGCTGGTGCGCGCCAAAAACCAGATTGAAGAAGCGGGAGCTGCCATCGATACCGAACTGAAGAAGCGTTATGACCTGGTCCCCAACCTGGTGGAAACAGTCAAGGGCTATGCGGCCCATGAGAAGGGGACGCTGGAAGCGGTCATCCAGGCCCGCAATAGCGCTGTAGCCGCCACCACGAGGGACGAGAAGGAAGAGGCCAGCAAGGGCTTCACTACCGCGCTGAGAAGTCTGTTCGCCCTCAGCGAAGCCTATCCCGACCTGAAGGCGAACTCCTCCTTCATCGACCTGCAGAAGCAGTTGTCCTCGATCGAGGAGGACCTGAAGCAGTCCCGCAAGTACTACAACGCCAACGTCAAGTTGATGAACAACCTTGTGCAGAGCTTTCCCTCCAACATCGTCGCCGGCATGGCCCACTACGAACCCTGCAAGTATCTTTCCATCGAGGAAGAGGCGAAGCAGCGGGTCGAGGTGAAATTCTGACAATGAAGCGTTTGTTCGCGCTCCTGTGCGCGCTATTGCTGGTAGGGCGTCTTTTCGCCGCGGATTTCCTGATTGATTCCTTCCATTTGGATGTCCAGGTCGACCGTGCCAACAGCTACCAGATTTCCCAGGTCCTGGACATCGATTTTCTCCAGCCCCGTCATGGGTTCCTGCAGGATATCCCACTCCGGTTCGGACGCAAGCAGGTGCATATCTCCGACATCCGTTCTTCCGAACCTGTGCAGGTCGACCTTTCCGACCCAGCTTGGGCAGAACTTCGTGTCGGTGATGCCTCCACGCAGGTCTACGGGAAGAAGCGGTACCTCCTTTCCTATAGATATGCCGTAGGAAACGACGACCACGACGACTATGACGAGGTCTATCTGAATCTGATTGGTACTGACTGGGACGCGCCGATTCTCCGAGGATCCTTCTCGCTGACCCTTCCCAAGGATCCCGGAGGGACGCCCAAGGCATGGCTGACCTATGGCGCCCCGGGTTCTAC
Organism: uncultured bacterium; assembly: GCA_905215015.1. Classification (GTDB taxonomy): domain Bacteria; phylum Spirochaetota; class Spirochaetia; order Sphaerochaetales; family Sphaerochaetaceae; genus RUG023. Next base: position 8,056 of record CAJMOS010000064.1, on the reverse strand, counting down.
CACTCAGGCTCCGCTTTCCTATGACCAGGCAAGCTACACGTTTACCGGCACGGTCGACAACCTCGGGCAGGGAAAGGGCATGACAATCCGCATCGAGCTTCCCGAAGGGTACTTCGACGAGGTGGCCCCGGAGCGTGATACCGGTTCGAAGGTGCTTCTTGCCGCTATCGTCCTCGCTATTCTTTTCAGCGGGCTTGCGTGTCTGCTTTGGGACCGGTATGGAAGGGATGATTTGGTGGCCCCGGTTGCCGACTGGCATGCGCCGGACGGACTGAGCCCTCTGGAAATCGGCTATCTGTATGATGGCATGGTCGACGGCAGGGACTTGACCGGCATGTTCTTCTACTGGGCGGACCAAGGGTGTTTGTCGATGAAGGAGCTGCACAAGGGTGTCTGGCAACTGACCAAGTTGAAAGAGCCTGATGGGGAGCGTGCCTTCGAGCGAGAGTTCTTCGACGCCCTGTTCAAGGAAGGGGACGGGACTACCGTCACCACACGGGATATCCAGACCGAGAGCTTTGCCATGGCATGCCAGAAGGTAAGGCTGGAGACAAAGCGTTACTTCCGCGGGGAGCGGACCTTGAAGGACCAAGTCGCGGAGGGAAAGAAGCTTTCCATCCAGCTTTTCCTGCTGGTTCCGATGGTCTTGGGAGCGGTCGGAGCCACTTGGGGATATCCCGATGTCTCTCTGGTCCTCATGCTTGCCGTCGGGCTGCTTAGCGAGCTATTGGTCGCGAAAGCGGCCCACGGGTACCTGCTCAAGGCGGACGAGACGGGCCTCGCCGGAAAACTGGTACGGCTGCTATGGATTCTGGTCCTTGCCGCTATCGGTTCGGCAATCAACTTCGCCATCGCCACAGGCTATCAGTACCTATCATCAAGGCAAGGGATTCTGGTCGCCCTTTCCACGGTGGCGTTGCCCTCGCTGATGAGCGCGGTTGCCCAAGCGACGGAACGCCGGAGCGCCTACGCGAGCCGGTTGCACTCCCGTATCCTTGGGTTCCGTGACTTTATCGACAAGGTGGAGATGGACAAACTGCGCATGCTGGTCTCCCAGACTCCTGAACTCTTCTTCCATATCCTCGGATACGCGATGGCCCTGGATCTTGACGACAAGTGGGCCCGCAAATTCGAGCGCTTGGGCGAGCAAATGCTCAACCCCGCCTGGCTTGAGACCCCGAGCCCCGTCGTCAGCTATCTGGTCTTTGCTTCAATCGGACGACAGATGATGGCGCCGGTGCGGACCGGCATGAGCTATCGCGAGCCCCCGCACAGCAGCGGTCCGTCCGCCCCCGTGCACTCGTTTGGCGGATATAGCGGACATGCGGGAGGCGGTTTCGGTGGTGGCGGGGGAAGGTCTTGGTAGCCATGCCTTTCAGGCATAAAGTCGAGGGCTTTCCTTTCCTTGGAATTTCCTTCATGGTTGTCTCACCATGAAGGAGCATACGAATGCGTACTATCCTATTGATTGTTTCTTCCAGCGTAGGGCAGGGAAACACCGAACGGCTCGCCGATGCGTTTGCAACCGGGGCTACGGAAGCGGGGCATGCCCTGACCAAGGTCTTCATGGACGGCAAGCGTCTTGAAGACTGCCGTGGTTGCGGGTTCTGCCAGATGGATGGCAACAAGTGCGTGATCCAGGACGCTATGCAGGACATCTACGAGCTCTTCGTCGAGTGCGATACCTTGGTGTTCGCCTCTCCTCTCTACTTTGGTTCCGTCAACGGGAAGATGAAGAATATCATCGACCGTCTGTATGCCGTTTCCGAAAACGGCAAGTACCCGCACAAAGACGCGGGACTGCTGATGACCGCCGATGACGAGGGAGAGCATGTCTTTGTCCAGGCCCGTAGCTATTTCGACTATCTGGTCAAGTCTCTCGGATGGACAAACCTCGGATTCTATGGGGCAGGTGGCTGCCGTGGGGGTGCGGGAACCCGTTCGATCAATGAGGAACATTTGATGGAAGCCTATCGCCGCGGCAGGATGCTGGACTGAAGGGACAAGAAAAAGGGGCTGCCGTGGGGCAGTCCCTTCCGTCACTGAATCATTTGAAATCTGAAAATCTATTGATTAGTTGAATCTGCGAGCCGGGCGCGGCTTGTTGATGGCTTCGTTCACGCGAAGGTTGCGGCCACCAAACTCCTTGCCGTCAAGCTGGGAAATCGCCGCGTCAGCAGCGGCATCCTCAGCCATTTCCACAAAACCAAACCCTTTGGGTCTGTGAGTCTCGTGAAAGACAATGATGGTAGCGCTGTTCACGGTACCGAACTGTGCGAACAGTCCACGCAGCTCCTCTTCGGTAGTCGCGTAGGACATGTTGCCTACATAAATCTTCTTTGCCATAAAAAAGCATCCTTTGCTGGCAACTAACCAGCATGTTTCAATATCGCTTCTCTATTGGCGCAGTTACCTTTGTAACCTGACTCCGAAGATCGACCCAGTGACAGACTCGGCAAATTCAAGATAACAGAATCGCTGCAACACAAAATCAAGAAAGCACTTTGAAAGTAGCACTGCTAAACCTTGTTGTCAATGGGAAATGCGTCGGAATCCTCCGGCTTTTTCACATCTTCCTGGCATCACTAGCCAGAGGAAAGGAAAACAAGTATCCTGCGAGAGAGGTGTTTGCATGCAATATTGGGCGAGCGACTATCAGGAAGGTTGCGCCCCGGAGATACTCCGGAGACTGGAAAAAACCAATTTTGAACAACATCCGGGTTACGGAACGGATGCGATTTGTGAGCAGGCGAGGGCGAAAATCAGGAAGGCCTGCGGCCGCGAAGACTTGGACGTCTGGTTCCTTGTCGGCGGAACCCAGACCAACGTGACGGTCATCAGCGCGATCCTGCCCCCTTGGCAGGGAGTCCTCTGCGCCACGAGCGGGCATATCAACTGCCACGAGGCTGGAGCCCCGGAGTATTGCGGGGTCAAGGTGCTTGCCGTGCCGGGCCATGATGGTGGCAAGATCAGTGCCGCACAGGTGGAGGAGGCGATTCGGATCCATGACAACGACGAGTCTGCCGACCACATCATCGGACCAGGGCTGGTCTACGTCAGCCACCCGACCGAGTACGGTACGCTCTATTCTCTGGACGAGCTGAAGGCCTTGCATAAGGTCTGCCAGAACCATCAGATTCCCCTTTTCCTTGATGGTGCCCGCCTTGGGTACGCGCTGGCGGTAAAAGGCAGTCCCTCGTTGCAGGAGATCGCCGACAACACCGACGTCTTTTATATCGGCGGGACGAAAGTCGGAGCGCTGTTCGGCGAGGCGGTTGTCGCCCACAAAGGGCTGTTGCCCCATTTCTTCACCCAAATCAAGCAGCATGGCGCCTTGCTCGCCAAAGGTTGGTTGCTCGGCATCCAGTTCGACGAGCTCTTCTCCAATGACTTGTATCTGCGCCTTGGCAGGAACGCCATCGAGATGAGCGACCTGTTGAAGCGGCGTTTCCAGGAAAAAGGCTATGCCATGCATCCTGTCACTCCGACCAACCAGACTTTCGTGGTGCTGGAGAACGGAAAGATGGAGGAGCTGCGCGAGAAAGGCGTGGTCTTCAGCATGTGGGAGGTCTTGGACGAGACCCATACGGTCTGCCGTTTCGCCACAAGCTGGTCGACGACGAAAGAGCAGGTGGAGGCCCTTGCGGAACTCTTATGAAAGGAATTCTGTACAGTTATCTTCTGATTCTGGTGGTGCTGGCAATCGGCCTGGTGGTGCGGAAACTTCACGCTTCACCGATGGTCAGCCGGAAAATCGTCCACATGGGTGTGGGCAATTGGTGGTTCGTGGAGATGGCGATGCTTCCAACCCTGCAGCTTGCCTTGGTCCCTCCTGTCACTTTCATCGCCCTGAACACCTTGGCAGTGGTCCTGCACAAGGGTGAGAGTGAGGAGAAGCGCAACTATGGCCTGATCTACTATCCCATCGCGTTGGTTGTTCTGGTCCTGCTTCAGTTCAAGGCCGGTATTTCCAGCCGGGCATGCCTGTGGGGCGTGCTGGTCATGGCCTACGGCGACAGTTTCGCGGCAATTTTCGGCTCCTGGTACAAGGACTCCATGCATTTGCCTGGCTACATGCGCGACAAGACGCTGGTGGGGAGCCTGGTGATGCTGGTGGTAAGCGTCGCGGTGGGCTTGGGTGTCACCCACAACTTCCCGATGGCCCTGTTGGTCGCCTTGGTCGCCACGTTGGCCGAGGCCGCCACCCCGTTTGGGCTGGACAACCTTTCCGTGCCCATCCTGGCGGCATTGGTCGCCGGAAAGCTGATATGAACCGTTTCGCCAATCTGGTCCCGCCTTGCGGTTCCTTCGTTTCCTGGCTGAACGGACGCTTTTTCCAGCTGCCGTTTTCCTTTTGGATCTTGACCGTCCTCATGCTGGTCATCTGCCTGCTCTCCTACAAGAGCCACCAGCTGACCAAAAGCGGCATTGTCCTGGAGTTCCTGCTTGGCATGGGGATCACCTGGCCTCTTGGTTTCGGAGGGCTTGCCGTCATCCTCTATTTTTTCATCATGGCGGCGGTGATAGGACGATACTCGAAGCGCATGAGAGCGGGTTTTGTCAGTATGGAGAAGAAGGGAAGCTGTCGTGACGGGGCGCAGGTGTTCGCCAACGGAGGGCTCGCCCTGATATTCTCGCTTTGCTATGCATGGCAGCAGAATCCCGCTTTCCTGGTGATGTTCGGAGCCTCGATTGCCGAGGCGTCGGCGGATACCACTGCCGGCGATATTGGCGTGCTCTCCTCCCAGACCCCCGTCTCGATCCTGACCGGGAAGCCGATGCCCAAGGGGCAGAGCGGGGCGGTCACGTTGCAGGGTCTCCTCGCTTCGCTGGTCGCTTCGTTCCTCGTCGCCTTGGTCTGGCTGTCCTGTTTCCTGTTTCCAAGCGCCGACGCGTTGCGCCAGCTCGCCATCGTCACCGCCTGCGGTTTCGTGGGGGCCACGTTCGACTCCTTCCTCGGCGCTACCTGCCAGGCGATTTACTATGACCCGGAAAGGGGGGCCCTGACCGAGCGCGATCGGGACAGCCAGGGGCGCCCGTTGGAGCGCACACGGGGCATCCCGTGGATGGATAACGACATGGTCAATTTCCTCTCCGGACTCTTCGCTTCTCTGCTGGCTGGATTGGTTTTTACGCTTTTGTCGCACTGACCCTTGTCGATGCAAGGAAATTTGAGTATGTTACTGAACGGTTGAGATTTTGACCCTATAGTTACGTTTGAAAACAATTGAGAGGTACTGATATGGCAAAACAATTGCAGTTCAATGAAGAAGCCCGCAAGTCGCTGGTCAATGGCGTCGAGAAGATTTCCCGCGCGGTCATGACCACTCTTGGACCGAAGGGCCGTTTGGTCGTGCTGGACAAGAAGTACGGTGCGCCGACCGTGACCAAGGACGGTGTCTCCGTGGCTCGTGAGATCGATCTGGAGAATCCGTTCGAGAACATGGGCGCCCAGTTGCTGAAAGAGGTTGCCACCAAGACGAACGATGTCGCCGGTGATGGCACGACTACTGCTACCGTGCTTGCCTGGTCCATTATCAAGGAAGGCATGAAGAGCGTTTCTGCAGGTGTCAACCCGATGGGCATCCGCCGCGGTATCGACAAGGCTGTCGCCGACGCTGTTGCCGAAATCAAGAAGGTTTCCACTCCGGTCCGCGAGAAAGAGGAGATCGCTCAGGTCGCTTCCGTTTCCGCCAACAACGACCGTGTCATCGGTGACGAGATCGCCGACGCCATGGAAAAGGTCGGCCTTGATGGCGTCATCACCGTCGAGGAATCCAAGACCATCGACACCACGACCGATTTCGTCGAGGGCATGCAGTTCGACCGCGGGTATCTTTCCGCCTATTTCTGCAACAACCGCGACACCATGACCGCTGTGCTCGATAATCCGTACATCCTGATTTACGACAAGAAGATTTCCAACATGAAGGAGCTGCTCCCCGTCCTGGAGAAGGTCGCTCAGAGCGGCAAGCCGCTCTTGATCATCGCCGAGGATGTCGATGGCGAGGCTCTGGCGACGCTGGTTGTCAACGCCGTCCGTGGCACGCTGAACGTCGTCGCCGTCAAGGCCCCTGGCTTCGGTGACCGCCGCAAGGCCATGCTTGAGGATATCGCCATCCTGACCGGTGGCCAGGTTGTCAGCGAGGAACTCGGCATGAAGCTCGAGAACACCGAGCTTGCCCAGCTCGGCAGAGCGAAGTCCGTGAAGGTCGAGAAGGAGAACACCACGATCATCAACGGAGCCGGAAAGAGCGAGGATATCAAGGATAGGATCGCCCAGATCAAGAAGCAGATTGGTGACACGACCAGCGATTACGACCGCGAGAAGCTCCAGGAGAGGCTTGCCAAGCTGGCTGGTGGCGTTGCCGTCATGAACGTCGGTGCCGCGACCGAGGTCGAGCTGAAAGAGAAGAAGCACAGAGTCGAGGACGCTCTGAGCGCTACCCGCGCCGCTATCGAAGAGGGTGTCATCCCCGGTGGTGGTGTCGCGCTCTGCCAGGCTGCGAAGGCTCTGGAGACGACCGACCTGAGCTCCTGCACCGATGAGGAGAAGACCGGCTACAAGATTGTCCGCCGCGCTCTGGAAGAGCCGATCAGGCAGATTGCCGAGAACGCCGGTGTCGATGGCTCGATCATCGCCGACAAGTGCAAGAACGAGAAGAAGGGCGTCGGATACGATGCTGAGAAGATGGTGTGGTGCGATATGGTCAAGAGCGGTATTGTGGATCCTGTGAAGGTTACCCGCAGCGCTCTGCAGAACGCTGCCTCCATCGCCAGCCTCATCCTGACGACCGAGTGCGCCGTTACCGATATCCCGACTCCTCCGGCTGCCAATCCGGCTCCGCAGGGTGAGGGCGGCATGGGCGGCATGATGTGATCTGAGTCCTCCTCAGATGAATTCCCGGGACCGGCTCCAGAAATGGGGCCGGTCTTCTCGTTTTTGGGGATTTTCTGGCGGAAACCTTGTCAAATGCACGCAAACTTGACTGGAGTACTTTACTCGTGGTACTTTGTTCGATACTTGGAAAATAGGGCGTAGTGGGCGAATTCCGTCCGTTTCGTCCATCTGAGAAAGAGGAAAAAATGCTGAATTTTATGATGAGTGCCGACGCGGCTGGTTCTTCCACTGGAAGCATGGCCACCACGATGATCACATTCGTGCTGATCATTCTGATTTTCTACTTCCTGATGATCCGTCCCCAGAGAAAACGTGACAAAGAGACTCAGGCGATGCTGAGCGCCATGAAGAAGGGCGACAAGGTCGTCTCCATCGGAGGAATCCATGGGACTGTCGTTGCGGTCAAGGAATCCAGCGTCATTGTCAAGGTCGACGACAACACCCGCATCGAGTTCTCCAAGAACGCGATCAGCCAGGTCTTGAACAAGAAAGAGGTCGCTTCCAACCCGAAGGCCGAGAAAAAGGCCGGCCAGAAGGCTGAGGAGAAGAGCGAGCCGAAGACCGAACAGCCCGCCGCTGAAGAGCCCAAGAAAGAAAACTAACTCGTCTGTTTTGCAGACAATCGGAGAGTATCATGAAAAAACGGAATCGTCTGATCATCGTACTGCTCGTGGTTGTCCTGTGCGGCATCTTCCTGTATCCCACGGTGAAGTGGTATGGGTTTGTGCCCCAGACAACCAAGGATCTCGCAACAGGATCCAACGTACAGATCAGGGAGTATGCACGTGGCCAAGCTTCCCGCGACGCCCGCGCGTTGTTGGACCTTGTGAAGAGCAATCCGGATGCGGATGTTCCGAGCGAGTTCGGATATCTGAAGGGCACCGCGAAGGCGAACTACAAGGCAAGCAAGGAGAATGTCCCGTCGAAGTGGACTGTCTCTGCGTTGCTGCGTGGCTTCTATACCGAGCAGAACCTGCTGGATGCCATCGAGGACCACTACCGCAGTGAGCTGACCGGCCTCAAGAAACTGAGTGGCAAGGCTCTCCAGCTTGGACTGGACCTCCGGGGCGGCATGAGCGTCCTGCTTGATGCCGACGTCGAGGGTAGTCGGTGGACTGCCCGCAAGGTGGAAGAATGTACTTCATTGGGATATAG
>CAJMOS010000063.1 GCA_905215015.1 uncultured bacterium | reverse complement strand
TCCATCATCTGTTTTGTCCTGATTGCCAGATTCGTGCCGGCAGACAGTCCCGCCGCCCCGATCGCGGCGCTGTTCGGCTTCATCATCTCCATTGCCGGCAGCTTCTTCCTGTACAGCGTGATTGTGAAGAAGGTCACCGCCAAATTCCATCTGGAGTCCAAGATGGCTCCGCTGTTCAAGCGCCGGAAACGATAAATGACGATAGGTGAGCTAGCCAGAGCCGCATGGTTTCCCTTCAGCGACGAGCCGGTACTCAAGAAGCGATGGTACCTGCCCCGCCTGGAAAACCCGAGCGTGCTTTCCCCCGGTTCCTCGCCTGACGGCAAATGGCATCTGTTTTGCCAGAGCTGGATCGGCATCCAGCATTTCCTCTCTTCCAATGGCATCGCCTGGCATGCGGCGGGCCGGGTGAACGTCATGGGCACAGATCCCTGTGTGGTTCCCGAGATGGGAAGGTGGTACCTTTTCACGGCAAGGGACGACAGGCGGCTGTGCGTCCATGAGTCCGAAGACCTGCGCGCCTGGGGTTCCGCCAAGGTGGTCTTCGAAGGGGAGGGGAACCAGGTTGTCGGACATCCCCAGCCCTGCAAGGTCGGATGTCAGTGGAGACTTTACTTTTCGCTGGGGGAGAACGAACTGGAAGGGGGGCGGTCCATGCCCCTCTCGGTCGCTGTTGCCTCGGCTCCCGCGGTCGACGGTCCCTACCGTCATCCCCAAGTGGTGATTGCCGCTGACGCTGACGAACCCGCCATCAACATGGGCGTCGGTCCCTTCTCGGTACTGCCCTGTCAGGACGGATTCGGCCTTGTCGCCTCATCAGCCCATTGGAACCGTAGCAAGGTCGGAAGCGAAAGTTCCCTGGTCCTGTTCCTCAGCCAGGACGGCATCCATTTCGGACAACCCAAGCAACTGCTTTCCAGCCCGGAATCCGGGTGGGCTTCCGGTTTCTTCGCCGGAACCTGCTGCGTCGCCAAAAGCGACGAGCGCTCCTGGTACTGTTATTACGCCGCTGTCGACCGGTCAGCCATCCATTCGGGCTCGATCGGGCTCCTTTTGGGGAGGGACACCCAGAACCCCTTGTTGATGGATTAGACGACGTACAGCCCGTCGCGGGTCAGTTCCTCGCGTTTCTCCCACTGGGAATAGCCCTCGAAGACGGTGGTCTCGCTCCCATCCCCCTCGTGCCGCACGATCTTGAAGAAGATTTCCGGCTGCTGCTGATGGAACGGATCTTCCTGCGCGCTGCCGGCATGGACCGTGATCTGGTCGTCCAGATAGGTCTGCTTGATCCAAGAGACGTCGATGTCGCGGACCTTGTACGCCATGAGAAAGGCGTGGGGCAGCACGTTCAGCGACCAGGCGACGTAGGAAAGGTTGTTCACATGGTGGTTCCCGTCGGTGTCGGTCAGGTTGATCACGGGGGAACCGCTGCAAAGCTCTTTCGGATTGCAGGTCCCCCACATCGGTGCCCGGTGGGGCAGCTCGAAGGGGTAGACATGTCTGGTATCGGTCTCCAGCGGAAGGGGGAAGTCGTCGGCCACCTCGCTGGGCCTGATCGGCCGCTGGTTGGCCACATCCAGATAGGCCCAGGTGCTGATTCCTTCAAAGAGTGTCTGGTCGTCCTCGTCCAGAGCCCGGATGCAACGCATGAAATGGAGCCCTTTGGGTGGCTCGACCCACGTCTCCCCCATCACTTCCTCGGCCCAGTTGGTGTAGCGGTTGACATGGAGCTTGGTCCGCAGGACCACCCAGGTCTTGCCCATGCGTAGCGTCTCGGGGAGCGAGAGTCTGGCCCAGGCTGAGTGGAGCCCCGCCAGTTCCTGCGCGATCGCGAAATAGAAGCCCAGACGGGCTTGGAAATGGGGGTCCGTCTCCGTCGCGGTGGTACTGAAGCGGGTTCGGAAAACATGGTCGGGGCCGACCAGATTGCGTTGCACTACTTTCATATGGACCTCCAATCTTCACTGTCCGAAGGAAATAGTATATTCGTACTATACCCAAAAAAAGACCGGAGAGACTAGGGACATCGCACTCCTGGACCGGACAGCCTGCTGTGTCCTGTCTCGTCTTTGGTCACCTCGATGTGGATGGGCAACTCTTCGCGCAGGTACTCGACATGGCTGATGACGCCGATCTGCTTTCCTTCATGGTGAAGGTTGCTGAGCGCCCGCATGGCCACCTCCAGTGTCTCTTGGTCCAAGGTACCGAAGCCCTCGTCCAAAAAGAGGGACTCGATAGGAGACTTGCCGGGCGAAAATGCGGCCAGTCCAAGGGCAAGGGCGAGACTGACCAGGAAGCTCTCTCCTCCCGAGAGGTTCGAGGCGGTCCGCTCGGTTCCCTGCGAGGCATCGTAGACATAGACCGTCAGAGGATTGTCGTCCGAGGCGCGAAGCTGGTAGCGGTTGTCCAGCCGTTCCAATTGCTGGTTTGCGTAGCCGACCAACACCTTGAAGGAGATGTTCTGGGCGAATTTCTGGAATTTGCTGCCATCGGCATCCCCGATCAGGTCGTTCAGCTGTTTCCACTCCAAGAATGCGGCATGGATTTTTCCGTATGCCGCCTCCAGCTCTTCCAAGCGTTTGCTGCTGGACTCGTCACCACGAAGTTTTTCCTCGATTTCTCCACGTTTCTTGTCAGTCTCCTGGATCTGGTTCTGGATTTCTGCCTGCTCGTTCTTGAGCGTTTCCCGCGTGGCCACGGGTTGCATGAGCGGGGGTTCGGGTAGCTGCTTCCGGTATCCTTGGAGCTCCTGCCGTTTGGAAGCCAAAGCCTTGGCCTGTTCCACGGCCTGTTCGCGTTGCTTTTGGGAAAGGGTACGGGAGTCGAATTCCTCCTCGCTGGAGATGCCCATCGGTTTCACCTTCGCAAGCAGTTCCTGGAGCAGGGACTGCGCTTGCCGCAGTGCCTGTGCCTGCTGGCTTTGCAGCATGGCGATGGAGCTTGCAAGGTCCTTGACCTTGCTTTGGGCCTCGGTATACGTGCCGGTAGCCGCTTGGAGCAACTGCTGGATCCGGCTTTCCTCCTCCTGGATGTGCAAGGTGAAGTCGTCGATGGAGGAAGATTCCAGCAGGGCGGAGATGTGATGGTTCTTCTCCTCAAGTTTCGCCTGGGCAGTCTTGACTGCCTGCTCCTGCTCGCTTGCCGAAAGGCTCTCTACCTTGTGCTTCTGGTCCCTGATCTGCTGTTCCAGAAACCCTTTCCGTTGCTCTCCGTCATCGCGGATCCTGGCATTGTCCTCCCAGGCTTTTTCGCGCCGGAGCAGGATATCCCGGGCATTCGCGTCCCATGCCCGCAATCCGTAGGGAGCGAGCAATTGCTGGTAGCGTGTCTCGAGCTCGTCGAGTTTTTCCTTCTCTTGCTGGTAGCACGCCTTCGCCTCTTCGTGGCTTTGCTCCCGAGCCGCGCGTACATCGGCAAGCCGGACAAGCGTCGCTTTGGCATCCTGTTGGTCCTTGGCGTTGCCGGCAAGACCGCTCTCGATTTCCTGCTGCTCTTTCTCGATCTGCTGAAGCTCCGGAATCATACGCTCCAGCACCTGGATCGCCTGGTCGTTGTTGCTAGGAAGCGGCTGCCCTTCCGCGTAGGGGTGATGCTTGGAGCCGCAGAGCGGACAGGGGGAATCGGGGACGAGGTGTCGCCGCTGTTCCTCCATGCTCATGACCAGTTTCGCCAGAGCATTGGCCTCTTTCAGCTTGTCCCGCTCAGCCCGGAGCTCCTCGCTCCGCTTTCCCAGGTAACGGTCGGCGACCAGGACCGCGAGCTTTGCGTGGCGGACCGTCAGCTCGTGTTCCTTGTCTTGGAACTGGCTGATGGCGGCGTGGGTGGCGGTGATTTGGGTTTCGGTCTCCTCCAGTTGCTTCTTTGCCGTGTCGAAGGCCTTCTTCGTCTGGTCGACAAGGGCGCGCTGGCTTCGCAATGTCGCCTCTCCGCTTTCCAGCTGGGGAAGGCTTTCGGAGATATGGGAGTCGGCCGCATGGGTCTGGAGATAGCCGTCAGCCTGGTCGAGTTCCTTTTGGAGGTCCGCTTCGGATTGCCGCAGTTTCCGATAGTGTTCCTTTTCCTGGAGGATTTCCTCTTGTTTGCTCTTGAGTTGCTGTTTCGCGTTCTCCAGGTTGTCCTGCAACGGAGCAATCTGGGCTTGGAATTCCTTGGCTTGTCCCAAGGCTGCGCGTTGGAGATCCAGTGCATTGGCATCTTTCTCGGCATCCTGCCGGACCTGTTGGAGGTCCTGCTGTGCCTGCGCTTCCTGTTCCTTGGCCTGGTCGAGGTCCCTCTGGAAGGCAGCGAGATCGTCGCCGAGCTTTTGCGCATGGTCCCGCTCGCTTCGCAGTCTGGTCTTCAAGGGGAGGAAGGGAAGGAGAGCTTCGCTTTTCCTGTAGGCCTCCTGCAAGGCGCTTCCCTCCCGGGCCGACTGTTCCACTTGCCGTTGTGTGTCGGCGATCTTCCGCAATAGCTCCTGCTGGTTGTCATAGGATTCCCAGTCGGAAAGGAGTTTGGCGCACGTCTTGTCGCGTCCGGCCAGTTCTTCTCTCCTCTTTTCAAGCTCCTGGAGCGTGTACTCCAGAAGCTTGCGCTCTTCTGGCGTCATGGCATGGATTTCGCTCTTGCGGGCATCGGTTTCCTTCTGCTGGTCGGATAATTCCTTGCATTTCTGATAGACTGCCTTGCCGATTTTCTGGTAGATCTCCATCTTGGTCAGCTGGGTCAGCATGGCTCCCTTGTCCTTGGGCTCGGCGGCCAGGAAGGAATTGAATCCTCCCTGGGCCAGAAGGACTGCCTGGGTGAACTGGTTGAACCCCATTCCCAAAATCGAGGTGATTTTGCCATCGACGTCCTTCAGCCCGTCTGCCAGCAACTCCCCATTCTTTTTCAGGGACCGCTTGGGAGCCTCCAAGGTTCCCTCGGCTTCCCCCTTGCGTGATTTGCGGCGCCTCTGGCTCCACGAGGCCTCGTACTGGTCGCCTCCTTCTTCGAAGACGACCGTGCTGTGGCAGCTGTTCTCCCCCTTGGTCATCACCTCGTTGCTGCCGCTGGTGATCGCTCCTTGCCTGCTGGTCTGGCCGAAGAGGGCCAAGGTGATGGCATCCAGGATCGTGCTCTTCCCGCTGCCGGTCGGACCGGTGATCAGGAACAGCCCGGAGCCGATTGCATCGAAGTCGATGGAACAGGGCCCTAGGATGGAATTCAGATGTTCGAAGGACACGCGCTTGATTTTCATTCCTTGTCCTCCGGATCGGCTATGTCGCGAAGGATCTCCTCGAAACGGGAACGGAGCATCCGGGCCGTTTCCTCGTCGAAGCGCTCGCTCTCCAGCCGGCGTTCGAAGACCTGCGAGGGGGTCAGCGTCTTCAGGTCAACCACCTCTTCTCGCGCGGAACGGTTGTGCCAGGCCTGCATGTCCAACACCTGCATCAGATGGACGTTGGTCCCGGCGACGCGTTCCAAGAGGCGCCTGCGTAGCTCCGTCACCGGATGGTCGCCTGTATAGGTGGCTGCCACCCAGACGGGGTCGGGCGAGGAGGCTATCCGGTCCAAGGAGTCTTCCAGCTCGGAAAGGTTGCCGTTGATTCTTTGCAGGTTGGCGAAGGTCGGCAGGTCGACCGGGGTGATTGTCCAAGGATCGGTATCGACCAGCACCACCTGCTTGGTCTGCCCGGATTCGCCGAAATCGATGGCCATCGGGGATCCGGAGTAGTGGATCGGCATGGCCCCTCGCACTACCTGCGGCTTGTGGATGTGGCCCAAGGCGACGTAGTCCACCCCCGGCGGGAAGACCGAGGAGGGAAGCGGGGGCAGGCTGCCCACGTAATCGATTTCCTTCCTTCCGTCATCAATCGCGCTGCCGACAAGGAACTGGTGCGCCATCACCACTTGCCTGCGTCCGGGATACCGGCTCTTCGCGGTCGCGGAAAGACCGGCGAGGTATTGTCGCACCATCTGGATGAAATTGGCCGACCGTTCCGCCTCGCTCGTGCCTGCGATGGTCCCGAGCGAGCCATCGCGAAGATAAGGGACGGCAAGGACCACCACATCGCTTCCCACCGGGACCAGGGCGGAATCGGCGCCTGCCTCGCTTACCACATGGATTCCGAGCCTTCCCAGCGGTGCGGCCGGAGCGGCCAGGAAGCGGGCCGAGTCATGGTTCCCGCTGATGATGACGACCTCGCCGCAGGTGGTGTCCCGCAGCCTGTCAAGAAAATCGAAGTACTGGTTCTGGGCGGAGACGGGCGGGCTGGAAACGTCGAACACGTCTCCTGCGACCAACAGGCAGGTCACCTTTCGCTCGCGTATGACCTTGAGGATGCCTTCCAGCATGTTCTGGAAATGGTCGGTGCGCACCTCTCCCACCAGAGGTGCGCCGAGATGCCAGTCGCTGGTATGGAGAAGCCTGCTCATGCCGGTTCGTTTTCCTTGTTGCGGAAGAAGCGGAGCATGCTGCGCCCATACTTGCGCTCGTCGATGGTGACCAGGTTGCCGACGCGCTCCGGCCAGATGCTTTTCTCTTCCTTCGGGTAGTGGATGATATACAGCCCGCCATCACGGACCAGATGGGTGTCGTTGACCAGTTGGGTCAGCTTGACCTTGTCCTCCATCTTGAACGGAGGATCCGCGTAGACATAGTGGTAGCGGGTCTTGCAGGTGGGGATGAAGGACCAGACGTCTGCCATGAAGAGACGTATGTCGCTCTCGACGAAGCTGATGTTCTTCAGGATGGTCTCCCTCTTGCCCCGGTCCATCTCGACGAGGTGCACGGGGCCTGCTCCGCGGCTCGCAGCCTCGATTCCGACACACCCGCTGCCGGTGAACAGGTCGAGCCAGGAGCGCTCGGAGAGATCTCCAAGCATGTCGAACAACGATTCCCTCATCATGTCCATGGCCGGACGAATCACGCCCGGGGGACACGCCACCGTTCTGCCACGATATAGTCCGCCAGTAATACGCATATCTGTATCCTAATCCACCGTTGGGGTCGTCGGAAAGGGGTTAGGATGAAGCTATGGAATGGAAGTTGGTACGCCTTTCCGGAAAGGTCTGGCTGGTGGAGAAAGACAAGGCGGAGGGGATGGGCAAGGTGGCCGGGGAACTGGGCTCCCCGAAGAAGCGGGGAAGGTACACCAACCTGCTTGCCATCGACGGTGAGGACTGGTTCCTGGACGCGGAACTTCTGGGAACGCTGGAGGAGATGACGCTGGGGGCGGTGCCCCTTGGAGGAGAGCAGGTGGCGGAGTTCCTCGCCTTGGACAAGCAAGGTCAGGACGAGCGGGCGAAGCGGCTGCTTTCCAGAAGAAACGACCCTTGGCGCTACGTCGATGTGGCGTTGACCCTCAGTCTGGCCACGCTCTCCGGATTCCTCTTGTTGCGGTAGCTTCAGGCGATGCTGCCCTGGAACATCGGGCTTTCGGTGATGGTCTGGCGGATGACCGCATGCTCCGGCTTGAGCAGTCCGGGGTCTTCCTTCAGGATCTGGGTGACCGCCTGGCTTGCCTGCTGGAGCAGGTCAAGGTCGTCGGTCAGCGAGGCGAACTGCAGGTTGAGGAAACCGCTCTGCTTCAGGCCGACGATATCGCCGGGACCGCGGATCAGCAGGTCCTGCTCGGCCAGATAGAAACCATCGTTGGACTCTTTCATGGCCCGCAACCGTTGCTTGCCCACGTCGGTCAGGTCGTTGCCGAAGACCAAAAAGCAGTAGGATTGCAGGAAGCTGCGTCCGACACGCCCGCGGAGCTGGTGCAGCGCCGCCAGGCCGAAACGCTCGGCGTGCTCGATGACCATGCAGGTGGCGTTGGGGATGTCGATGCCGACCTCGACGACGCTGGTGGAGACCAGGTAGGTGATCCGTCCCTCCTTGAACTCCTCGAGGATCCGCATCTTCTCCTCTTCTTCCAGCTTGGAGTGCATCAGCGCGCTGGGGATTCCCGGATATTCCTTTTTCAGATACTCGTACATGCTCGTCACATCCCTGAGGTCGCTTTCCCCGGTGTCGTCGATCCTCGGGTAGACGAAATAGGCCTGATGTCCCCGTTCGAACTCAGTGGCGATCGCCCGGTACATCCGCTCCCGGCTTGCCTCGCTGACGGTCAGCGTCTTGATTGGCTTGCGCCCCGGGGGCATGGTCTTCAGGGTGGAGACGTTCAAATCCCCGAAGACCGTAAGGGCCAGCGTGCGGGGAATCGGGGTTGCCGTCATCAACAGCAAATCGGGGACCTCTGCCTTCGATGTCAGGGCGTAGCGCTGCTCGACACCAAAGCGGTGCTGTTCGTCGATGATCACGTACCCAAGGTTCTTGAAGACGACTTCTTTCCCGAAAAGGGCATGGGTGCCGATGATGATGTCGACATTGCCCTCGGCGATCTGCTCAAGCAGGAGCGTCCGCTCCTTGCCCTTGACCGCCCCGGTCAGATAGGCGAGCCGTACCCCGAAGGGAGCGAGCAGTTTGGCCGCGTTGTCGGCATGCTGGCGGGCAAGCAATTCGGTCGGAGCCATGAAGGCGACCTGCTTGCCTTGGCTGACCACGTGCAGGGCGCTGACCCAGGCGACCAGCGTCTTGCCGCTTCCGACGTCTCCTTGCAGCAACCGGTTCATCGGCCGGCTCGAGTCCAGGTCTCTGCGGATTTCCTTCAGGCTGGTCATCTGGTCAGGGGTCAGACTGAAGGGCAGCGAGGCGATCAGCCTCAGCTCCAGCGGGTAGGGAGCTGACTCCCGGCGGATCTCCGGCCTGGTCGAACCCTCGTGGCGGCGGGTGAAAAGCTGCATGTACAGGAACTCCCCGAAGGCAAGGGTGCGTCTGGCTTCTTCCTCCGATTCCATGGAAGAAGGCTGGTGCAGTTGCCGGATCGCCTCGTCGGTGGAAAGGAGATGGTACGTCTGCCGCAGATAGTCGGGAATCTCCTCCCGGAAGAGCGCCACCGAGGAAAGGACGGCCGCCACGTCGCGACGGATGATACGCTGGCTGAGAGAGCCGCGCAACGGGTAGATTGGAAGCACCTTGCCGAACTGGGGCGGCATTCCCTCGACGGGTGCCGGATGGAGCTCGAACTTCGAGCACTGCACCTGCCCCTTGTAGCGGGATACCTGTCCGTACAGATAATAGAGCCCGCCCACCTCGATGGAGCGCTCAAGGAAGTTGCGCCCGAAGCAAAGCAGCTGGAGCTTGGCTCCCGAACCCTCGCAGTCCTGCACCTGGATTTTCAGGATCCGGTCACGCCAGGAATGGCCCCCGAAATAGGAATGGCCGGTGACCAGCACCTTGGTGTTGACGAACTGGCCGTCCTGGGTCGCGTCGATGGGCTGGATGCGGGAACGGTCCTCGAATGCGCGGGGACGCATCTGCAGGAGGTCGCTCTGGGTGACGACTCCCAGGTCCCGGTAGCTCTGTGCGGCCGCGGGCCCGATCCCTTTGAGCTTGGTCAGCGGTTCGGGCAGGTTGCGGTAGTAGGTCCCTTCCATCACAGTCGGATCAAATAGGATGCCAGCCGGCTTGTGCCGAAGCGCAAGAAGAAATACGAGACCAGGTAGAAGATGAAACTCCACCAAGCCAGCCGGCGCATGCCCACGAGACGGTGCCCGAAGAAGAGACGCTGGACAAAATCAAGGAATCCCCGGGACATCCCTTCCAGCGCCATCGCGAGCGGGGAGCTCCTCCTGTCCCTGCGATAGGTGAAAAAGAGCTGGATGCCGACGACCAGCAGTGCGAACCAGCACAGCGGGGCGAGGATATAGCTCCAGAACGCCTGGATGACCAGGGCGGCCACCATCGGTGGCGTGACCCTCCCGTAGGCGCCAAACAGGCTGAAGATGCTCTGCAGGATGGAGAGCACCATCAGTGCGACCACCGGGCTGAAGTCGATGCGTCCGCGCCGTGCCCACCGGATATGGCGGAACATGTCCAGGTAGGGGTCGACAAGGGAGGAAAGAAGGCGGAGCAGGGGAGAGGTTTCGAAATAAGGACCGGGAATTTGGACCCAGGTGAGCATCACCCGGACCCAGATCAGGAGCGTGTAGATCGAGATCGCTACCGCGACGAAACGGCTGGCTGCCATGGCGTATTCCATCGGTTCCCCTCCTAGTCGAACCAGATGCCCTCGACCGGCACCTGTTCCTTCACCTTTCTCGAGAAGTCGTCAGTGTAGGAGACGTTGAAGGCGCGACCGCAGGCGATTGTCGTCCTCTTGTCGTCCTCCAGCACGACCAGCCTGAGCGAGATGGGTCCTCCGTTTTCCAGGCAAAGGTCATGGAGCTTGCTCAGGTTGTCCTGGGTGCAGGCTTCTTTGCGGATGCGGATGTGGCAGGTGGTCACGTTGATCGGCTGCAGGTCGTCGGGGTTCTGAAGCACTTGGTCGACGACGAAGGACGGCTTGTCGTTGCGTTGCTCGAACTTGCCGACGAAGCCGTAAATCCGGTCGCTTGCAAGGATTGCCTTGTACTGCTCGTACGCCTTGGGGAAGAGGGTCGCGTCGAAGCTTCCGTTCTTGTCGGCCAGCGTCAGGAAGGCCATGACCGTCCCCTTTTTCGTGGTGTAGGGACGCAGCGTGGTGATCGCGGCGACCTCGTTGGTCTCCTTGCCGTAGGGAATCTCCTCGGGTTTGGCGACGTTGACCCGCACGCACTCCTTGATGGTCTTGGCGTACTGGTCCAGCGGGTGTCCGCTCACATAGAAGCCCAACAGCTCTTTCTCGCTCTCCAGCTTCTCGGCCGGGGTCCAGTCCTCGTGGGGCTCCATGACGAACTCCTCGGAGGAGGAGCTCGGCGAGTTGTCGAACAGGGAAATCTGTCCGTAGGCGTTCTCTTCCTTGCGCTTTTCGGCGAACTTGACCGCGGCTTCCATGTTGGCCAGCAGGGTGGCCCTGTTGGTCTTCAGGCTGTCGAAGGCTCCTGCCTTGATCAGGCTTTCCAGGATCTTCGAGTTGTACCAGCGGCTTCCCATCCGCATCAGGTAGTCGAGGAAGCTCTTGAAGGGACCGTTCTTTTCCCGTTCGGCGACCAAGGCGGCTACCGGTTCCTCGCCGACGTTCTTGATGCCGGCCAGGCCATAGACCACCTTGCCGTCGACGACGCTGAAGGAACAGCCGCTCTTGTTGATGTCCGGGGCGAGCACGTCGATGTGCATCTCCTTGCTGAGCTCCAGGTACTCGTTGAACTTGTCCGGGCTGCCCGACTCGTTGGTCAGGTTGGCTGCGAGGAACTCGGCGGGGTAGTGGCACTTCAGGTATGCGGTCTGGTAGGCGACCACCGAGTAGGCCACCGCATGGCTCTTGTTGAAGCCGTAGCCGGCGAAGGGCTTGAGCATCTCGAAGATCGCCTTGGCGTGCTTCTCGTCCCGTCCCTTCTCCTTGCTCATCTTGAGGAACCTGACCTCCTCCTTGGCCAGCTTCTCCACCTGCTTCTTGCCCATGATGCGGCGCAGGATGTCGGCCTGCCCGAGCGTGTAGCCGGCGAAGACCTGGGCCACCTGCATGACCTGCTCCTGGTAGACGATGACCCCGTAGGTGCCCTTCAGGATGTCGACGAAGTCGGGGTCCGGGTACTCGATCGTCTCCGGGTTGGCCTTCCACTTGATGTAGTTCGGGATGAACTGCATGGGGCCGGGCCGGTAGAGGGCGTTCAGGGCGACCAGGTCCTCGATGTTGTTCGGATGGGCCTGGCGCAGGATGTCCTGCATGCCGCTGGACTCGAACTGGAACACCATCATCGAGTCGCCCGCCTGCAGCATCCGGAAGGTGTCCTCGTCCTCGAGGCTGATCCTGTCCATGTCGAACGAGGGGTCCTTCTTGTGCACCAGGTCGACGCAGTGGCGGATCAGCGTCAGCGTCTTCAGCCCCAGGAAGTCCATCTTCACCAGGCCGCAGTCCTCGATGTAGTGCTTGTCGTACTGGGTGGTCTGCCTGCCGGTCTTCGGGTCGACGAAGAGCGGGACGTAGTCCACCAGCCTGGTCTGCCCGATCACCAGGCCGCAGGCGTGGGTGCCGGTGTTGCGGATCATCCCCTGCAGCTTGCGGGCGATGGGGAAGAGCATGGCCTCGTAGCCGCCCCGGGATGTCAGGTCCTCCTCCACCTTCGCCAGCTCCGGGTTCATGCTGAAGGCCTGCTCCAGGGTCTTCAGCTTCGGGTCGTCGCTGATCAGCTTGGCGATCTGGTTGGAGGTGTCGTAGGGGATGTCCAGCACCCGCGCCACGTCCTTGACCGCCGCCTTCGGCTTCAGCGTGCCGAACGTGGCGATCTGCGCCACGTGGTCCTTGCCGTAGTGCTCCGTCACGTAGTCGATGACGTTCTGCCGGAACTCGAAGTCGAAGTCCACGTCGAAGTCCGGCATGGAGACGCGCTCGGGGTTGAGGAACCGCTCGAACAGCAGCGCGTACTCCATCGGGTCCACGTTGGTGATGTCGATGCAGTAGGCCACGATCGAGCCCGCGCCCGAGCCGCGCCCCGGACCGACCGGGATGCCGTGCGTCTTGGCCCAGTAGATGTAGTCGCGCACGATCAGGAAGTAGCCCTGGAAGTCCATCTTGATGATGACCCCCAGCTCGTGGTTCATGCGGCCCATGTACCCCCTGGCCTTCTCCTCGCCATAGCGGCGCACCAGCCCCTGGTAGGAGAGCAGGATCAGGTAGTCCGCCTGCAGCCGGCTCTGCGGGCCCATCTTCGCGTCCACCTCGGGCGTGACGAACTTGCGGTACTCCCCGGAGTTCTGGACCAGGTCCATGAACTCCTGGTAGCGCGGCTCCTCCCGGAAGTCCTCCGGCGGCTGGAAGACCGGCAAGAGCGGCCCGGGGAACCGGATCTCCAGGTTGCACCGCTCGGCCACCTTGCGGGTGTTCTCGACCGCCTCCGGGCACCAGGAGAACAGCTCCTTCATCTGCTGCGGCGTCTTGAAGTAGAACTCCTGGCAGGGGAAGCGGAAGTGGCCGGCGTCCTTCAGCTTCGAGCCCGTGCCGATGCACAGCATCACCTCCTGCGCCTGGGCGTCCTCCTGCTCGATGTAGTGGATGTCGTTGGTGCACACCAGCGGCACGCCGCACTCGCGGGCCAGCCTGGCCAGCAGCGGGTTCGTCCGCTTCTGCTCCTCCAGGCCGTGGTCCTGGAGCTCCAGGTAGTAGCGGTCCCCGAAGACCGACTTGAACCAGAGGACCCGCCGCCTGGCCTCCTCGTAGCGGTTGTCCAGCAGGTCCTGCAGGATCTCCCCCGCCAGGCAGGCCGAGAGGCAGATGACCCCCTCGCTGTGCTCCTGGATCAGCTTGTCGTCGATGCGGGGGCGGTAGTACTGCCCCTCCACCCACGCGATGGAGTTGAGCTCCATCAGGTTGTGGTAGCCCCTGTCGTTCATCGCCAGAAGGATCAGGTGGTAGCGGTGCCCCTTGTCGCTCTCCCCCAGCTCCTTGTTGGGGCGGTAGGTGTGGCTCTCCGGGTTGACGTAGAACTCGCAGCCGATGATCGGCTTGATGCCCGCCTCCCTGCAGGCCTGGTAGAAGTCGATCGCCCCGAACATGTTGCCGTGGTCGGTGATGGCCAGCGCCCGCATGCCCACCGACAGCGCCTTTTTCACGTAGTCCTTGATCTTGGCCGCCCCGTCGAGCAGCGAGTAGTCGGTGTGGTTGTGCAGGTGCACGAACCCAGGGTCGGGAATCCCCCCGAACGGGTCGGGCTCGGCCTTCTCGGCCGCCTGCTTTTGGACAGCCTCTTCCTTCGCCTTCTGCTTCTCGGCGGCTTTGGCTTCCGCCTCGGCCTCCTCCTCGTCCTGCTCGGCAAGCAATTCCTCGTCGCTCTGCTCGGCGGGGATTTCCTGCAATTCTTCTTTCTTGGTTTCTTCACTCATTAGCTTTGCAAATAAAGGGTATTGATATCATAGAGAATCGACTCGAACATCCGTAGCGCGCGTGCCAGCTGGAGCGGGCCGATATTGGGATAGGCTTTCTGGAGCTCGCTTTTCAGGGTCCCAGTCACCTGTCGTATCTGCGTGGGCATGATGGGCAGACTGATGCCGGTCAACTGCCCGATGACCTCCTTGTTGATGAAAAAGGCCATATTGGGGAAGGTGATGGTCATCTGCACCTTGCCCAGGGACGAGGAGTTCCGCTCCGCCTGGAAGGCGATGATCACCGTCTCGGCCGGTTTATGCATCGGCTCTCCGGCAATCAGGAACTTCTGGTAGTTGCTGTACTCCAGTCCCACCCGGATGTGGGTCAGGATGAAACGCCCCTCCTGGTTGACCAGTTTTCCTTCCTTGTCGTACAGGCGGCTGATTGGAACCCACTTCGTGCTGCTGCGCCCGCTCTTCAGGTACAGGCGCATCTCTGCCATGGTGTCCAGCACCGACAGGGCGGTCGGTATGGCGAGGCGGTAGTCGGGAATACACAGGCAGCCGCCGATGGTGATCTGCCTGCGGAGCACCGTGCTGCCGATGGAAAGCAGCGCCTCGAGCAGCAACGGGGGCAGGATCAGGCGTCCGGTGTCCGCCAGAGCCGCGGCGTTGATCATCGATCCGATGTCGACGAAGCGGTCGGTACGGGTGATCCTCTGCAGCTCGGACATCTTGGAGAGGTCGATGACGTCGACCATCTCGTCGGTGGGATAGAAATTGGGCCTGCTCATCAGATAGGTGCCACCGGCCCAGAGGACCGCCTCGGGGTTCTTGGAGATGACCGAACCGAACTCGGCCAGCGTGGTCGGGGTGTGGATCGGATTGGACCTAAGCTCTGCGTACGACATTCTTGCGACTCCTGTAGGAAAGGGCGAGCTCCACGATCTGGAGCAATTCCCCGGTATCCATGCACTGGCAGGTGTTCAGGCTGAGCTCCTTGACGATGGTCTTCTCGTCCAGCTTGCTGCTTTCTCCGATGACGCAGCCGCGTGGCATCGGATTCTCCTTGTCCGGGTGGTGCGCCCCGGTCAGGCTCTGCAGGATCGACTCGATCAGCAGGGTCCTGCTGGCGTAGCAGTTGGGACAAGGGCGGTTGCCGGTCGCCTGGTAGGCATGCTCGATATCCCGGTACTGGCGGGTTTTGGAGAAGCTCTCAAAGGTCTGGATGTCGGCGTCCTTCAGCCGGAAGGCCGGGACCATGCAGCTGAGCACGGCATAGCCGTTGACCAGCACCAGGCAGTTTCCGCATCCGTTTCCATGGCAGTTCGATGTGAGCGTAGTGTTGTCCACATCCTCGCTGAGGATCTGGAGCAAGGGTTTGCTTGAGTTGACGGAGAGCGAAAGCACCTTGCCGTCAATCGTGCAGTCGAGGGTCATTTCGTCCTCCTTTGCGTCATGGCTTCCATGATCGTGCTGCTGGTGATCGGGAGCGTCACGCTTCGGGTTCCCAGCGCCTGCGCCAGAGCCGCGGTGAAGGTGGAAAGCACCAACGCCTTGACCGCGCTGGTCACCGAACTGGTGATTCCGTCGTCGACCTGCTTGGTCAATACCTCGATGGTCAGATCCTTGCCGTCGGCCAATGTCGCGCCGTTCTCCCGCAGCGTGGCGACCACCGTGTGACGGATCTTCTCCCGGTAAGCCTGCTCGTCAAAGAGCCTGCCGACCAGGACTTCCACCCAGACATTGCGGACTTTGGGGATGAAGGTGACGGTGTCGATGGCCACCTCAAGGACCATCGACGCCCAGCCGGTGCTGGAAAAGAGTTCATGCCCCTCGTGGCTGTCCGTGACATTCTCCACCAGCGGCAACGGGTTGACGAAGCGTTTGTCGCGGATCAGGTCGCAGGCACGGGAGATCAGCAGGGGCATGCGGCCGCTGTTGCTGGAAAGCACCGAAGGCCCGGAATCGACCATGTCCTGGCCATCTTGGGTGCACACGATGGAGTGTTCGGGGATGCCGAGCTTCTCCGCGATGATCTGCCTCCACAGCATGCCGCTGTTGCCGGTGCCGTAGAAGCTGGTGTTGATGGTCACCTTGTCGCCAGGATCGAGTTGCAGCTGGACCTGCAGAGGGGAAATCGCCCTGTGTTCGCTGTTGCTGAAGCCTGCGATGCCGACGCCTGAGGCGAGGGCGATGCCGCGCGAGTAGCCGAAGAAGGGGGAATACCGGTTTGGCAGGATTCCGCGCTTGTTCCGGATTCCCATCGTCTGGTAGGCATTGAATTTCCTGCTGAAGTCGCTGCGCTCGCACAGCTCCGTCAACGCGGTCTTCAGGTCAGCCGCATGGCTGGTGTGGATCAGCTCGTCGTGCACGCCGGTGGCCGAGGCGAACTGGATGCGCCAGACGTCCGGGTTGAGCCCGCACTGCAACGCGACTTGGTTGTACTGTTCCTCGGTGGTGGCCAGCGCCTCACTGTAGCCGAGGTCTCCAAAGAAATTGGCCGGCGCCTGCTCGCTCTCCTTGAAGGCGACCGAGAGACGGGCGGCTTTCAGGTCGCAGGCGGGGACGAAACCTGCGAACATCTGGTTCGCCATCTCCCCGCTGAACAGGGAATAGGCTCCCTGGTCGACGGTAGCGTGGACCTCTTCTGCCAGCGGCTTTCCGTCCGGAAGGAAGAAGCTCTTGCGCTCGATATGCATGGCCGGCCGGTAGACCGGGGTGGAGTCCTGGATTTCGACCGGGTATCCGCCCTTGACGCAGGCCAAGGCGGCGATGGCGGCAAGGATCGATGGTTGCAGCAGCATCTCGTCGTGGGGTGCGTAGAATGGCTGGCGGTGGATTACAATCTGCTTCTTGGGAATCTTGGTGATGTCGCTGATTGTCTCGCGCATGTGCAGCGGCCACTGGGTCGGGGCGATCACGTGGAGCACGCCCTCAGCCATGCCGACCGAAATGCGGGTGATGTTCCAGTTGGGGCTGGAAAGGCGGGCGAAGTCATAGCTTTGGCTGTAGGCCTTGATGCCGCTTTGGCTGGTGATGGCCTCGAAATCCCCAAAGTCGCGGGTAATCGGCGTATGGGCGCTCTCTGTGGCGGTGCTGTCTGACAGGCGGTAGCTGATATCGGCTTCCTGGGATTTCAGCACCACGCTTTCGATGTCGGGACCGAACAGGGCGATAATCGGCTGTCCCTTGTAGGAAATCTGGTTGGAGGAGAGCAACGGAATCGAGTCCCCCGCGATCCGTACGCGGTTGTCGCCACGGATGTCCCTGGCCTCGACCGTCAGGAAGCGGCCCCCGAGCGGGGGCATCTTGATTGTGTCGATGATGCCGCTGTCCACGGTGGACCGGATGACCATTCCGCTGAGAACCGTCTGCCGGGAAAAATAGACCTTTGCCATAGTACCCAAAAGATACCTCAAAAGAGAGGGGGAAGCAACAAGCGTTGCGTGTGGCGCTGACGGGAAAGATGCGTGGATGGCTGGATTTCCTGTGGCGAACAAGGTTAGACTTTGCCCATGGACATCGAGGTGATTGACGGAGCGTTCAGCGTTTGCAAGATTGATGATGCGGGGCAGGTGGATGTGCGTCGTCCGTTCACCTTTCTTTCCCTGACCGACCAGGAGGCGAGTCTGGTCTGCCCTACCGGGCTGGTGCCCGGGG
>CAJMOS010000062.1 GCA_905215015.1 uncultured bacterium | reverse complement strand
ATCGGCAATTTCTCTTTTTAAGACATCAGGCTCCTTCTCTGTATGGTTTTCCTCAGCTACATATACGCCTTCTGAAACGGTGTCGTATTGATGGTTTCTGACAGCATCTTGCTTGAGGATGGCTTGGCCTTCAGATGACAAGCCCATAATGGATTTTACTCCGGCGCTAGCCATGTTCTCACGTATTGCCTTTGCGCGATTCGCAAGATCTTCGTCGGATAGCTCCATCAGCGTGCCCTGGCCGTATCCGCCCTTCACGAACAGGGTCGGGTCTGCCTGCCCTGTCCATAGTCTGTCGAACGCCCTTGCCGTCTCCTCGCTGAGATTCTGGGCATACCGTCCGCTAGTGATGTAGGAAAGCAACCGCTTGATCTGGTCGAACAGGTGCCGGATCTTTGACGTGGGCGCCTGCCGGGTCCGCAGGTAGCGCACAAAGTCGTCTGCAAACCTTTCTTCACAATCCCTCGTCCGCCCAGTCCTCTCCCTTGAACTGCTCGAGGACGCGGGTCGGCACAATCACGTCGTTACGCACCGCCCACTCCACGTCGATCCTCCATTTGCTGGTGAACTCCTTCTTCTGGTCCTCGGTAAGCTCGAACAACACGTCGCTGTTCCTGGAGTCGAACCTCTTGGACAGGGGAACGATGTTCCCCTCCCCGTCATAGGTTACCGCATCCAATGACTTCACGTTGTTCTTCGTGTTCCGGTAGGCGTATTGCTTCCCGTCGTCATATCCCCACTCGTTGATGGAGTCGCCGTTCCACCAGAGGTCAGTCACGGGAACATGCTCATAGAACACACGGTAGTTGCCCGCTCCGAAACGGCTCCGCCCATGTTGCTCCACATACGACCGGGACGGAGACACCCATTGACCTCCGGACCGCAAGCGCCCGTCCTTCACGCCCTTGGGCACGGCACGATAGACGACAACACGTAGCTTCGATACATCCTTTCCCTCTTGCTGCCAGCGTCTGACCTTCTCCATCGCGCTAGAGATCCCCGAATAGGATTCGAGCCCGCCCTCCTCACCGCCGATATCATACAGGCTCGTCCCGTCAGGTCCGAAGTAGTCGTCCGGCACAAGGGAGATCCCGTTCGCCATCCCGTACAGGCTGACGGAAGCGCTTTCCTTCATGCCTTCCCGGAGCCTGTCCAGATTGGTGAAATCCTCGGCAGGGACCGTTGCCTTGGGAGCCCCATGGGAATCCCGATAGGATTCATCAGAGACGTACCCCTTTCTGCGGGCTTCTTCCTCGACCATCGCCTGGGCTTTCTTCATGTCACCCTTCGCGATAGCCTGCAAGTATTCACTGTCACGCTGTTTGTCGATCCGCTGGAAGAGTGCGCCGTTGGAGCCTGCCACCTCGTCGTACACTTGCTCCCAATAGCTTCCTGATGGTACATTGTCATTGGAGGCATCCATGGCATTTTCCCGTAAGGATTTGGACGGATACGATTGTTTCATGTCGTTCTGGGATGAAGACGATGTCTGGAGACTGTGGGCTTTCTCCAAGAGCTCCGGCCATGTCGTCATGTTGTCCTTGGACAAGACCTCGTCGAAGCTGGTGGAAAGTCCCTTCAATTGCAGCATTCCGGAAGACGCAAGGGTGATTTCTGCAGACAAAGCCTTCGACATGCTCTCCAAATCGAACTGAGGGTTCGAGTAGACCTCATCCGAAATTTGCTTGAGCCCTATTAAGAAATCAACCAACAGTTTTTTTCGTTCTATGCTGATTTCTATTTTCCCAGCTTCGTTTGCTTTCAGTACATCGCTAATCTGCCTTGTGTAATCGTACAGCCTGTGTCCGATGCCGGCCTTGACCTTGGCGAGGTAGTCGTCGACCAGGATGATCTCCATGACGGTGCCGTTCGGCCCGAGGAAGCTGACCTTGTAGTCCCAGTAGCCTTTGCGGTCGCGTGGCGGCTTTATCTTCAGCAAGGGCAGATACCCTCCACCCTCGATCAGCCTCGCCGCCTCGTCGACCTTCTCCGGAGAAGAGAACACCATGGTGCCGCCGAAGACGTCCTTCAGCTGCTTCGGGTCGCCGTGGTAGTCATTGTTGACCTTCTGCTCGGCACGGGCACGCCCCTTGAGCCCCTGGCCGGGTGAACACCTCGTCGGCTCCAATGTCCTTGCCGAGCCTCTCGATCAGTGCCTTGCCATAGGG
This sequence comes from uncultured bacterium, assembly GCA_905215015.1. Taxonomy (GTDB): domain Bacteria; phylum Spirochaetota; class Spirochaetia; order Sphaerochaetales; family Sphaerochaetaceae; genus RUG023. Next base: position 15,529 of record CAJMOS010000062.1, on the reverse strand, counting down.
CATATCCTTCTTAGCACGCCCGTACAGGTCGTCCATGCTGGAGATCGTCTCGTGCCTCGCCTGCATCTCTTCGATACGGTCGGCGAGCTCGAACAAGATGCTGTCGTTCCCGGCGGAGAACTGCCCGTTGTTGTCCGTGGCGCTCTTGATCTGGTTGGGTGAAAGGGCTACGTATGCATCCCGGTTGTAGCCTCTCGCGTCTTCCTCCCCATGGTAGATCACACCGTCGAACCGCTCGTCATGGGAGATCTTCCGGTACATGTCGACGAGCTGTGCGTCTTCCATCGAGTAGGACAGCAGCGCGTAAGGGCTATCGGGATCGCCTTCCGCTTTCTCCCTGGCATCCTTTGCCGCTGCAAGCTCCGCATCCGAGAAGGAGGTGTCCAGCACGCTCCGGTCCATCTCATACGGTTCCACCATTTTGAGGAATGTGCCTTCCACATGGGCGTCGGGGCTCTCGGTCCCTTCCGCATACTCCTGCGCGAGATCCATGTCTGGGGTGAAGGAGAACCCCTTTCCCCAGATACCGTCGTTGGAAGTGTTCTCGCCGATCAGCGAGCGGTCGAACACGGTAAAGCGTTCGCCGGTGCCATGGTACACCATAAGCGGCTCCCCGTTCTCGTCCACGATCTTGCTGGCGTGCGCCGTATCGTTCTCCCAGTCCCCGAACCATCTCTTGAACTGCGGCGTGCGGACCTGCAGCCACTGCCTCTCGGTCAGGTTGCTCCGCTCCCCGTTCGGCGCTTTCATCCACTTGTCGGTGCCCTCGTACTTCCTGCGCACCTCGGACATCGAGGGAGTTTCAGCCGCCTGGACGAGCACGTCGGACTTGACGGATTCGGGATTGGATGCGATATTAGAATTGCTTACAGCCCTACGTGGTACCTCAGAGTTTTTGCTCTGACTATTCTCAGGTGGAAGACCAGAGTGTAAGCCGTGAGCCCAGGCTGTTGTTAAAGACAATCTGGGCTGTTTCTTTTTAGGTTCAAATCAGAGTTTTGTGGGATGAAGCGGAAACACAAGGCATCCTAGAGGGATGTAAAAAGGGTCCTGCAGTTCCCTGCAAGACCCAAGGCTTAGCATCTCCAACTGGAATCGAACCAGTGTTCTGAGAATGAAAATCTCATGTCCTAACCCCTAGACGATGGAGACAGGCGATGTGAGCCGCGAAGGATTCGGACCTTCGACCCACGCCTTAAAAGGGCGTTGCTCTACCAACTGAGCTAGCGGCCCGCTCGAAACAAGCCACTTATACCACAATTTGCCATTTTATGTAAAGGGCAAAGCGGAAAAAAGGCCATTTACCGGCCAAGAAGACGAAGGCACATGTCGGGATTGTTGGAGATTACCCCTCGCACGTTCCATGCCATCAGCTTGCGCATCCGCTCCTCGTCGTTGATGGTCCAGACGTTCAGCCCGATGCCGAGCTTCCCGCACTCCTCGACCACCTCGTCGTTGAGCAGCACGAAGTCTGGGTGAAGGAACTGCATCCCATGGTCGACCGCCTGATAGGCCAGGTGCCTGACCGGAGTCTCCTCGTAGAGCAGGCCGCACGGAATCGCGGGAGCCAGACTCTTGCAGCGCACGGCGGACAGCCAGTTGAATGAGCTGAAGATCACCTTGTCCTCCAGGCCGAAGCGGCGGACCATCGCGATGGTTTTCTTCTCGATATCAACGTACCAGCTGCGGTTCGTCTTGATCTCGATATTGGTCACCATCTTGCTCTTCTGGGCAAAGGCGCAGTACTCCTCGAAGGAAGGAATCGTCACATCGTAGGCGTCGTCCTTCGTCTTGGACGCCTTGATGCGCTCGAGCTCGCTCCTCGTGTAGTCGCTGACCACACCCTCTTTGCCGGTGGTCCTGGCGAGCTTCTCGTCATGGATGACCATCAGCTCCCCATCCTTGCTCAAGTGGACGTCCAGCTCGACACCATCGCAACCAAGTTCCTCCGCCTTCTGGAAAGCGAGCATCGTGTTCTCCGGATACTTTCCCGAGAACCCTCTATGTCCATATACGTACATCATTCTTCTCCTTATCGAGCGACGACCATGTACAGGCCGATCGCGAATGTGGTGACCGTGCAGAATCCCCACAGCCATACCGGCGCCAACCCGCCCCCGCGGCTCCCCTCCACAGGAAGCGCGCTCTTCGGGTATGTTTCCAGATACAGGACGTCGACCTTGTCCCCCGGTGCATACCGGAATACCCGGTTTCCGCCCAGGACGCGCATGCGGGAGCGGACAATCAGCTCGACCGGATTCCTGCCCTCCACCGAAACGGTGAGCACATAGTCGCAATCGAACGAACCGTCCACCCTCCCATGGAACTTATGCCACCCGGTCGGAATCGCGTGCTTGACGGCTATGATCTCCGCCTTCCGCGTCTTGCCATGGTGGCGCACCTTCCATTCACGCCAGGACGTGGCGAGCATCCAGATGCTCAGGACGCACATGACCACGTCCAGCGCCAAGGCGATGCTCATTCCTCGTCGCCCCTGGTCTTCTCCATCGCGGCATCCTCGACACGCCTGATCCTGGCGCATGCCACGAAATGGTCCGGCTCGACCTCTACCAAGGCAGGGTCGTGCTCTCGGCACACGTCGCAGGTATAGTCGCAACGGGAGCAGAACCGGCATTCGTCAGGCAGATTCACCGGACTGGTGATCTCGCCACGGATCAGCCGTCTTGCCGGGCGGTCCTTGCCGACGATAGGCACGGGAACCGCCTCGAGCAAGGCCTTGGTATACGGATGCAGCGGACGCTCGAAAATCAGGTCCGCAGGAGCCTTCTCCACCATCTGTCCCAGATACATGACGGCGATGTCGTCCGAGAAATACTTGACGACCGCCAGGTTGTGGGTGATGAAGATGTAGGTCAGGCCGAATTCCTTCTGCAGGCTCTTGAGCAGGTTTAGGATCTGCGCCTGGATGGAGACATCCAAGGCGCTGACCGGCTCGTCGCAGACAATCAGCTTGGGATTGACCGCCAAGGCCCGGGCGATGCCGATACGCTGCCTCCGTCCGCCATCCAGCTCGTGCGGATAGGTATTCACATACCGCCTCGCCAAGCCGACGATATCCATCAGCTCCAGCGTCCGCTTCTCGATCTCGGCCTTTCCTTGCATCAGCTTGTGCTCGATGATCGGCTCGCTGATCAGCTGCATGACGCTCTGGCGGGGATCCAGGGAAGAGAACGGATCCTGGAAGATCATCTGCATCTGGACACGAAGCTTGCGCATCTGCCTGACGCTGTAGCCGGTGATGTCCTTCCCGTCGAAAACAATCTTTCCGCTTGTCGGGTTGATCAGCTTCAAAATCACCCTTCCGGTGGTGGACTTGCCACACCCGGACTCGCCGACAATGCCGAGGGTCTTGCCCTTCTCCACGGAAAAGCTCACCCCGTCGACCGCGTGCAGCATGCCCCGCGGCGTGGTGAAATACTTGGTCAGGTTCTCGACCTTCAGAATCGTTTCAGCCATTCTGCTTTTCCTCCTGGATGCGGTGGCAGGCTACCAGATGGGTGTCGCTTACCGGCAGCAACTCGGGGATTTCCCGGAAACAGCGCTCGGTCGCGTGGGGACAACGGGGAGCAAAGCTGCATCCCGTGATCTTCTCCATCGGGTTCGGCATCATGCCTTTGATCGGCTGCAGCTCCTCGCCCCGTTTGCGCAGGTTGGGCAGGGAGTTGAAAAGACCAACGGTGTAATCGTGGAGCATGTGGTTGAAGACGTCGTCAGCGGTACCGATCTCGACGATCCTGCCGCTGTACATGACCGCCACGTCGTCGCAGGTCTCGGCAACGACACCCAGGTCGTGGGTGATCAGCAGCATCGACATGTCGCGGTCCTGGATCAGCTGCTTGATCAGCGAAAGCACCTGCGCCTGGATGGTCACATCAAGGGCGGTGGTCGGCTCGTCGGCGATCAGCAGGCGGGGATGGCAGGCAAGGGCGATGGCGATGACGACACGCTGCTTCATGCCGCCGGAGAACTGGTGGGGATAATCTCCCGCGCGGCTCTCCGAGATTCCGACGAGCTTGAGCATCTCCTTGGCCCGCTTCATCGCCTCTTCCTCGCTGACCTTGTTGTGGAGCATGACGCTCTCGGCAATCTGGCTGCCTACGGTCATGACCGGGTTCAGCGCCGTCATCGGGTCCTGGAAGATCATCGCGACATCGTCGCCACGCATCTTCTCCAAGGGCGGGACGTCCATGCGCAGCACGTCCTGTCCGTCAAGAAGAATGCTTCCCTCGCAGATCTTCCCCGGCGGATCGGGAACCAGGTTCAGGATGGACAACGCCGTCGTCGTCTTGCCGGCACCGGTCTCGCCGACCAGGCCGAGCGTCTTCTTCTTGCCGATCTTGAAGCTGATGCCGTTGACCGCATAGACCACTCCGGCATCCGTATCGTACTCGACTCTCAGGTTCTTCACGTCCAAAAGGACTTCCTTCTTTTCTTCCATACCGGTGCTCCTACTTCTTCAACTTCGGATCGAGCGCGTCGCGCAGACCGTCACCGAGCAGGTTCAACGCCAGAACGGTGAACATGATCGCAAGGCCCGGAATGACGCAGATGTATGGAGCGTTGCGGATCTGGCTGCGCCCCGACGAGAGCATCGCCCCCCACTCCGGAGCCGGGCTCGGAACGCCGATTCCGAGGAAGGACAGGCTGGAGGCATTGATGATCGTGGTGCCGATGAGCAGGGTCACCTGCACGATGATCGGGGAAAGGCAGTTGGGGATGATGTGCCTGGCAATCACCTTCCAGGTAGGAAGCCCCATCGCATAGGCGCTCTCCACATACTCCTGGCCCCTGATGGTCATGACCGCGGCACGGGTGATGCGCACGAAGCCCGTCGCGCAGGTGACGCAGAGGGCCAGCAACAGGTTGAAGGTGCTGGTTCCCAAAAGACTGACCACGACGACGGCGATCATGATGTTGGGCACCGCGTAGAGCATGTCGTTGATGCGCATGACGACCTGGTCGATCACCCCGCCGTAGAAACCGGCAAGGGCCCCGAAAATGACGCCGATGACCAGACCGATGAAGACCGAGCCGCAACCGATGACCAGGCTGTATCTCGCCCCGTAGAGCAGGCGGATGAAGATGTCGCGCCCCAGCTCGTCGGTACCGAAGATGTGTTCCCGGCTCGGCCACTGCAGGCGTTCCTTGATGTTCTGTCCGATCACCTGGGTGTCGTAATCGAAAATGAATCCGCTGAGGATCGCGGCGGCAATCAGGCAGAGCAGGAACACCATTCCCACCACCGCGCCCTTGTTCTTCAGAAGCCTGCGCCAGGTTTCCTGAAGAAGCGTCCTGCTCTTCAAAGGCTGTTCTTCTTGTTTCTTGCTTTCTTCCATAACCTCACCCCTTGTGCGTGTACTGCGCCTTGATGCGCGGGTCGAAGAACGCGTAGACGATGTCGACCAACAGGTTGATCAGCACCATCAGCATGGAGCACATGATGATCGAGCCGGTGACCATGGGAGTGTCACGCTTGCTGATCGACTCGAAGATCAGGCGGCCGATGCCCGGCCAGGAAAAGACCGACTCGGCAAGGACGCTTCCGGTCATGACGTTGGACAACTGCATGCCGATGACGGTGATGATGGGGATCAGCGCGTTGGGCAGCGCGTGGCGCCTGATGACGCGCTTCTCCGAGCAACCTTTTGCCCGGGCGGTGCGGATGTAGTCCTGGCGGATCACGTCCAGCATCGAGGAGCGGGTCGTACGGGTGATCAGCGCGGCAAGGCCAAGGCCGACGGTAAGCGCCGGCAGGACCAGCGACAGCGGACCGCTCTTGCCTCCCGACGGGAACCACTTCAGCTTCAGGGAGAACACGATGATCAGCATCAGTCCAAGCCAGAAGTTGGGCATGGAGACACCGAACAGGGCGAAAATCATGCCCAAGGTGTCCTTCCAGGTATTCTCGTGGATCGCGGTGTAGATGCCCAAGGGCAGCGCGATCAGCGTGGCGATCAAGACAGAGGCACCGGCGAGCTGCATGGTGTTGGGAAGGCGCTCGATGAAGGTGCGGAACACATCGCGCTTGGTGACATAGGAGGTTCCAAGGTCACCGTGCAGCATGCCTGCCATGTATTTCAGATACCGGATGGGAAAACTTTCCGTAAGGCCGAGATCTACCCGGATCTGCTGGATCTGGGCGTCGGTCGCGTTCTCCGGCGCAAGGAAAACGGCAGGATCGCCTCCGGTCAGGCTCATGGCGAAATAAATCAAAAGACTCGTTACAAGAATCACCGGGATCATCAGCACCAGGCGCTTGAGTACGTAACGAAACATCGGACACTCCTTGCAATGACATCCCCCCGCCCGTCATGCGGACGAGGGGATTGGAAAAATAGGTTATTTTGCGATGTACGCGTGAGACCAGTCGTGGTTTCCACCACCGAAGAGGCGCTCACCCTTCAGGTTCTTGTTGTAGGCGATGACCAGGTTTGCGATGTACAAAGGCACCTGGGGGCATTCCTCGACGAGCAGCTTCTGCAGCTCGATGCCATCCTGCATGCGCTTGTCCTGGTCCTTCTCGGTAGCCACCAGGTCGGTCAGCTCGTCCGCACGCTTGTTGCTGTAGTGATGGTAGTTGCTGCCACTGCCGGTGTAGAAGAGGTCGCGGTAGACGAAGTCGACCTTCGAGTCCTCGTTCCATCTCCACAGGTACAGGTCCTGGGTACCGGCCTTGCAGGTGGATTTCAGGGTCGCGTCGTCGACCATCTGGATCTCGACGTCGATGCCGATCACCTTCAGGTTGGCCTGGATGACCTGGGCGATGTTGGTGTAGGGGGAGCTGTTGGCGATCAGAAGCGTCGTCTTGATGCCGCCGTTGGGATAGCCGGCCTCGGCCATCAGCTTCTTGGCGCGCTCGACGTCATACGGGAAACCCGGCATCTCGTCATAGAATCCCCACAGGCCGCGGTTCAGGATGGTCGTCTGAGGAGTACCCTTCCCGTCGACGGCAACCTGCAGGACGCTGTCGCGGTCGATGGCGCAGGCGACGGCCTGGCGCAGCTTCTGGTTGTCCCAGGGAGCCTTGGAGACGTTGAAGGCAAAGTAGAACAGACGGCTTCCGGCACGCTCGAAGACCGTGATGTTCTTGTCGTCCTGCAGGAAGGAGAGCTCGTTGATCGGCGGGTTGACGCACACATCGATCTCACCGTTCTGCAGCGCGATGACGCGGCTGGAATCCTCGATGATCGGGCGGAAGGTGATGGTGTCGGAGACACCCGGGTCGTCACGCCAGTAGTTGGGGTTCTTCTTCACGCGGCAGTACTCGCCCTGGACCCATTCGTCGAACATGTACGGGCCGCTTCCCACATAGTACGGATCCTTCATGCCGCTCTCGTAGGCATGCTTGCTCTGGATCGAGAGGGGCACGCTGGCGATGGAGGCGATGAACTCGTTGTTGTATTTCTCGATCTCCAGCTCGACGGTATGCTCGTCGACCACGGTGGTGGAGACAAGGCCGGCAAGGGCGGAGGCGACGTAGCTGTTCATGGCCATGTCGTAGGTGAACTTCACGTCTTCCGCGGTCAGCGGGGTGCCGTCGTTGAACTTGGCCCTCGGGTCGAGATGGAAGACCAGGTGGGTATCGTCCTTGTACTCCCAGCTGGTGGCCAGCTCGGGGACGAAGGTTCCTTCATTGGTGAAACGCACCAGCGTCTGGTGGGTCGTCTTCAGGACGATGTTGTTGATCTGGTCCTGCTGCTTCTGCAGGTCCAGATTGTTGATATCGGCTGCCGAGCCGATGATCAGGTCCGACTTGTGGGCGGGAATGCCCGACTGGTCGGTAGCGGGAGCAGCTGCAGCGGCGGGCTGTTCCTTCGCACCCGTCGCGAACAGGGCGGAGCTGGCAAGCAGCAACGCCATAGCGATTGTCAAAGCTTTTTTCATATAAGACTCCTTCTTCTCGAAGTTTTGCTGGGCGAGTGTCAGCTCACATCCGTTTCCCGTGCCAATATCAAAACTGCTGGTAGCGCGGCTCGACCACCACGCCACCGGGCGTAACCACCCCTCCATTCTGGATGAACGAGACCAATAGCCCCACTGCCCTGCGGGCGATGGAATCGATATCCTGGATTGCCATGCTGCAATGCCCCACCACGTCGGCGAACCAGGGCTCCGAGGAGCCAGCGTAGTCCGGAGAAAAGGAGAAACCGTCGACCATCAGGTACGAGAAGCGCGTGGCGTCCATCCCCAGCACCTTCAAGGCCCGCACCAGAAGGGGCAGGTAATAGCCGCTGTGGATGAAAAACGCCTCGGGCAGATGGTCCATCGTCTGCAACGCGGAGCACATCGACCGCAGGTCCAGATCGTGATTTCCGACATAGGAGAACTCGACAGTCCTTGCGGCAAGGGCCCTGTCCTCCATAGCCCTCACGTATCCTTCCTGTCGCTGCAGGCCGGCGGAGTTGGTCGCGTTGCAGCGTCCGACGAACAGGATATCCCTCTTTCCCTCGTCAATCGCCCGGCTGGTCAGGTCATAGCCCACCTTCCCGTGGTCGCTGGAAACCGAGGGAAGGTCCTTGCCGATCGAACGGTCGACGCAGACGAATGGAAAATGCTGCCCGGCCATCTCCTGGAAAAGCGGACCGCTCAAGCCGCTCGAGAGCGGAGCCACCAGCATGCCGTCGAACAGGCCGCTACGGAAAAGCTCCATCTCCTTGACCTCGTGCACGGGATCCTCGAAGGTGTTGACCACCATGGTCAGGTACCCGGCGTCGGTCGCGTATTTCTGGACGTTGTAGATCAGGTTGCTGAAGAAGCCATACGGGGTAAACGGCGCCAAGAGCCCGATGGTCTTGGTGCTTTTCAGCTTCAGGGATGCGGCGATCTTGTTGGGGACGTAACGGTATTTGCCCGCCACCGAGAGAATCCGTTTCCGTGTCTCCTCGGAGACACGCACCGGACGATTGTTCAGCACCTGCGAAACCATCGAGGTGCTTACCCCCGACTCCTTCGCGATCGTCTTGATGTTGATCTCCGCCATGCCCACTCCCTACAAGCAAAACCGTTTTAGCAACGGTACAAAACTGACTGTACCATGGGTTTTTGAAAGAGTCAAAAACTTTCGGAACTATTCAACGATTTTTCATATAAATCGGTTTAGCACAGGGTACGGGCCCCGCCAGACACCCCTTCCGCTCCTTTACGAGCACACGCAAAGCGCATTACCATGGGACCCATGGGAAAACGTATCTTGCTTATGCTTTGGTGGGTGGTCCGCTCCATCGTCCTGGGAATCTGCGTGGGGTGCGCCATGTGGGCGGTCAACACCGGTGTCGGGACAGTGTCCGCATACCGGGAGTCGCACCCGTTGCTGCTCCTGTCGATTCCAGCCGGAGCCCTGTTGGTCACCTGGCTCTACCAGTGGCTCGGCCCCTATCTGCGCAGCGGCACCGCCACCGTCATCCAGATGATCAACAACGGCATCTCAGGTGACGCCTACAAGCATGACGAGCAGAAGATCAGCGTGAAGATGGCTCCGCTGCTCTTTGTCTCCACCCTCCTCTCCCATCTCTTCGGCGCCTCCACCGGCAAGGAAGGGGCCGGAGTGCAGATCGGCGCATCGATCGGCAACTATCTCTCCCACGTGGAGGACATGCTGCTGCCCAAACGCTGGGAGCAACACGACGCGACCACCCAGGGCATCTGGCTGATCATGGGGGCGGGAGCCGCCTTTGGCGCCCTCTTCAACGCCCCGGTCGCCGGCATGCTCTTCGGCCTGCAGTTCTCGGCTCCCGGCGTCAACCGTACCGACGCCTACATCCCTTGTGTCGTCGCCTCGTTCAGCGCCGTCCTCTTTTCCCATAACGTGCTGCACACCGCCACCCTCGCCCCGGCCTTGGCCGAGAGCGTGGCCGCCACGCCCCTCCTGCTGGCGCAGCTGGCGGTAATCGCCGTGGCCATGGGGCTCTTCTGCAAGCTCTTCCTCGGACTCGCATCTTTCTGGAAGAACTGGCTTGCCTCCCGCTTTTCGGGAGCCTACAGGCCCGTCCTGGTCAGTTCCTTCCTGGTCCTCGCCGTCTCGCTTGCCCTCTATCCGCTTTTCGGCGGTTTCCCGCTCAACGGCCTGTCCGCGGACCTGATCGGCAAGCAGGTCGCCTGGTACGTTCCTTTCCTGAAGATGCTGCTGACGGTGCTTTCCATGGGAGCCGGCTTTGTCGGCGGAGAAGTGGTTCCGGTCGTGGTGCTCGGCTCCACCTTCGGATCCCTTTTCCAGCCATTGCTGGGCATCCCCATCAACGCCCTCGTCTCCTTCTCCAGCATGGGCCTTCTGAGCGCCGCGACCAAGCTGCCCTTCGTCTGCGCCATGCTCGGACTGGAACTCTTCGGCTTCGCCAATCCCGCCCTGCTCTTCTATGTCTGCCTGATCAGCTATGCGGCAAGCGGCTCGATGGGGATCTACGCCAAGCAGCAGCCCACCATCGCCCTGGGAGGAAGGTAGGAAATGATCCAGGATATCGCCCCACACCAGCTGGACAACCACTGGCATCCATGCGAGCCCCAGCGAGGGGATTACCTCTTCCGCTTCCAAGACGGGCGGTTGCTTTTGGCCTCCGACGGGTCGCTTCCCCGAGTCACGGAAACCGGAAGCCCGTCGACCTATCTCTTCACATTCGACAAAGTCGCCTGCTGGCTCTCGCAAAAGCAGGCCGATGGAGCGAAGGGAACCTGGATCGCCGTCCGCGAGACGAGGAACCTGCCTGACGGGCTCGGGCTGGCCGCAGCGACGGCATGGCAGCTGTGCCTCTGGTACGAGGGAAACCGTTTCTGCGGCCATTGCGGGAAACCGATGGCCCCGGGCACCAGCGAGCGCTCGCTGGTCTGCCGCTCCTGCGGCACGACCATCTACCCGAAGATCATGCCGGCCGTCATCATCGGGCTCTGGGACGGAAACCGGATCCTGATGACACGCTACGCCCGTAGCCATTCCTCCTACCGTGGACGGGCATTGATCGCCGGCTTCGTGGAAATCGGCGAGAGCGCCGAGGAGACGGTACGGCGCGAGGTAATGGAGGAGGTCGGGCTCACGGTGCGGGACGTCCGCTACTTCGCCAGCCAGCCCTGGGGAAGCGCCAGCGACCTGCTCCTAGGCTATTTCTGCCACCTGGACACAAGCGGGAGCATGCATGTGGACGAGACGGAGCTGGAATGCGCCGAATGGGTCAGCCGTGAGGCCATCGACCCGGCCACCGACACGGTCAGCCTGACGGGGACGATGATCCGCTATTTCAAGGAACATCCGGAACGGTTTCCCCTCTGATTGGCTGGTATTTCCTTTGCCTGCCGTTTTATGGTAGGTTTATGTACTTGTGAGGATTTGAACATCATGGACGAGAAAACGACACGAAACATCGGCATCATGGCCCATATCGATGCTGGCAAGACCACGACCACCGAGCGCATCCTGTACTACACGGGCGAGAACCATCGCATCGGCGAGGTGGACAATGGCGAAGCGACGATGGATTTCATGCAGCAGGAACAGGACCGCGGCATCACGATCGGAAGCGCGGCGACCACCTGTTTCTGGAAAGGCTACCAGATCAACATCATCGATACCCCGGGACATGTGGACTTCACCGCCGAGGTGGAGCGTTCGCTGCGCGTGCTTGACGGCGGCATCGTCGTCTTCAGCGCGGTCGGCGGCGTCGAGCCCCAGACGGAAACGGTCTGGAGGCAGGCCGACACCTACAAGGTGCCCCGCATCGGGTTCGTCAACAAGATGGACCGCATGGGTGCCGATTTCTACGACGTCCTTTCCCAGATCAAGGCCAAGTTCGGCGCCAATCCGATTCCGGTCAACATCCCTGTCGGCTCGGAGGGCGGATTTTCCGGCGTCATCGACCTGATTTCCATGAAATACCTCACCTTCGACCAAAGCGACGACGGCAAGACGATGCGCGAGAACCCGGTTCCGGCAGACATGCAGGAACAGGCTTCCGAGTGGAGGGAGAAGCTGATCGACAGCGTCTCTTCCTTCAGCGACGAGATCATGGAGCTCTACTTCGACGGGAAAGACATCCCGGTCGAGCTGATCAAGAAGACCCTGAAAAAGGCGACGATCGAGCGCCAGGCGCTACCGATGTTCGCAGGTTCCTCCCTGAAGGACATGGGCGTCCAGCCGCTGATCGACGGCGTCATCGATTTTCTTCCCAGCCCCAGCGAGGTACCTCCCATCACCGGCATCAACATGAAGAACGACAAGGAGGTGGAGATTTCCCATGATCCCTCCAAGCCCCCGCTCGCGTTGGTGTTCAAGATCCACGTCGACCCGCAGATGGGTCCGATGGACTACGTCCGTGTCTACCAGGGGACGATCAAGAAAGGCCAGATGGTGATGAACGTCGGCAAGCACAGGAAGGAGCGTGTCGCCAGGATCCTGCGCATGCACGCCGACCGCTCCGAGGACATGAGCACCATCGAGGCTGGCGATATCGGCGTCATCGTCGGCATGAAGGAGGCACAGACGGGCGATACCCTCTCCAACGAGGCGAGCCAGATCCTGTTGGAGAAGATGCACTTCCCCACCCCGGTCATCTCCATCGCCATCGAGGCGGGAACCGCCGACGACCAGGTCAAGCTGAAGAACGCCCTGGCAGTCCTAGCCCAGGAAGACCCGACCTTCACCTACAAGGAAGACGACCAGACAGGCCAGCTGCTGATCAGCGGCATGGGCGAGCTCCATCTGGACGTCATCGTCACCACCCTGACCAAGGAGATGAAGATCAACGCCCGCGTCGGCAAGCCGCAGGTCAGCTATCGCGAGTCGATCGCACAGGAAGCGACCGGAAGCGAAAGCTTCGACAAGGTGATCGCCGGCAAGGAGAACCATGCGGGCGTGACGCTCCACCTCTCCCCGCTTCCCCAGGGCAGCGGCGTGAAGTACCTCTGCTCCGCGAAGGTCAAGGGCGGCATGCCGGACGAGTTCTACAAGGCGATCCAGCGTGGCATCGAGGGGGCCTTCTCCAGCGGCATCCGCTACGGGTACGCCTGCACCGACATGCAGGTCGAGGTGACCGATATCGACTACGACGAGCTCAGGGCGAGCGATTTCGCCTTCGAGGCCGCCGCGTCGATGTGCTTCGACAAGGTGGCGGCCCAGGCGGAGCCCCAGCTGATGGAGCCGATGATGAAGGTGACCGTCGTCGTCCCGACCCAGTATGTGGGCGACGTCATCAGCAGCCTTACCAGCCGTGGCGGACTGGTGAGCTCGATGGAGAGCCATGCCTCCGGAGACCAGATCAACGCCCAGGCGCCGCTGTCGAAGATGTTCGGCTACTCCACCACCCTGCGAAGCGCAACCCAGGGACGAGGATCCTTCAGCATGGAGTTCGACCACTACGTGCCCTGCCAGGTCAACCCGTTCGGCGCATGAAAGAAAGTTCTCGCCACGCGAGGGAAAATCGCATATAGTATGCAAGGCGCAACTCGTCACGGGCGGGTTGCCTTTTTATTGGACGATAGTCAAGGAGTATCATAATGCTGCAGAAAGCGCATACGATGGGGTTCTATTGCACCCAGGCCTCGCTGGAGGCCAAGAAGAAGGAGCTGGAGGATATCAACAAGGTCCAGCTGCCCGAAGTCGTGAGGGAAATCGCCGAAGCCCGCGAGAAGGGAGACCTGAGCGAGAACAGCGAATACCAGTACGGGAAGGACAAGCAGCAACTGCTGCAGAAGAAGGCGCAGATGCTTGCCCAGCAGATCAACAACATGCATGTCCTCTCCCCCGAGTCGATCGACCCCTCCACCAGCGGATACGGCACCGTCATCACCGTGAGGAACGTCAAGCACGCCAAGCTGGAGACCTATACGCTGATGGGGCCGTGGGAGAGCGACGACGACAAGGGCATCATCAACATCCTTGCCCCGATCGGCAAGGCGCTGGTGGGACACAAGAAGGGCGACCATATCGTCTTCGAGTGGGCCGGCAGCCGCACCAGCTACATCGTCGAGGACATCCGTCTGGCCGATTTTCAATAATCGTAGGTTTTCCGGGGCGGAATAGCTTGTTCCGCCCTGATTTCCCGTTTTCCTATCGCAAAATCCTTCAATAAAGCCCTTTTCTTTTGACAGATGGAAGTTTGGGGCTTACCATGAATCCATAGGTCTCAGGACCAAAAAAGGAGGGTTTATGGGTGTCATCAGTTCAGACATCAGGAATGTAGCCATTGTCGGACACAACGGTACGGGAAAGACCACGCTGGTCGAGCAACTCCTGTTCCAGGCGGGAGCCTTGGACAAGCCGGCCACTGTGGAAAGCGGCAAGACCGTAAGCGATTTCACGGACGAGGAAATCGCGAAGAAGATTTCCATCCATTCCTCCCTCATCTCCTTCCACTGGAATGACAGGCAGATCAATCTTCTGGATACTCCGGGAACCTCCGGTTTCATTGGCGAGGCCATCTGCGCCTTCCGTTCCTGCGAGTCCGCCCTGATGGTCGTCGATGCCGAGTTCGGCATCCAGATCGAGACATTGAAGCTCTGGAGAAGGCTGAACAACCGCAACAAGCCCCGAGCCGTGTTCATCAACAAGATGGACAAGGAACGGGCGGATTTCGACGCCGTGCTCGAGCAGCTGAAAGAGCGCTTCAAGATGGCATTTGTCCCTATCGCAATCCCCATCGGCAAAGGTGCCGGTTTCAAAGGTGTCGTCAACCTGATCGAGAACAAGGCCTATCTGCCGGGCGCGGACGGCCGTTGCTCCTCCTACGAGGTGCCCTCCGAGCTCCACGACCTTGTCGAGAAGTACCGTGGCGAGCTGATAGAGAGCGCAGCCGAAGGCGCCGATGACCTGCTTGAGAAGTATTTCGAGGAGGGAACCCTGACCGAAGAGGACATCCGGCGCGGCCTGCACCAAGGTGTCAAGGTCAACAAGGTCGTCCCGGTCCTCTGTGGCTGCGCTTCCAAAGGCATGGGCATGCATACCCTGCTGAACTGCATCAAGCACGACCTTCCCGACCCGACCGGCGAGACCGAATGGATCCTGGACAAGGATGGCGTGCATCACGACATGACGATCAATCCCGACGGACCGGCGGCAGCCTACTGCTTCAAGACCACAATCGACCAGTTCAACGGAAAGCTCAGCTTCCTGAAGGTCGTTTCCGGCTCAATCGGCCCCGAGACCGACCTGGTCGTCCGTCCGCGCGACAAGCGACTCAAGCCGGGCAAGGTCTACCGCATGGTCGGCCGCAAGCTGGTCGAGACCGACGTGCTGAACGCCGGAGACATCGGCGTCATCACCAAGGCTGACGCGGTCGCCACCAACAGCACCCTCCTGGCGGACCTGAACGCATCCTACACCTTCCAGCCGCTCGCGATGCCCAGCCCGGTCTACACGCTCGCCATCAGCACGGACGACAAGAAGGCGGAGGTCAAGATGGGCGAGGCGCTCTACCGTGTCGCCGAAGAGGACATCACCTTCCACACCGGCTTCAACGAGGAGACGAAGGAAAGCTATGTCGCAGGCCTTTCCGAGGACCACCTGAAGATGATCCTCGAGAAAATCGAG
>CAJMOS010000061.1 GCA_905215015.1 uncultured bacterium | reverse complement strand
ATCTATCCGGGCATCCCGGGTACGGAGGAACTGCTTCCCTTGCTGCACACCCGCCTCGTGAAGACGGGAAAGCTTTCCATCAACCAGCTGGTGAACCTGCTCTCCACCGGACCGGCGAAAGCCTTCGGGCTTGCCCCCCGCAAGGGGCGTGTCGAGGTAGGAGCCGATGCCGACCTGGTGGTTTTCGATCCGGACAAGAAGTGGACTCTTTCGGGCAAGAGCCTGCACTCTGCCAGCGGGTATACCGCTTACGAAGGGTGGAAGGTGGAAGGAAAGGCGGTCGATGTCTACAGGCGTGGTTGCCTGATGGTGGAGGGAAGCGAGTACTACGGTGTTCCCGGCAGTGGACACTTCATTCCACAAGGCACGCCCGGCCAGGTAGCCACCATCCTGCACTGACCCTTCCTTGTCCAAATCCTTCATATTCCTTACCATAGGAAACGAGAGGATCATCATGGTTCGTTGGGTAGTCTGTTCGTATGACGAAGCCGGCAAGGCTGAGGGCGGTCCCTTCCTGATTCACGAGTTGAAGCAGGCCGCTGTGGCCGTTGGCGGCTATTCTGGACAACGTGACGTGGAAAGGGGGGATTGCTCCTTGCTGGTCAGGCAGGGGGATGGTCCCCTCAGGCAGGTGGAGGAGGGGTTGTTCTCCTGCGGGGGAACGATGAGCCTTCCGTTGGCGCTTTCCGCCCTTGGGGGGAATGCGGGCGAGGCTCTTGCCATCGCTTTCACTCCCCAGGAGGTCTCCGAGGCCAAGAGCGCCGGCATGAAGGTCCTGGCGGTCGCCAGCCAGACGGACGCGGTGACTTTGGCCGACAGCGGAGCCGACATCATCGTCGACAGCCTGCTCGCCATCGGCCGGTTCCATGATGCCGATTCGTTCGAGGCCCAGCTTCGCAAACTGGAGGACACAGACGGGGAGAGTGGCAAGGTACGCTACGGGCGCAACCTGATTCGCCCGGTCTCATCGCCATTGTTCAGCTTGGAGCGCGCTGTCGCCTTTGCCATCGAGAAGGCAACCAATGTCTGGAAAAACGCCTATACGCCTTATTCCCGTTTCAACGTTGGTGCCGCCGTCGTCAGTGCCGCGACCGGAAGGGTCTATTGCGGGTGCAACGTGGAAAATGGCAGCTATGGCGCCACCATCTGCGCCGAGCGCAACGCCATCCTCCACGCAATCGCTGTCGAGGGGGTCATCGGCATCGAGGCCTTGGTTGTGGTCAGCAAGGGAGATCCCCTTGCTCCTCCCTGTGCCCAGTGCCTGCAGGTAATCAGTGAATTCGCCCGTCCCGAGACTCAGGTGCATCTGGTCTCCGTCGATGGGAAGAGCCACATGGTGTATCAGTTCGGGCAGTTGCTGCCCCATCCTTTCGTGTTGGAGTGATTTGTGAACAAAAAGCACCTTCCCGCGCTATTTGCCTGCTGTCTCGTCCTGCTTTTGGGTTGCGCGTCAACCCGTCCCATGGCCAAAGGACCGACAGCGGATCCATCGCTCGGCCTCGTTGAGAAGCTGGATCTTATCGGATTGCCGAAAACGCCGATTACCAAGCCGACTGTCTGGTACAACGGCAACGAGTGGCGCGACCATGTGACCGAACTGGTGCGAGGCGCGAAGCGATATGTGGTCATCACCTCGTTCCTCGCTTCGAACAGCCTTCCGAACGCCGATTTCTACCAGGCGCTGGTCGACAAGGCCAACGAGGGTGTCCCCGTCTATTTCCTGGTGGACGGTTCGGGGCTGTTCGACATGACCGAGAGCCGCAAGAGCCTGATCCCACTGATGTACCTGACCCACACGCCGATCCATTTCCTGGAAACCAAGCCGATTTCCGCGGCGCGCCTGGTCGGAGCAAGCGATTTCTTTTTCCGCTACCATCAGAAAGTGGTGATCATCGATGGGCAGGTGATGGCGATCGGAGGCATGAACTTCAACTACATCTCTGTCGGAGCCCCTCCGGGAAAGGACCTGCAAAGGGATACGATGTACGAGTTCACCAGTCCTGAAGCGGTCGCCGCCTTCCTCGGCTGGTTCGTCCCCTGGTGGAACGACCAGAGCTGGGACCGCCTTGACTTGGCGGATTTCCCTATCGACTACTCCTACAAGCAGGATGAGCCGAAGGTCGACGCATGGCTTGTCAACGAGGTGCCGGGCAGCCACACCATCGGCTCGGCCTATGGCGCCCTGCTTTCCTCCGCGAAGGAGAGTGTGGAGATCCTGCCCTTCCTGCCCGCTCTGGACGCCAACATGATGCAGGCGATCAAGGAGACGGTAGCCCGCGGGGTGAAGGTGAGCATGGTCATCTCCTACGACAAGCGTACCAGCGACCGGTACATGTACCTGCCGTTGCTCGAGGCCGGGGTGGACATGCGCATCGAGCCGCCCAGCGAGAAAGGCCTGTTGCATGAGAAGCTGATGGTGGTCGACGACCGGTACGTGATGGTGGGCTCGAGCAACTTCAATGTCCGTTCGATGGTGCTCTCCTACGAGATCTGCATGATCATCGATGATTCCGACCTGGCCAAGATAGTCCATCAGCACTACAACGAGCTGTACGACCAGGCGGTCTATGTTTCGCCCGAGGAGGCCAAACAATGGCGTACCTTCGGGAAGATGCTGATGCACATGCTGATGACGGTGGGAGGTTGAAGATGAAGCGATTCTGGTTGTTCCTTGTGTTGGTCGCGGTTCTCGCTTGCCCGCTGTCGGCGCGGAAGGTGGGCTTCGGCGTCGCCAAGGATGGGGAGAAGACGGAGGATCACGCCTATGGCGGTTTCTCCTTCTGGCTTGCCTACGAGCCTTTCGAGTTCAAGTTCGGCAATCCCTCCCTTACGCTTGCCATGGCGACGGAGAGCGACGAGGACTGGGATATCTCGATTCCGAGCGTGACGCTGGCAGTCAACGTCGATTTGTTCCGGACGCTCCATCATCCCTTCTGGATCATCGCCCACAACCGTGTCGCCTGGAATCCTGCCTTGAGTCTGGGAGTGCAGGCCCGCTTTGACGGGGACGGGAACCGGCCTGCGCTCTATATGAGTGTATCCCCGTTCAAGTTCAGCCAGCCCGATTTCTGGTATGAGGCGCTGAGTCCCTTCTTCACCTATGCAAGCGAGGGGTGGAGCTGGGGTGTCGCATTGCTCCGCTTTACCTGGATGTTCCTATGAAATTGAACCGAATGTGTGCCTTTGTGGCGTTTGTGGCGTTTTCGGCCTTTCCTCTGGCAGCGAAGGGAATCGGGTATTTTGACTTGGGTGTGACCTTGGGTACCCGTTCCCACTACTTCGAGGAGAAATACGATGACTCGAAGCTGGCTGTCCAGTATGGACTGACCTTGGGCCTGAGCGACGTCTATGAGCTGGATGTGACCGGGACGAGCGAGGTGGTGCCCGATTTCTTTGAAGGCACGAACACCACCATGCAGGTGTTGCTCCAGAGGTCCTTGCTGGGGGAGCGCAATACCGGCACCGCCGTCAGCGGTATCGGCCTGAATACCCTGTTGGGTTTTGGCGTGGGGCTGTCGACCTATCACGAGACAGGGGAGTTCTATCCGACCCACCTGCTTTTCAGTCTGACTCCGGTGACCATCGGAACCCCGATGATGGGCAAGCGCGAGAAGCTCTGCTCCCTCACGCTCGCGGTAAACATCTACGACAAGTCGATCAGCCTTTACTTCGACCTGATGTCATTCGATTTCTATCTGCTGGGTTCCTGGTTCCAGCACAGGCCGCCTACCTCGTCGACTCAAGCGCTGTGAGCTTGTCGATGCGCTTCTGATGGCGTCCGCCAGCGAAGGTAGCCGCCATATAGGCGTCGACCATAGCCTCGGGGCTGTCAGGGTAGTTGGTGATCCGTCCCCCGAATGCGAGGAAGTTGGCATTGTTGTGCTCCCTTGCCTTCTCGGCGGCAAAGGCGTTGACCGGAAGGGCGCAGCGGATGCCCTGGATCTTGTTGGCGGCCATGCTGATGCCTTCCCCGGTGCCACAGCAGACGATACCGAAATCGTATCCTCCTTTCTTGTATTCGTCAGCCGCTTTCTTGGCGATGTCAGGGTAGTCGACACTTTCCTCAGTGAAGACGCCGAGATGGTTGACGGTGATTCCTTTTCCTTCCAGATGCGCTTTCAGGCGCTGCGCCAGTTCGACGGCGCCGTGGTCGTTGGCAAGAACAACTTTCATGTGAGAGCCTCCGTCCTGTAGTCTACCCACTCTGGCTCTTGGTGAAAAGCGCCTGCTTGTGTAAGATGTTTCCATGGCTGATATTTTTGTGACGGGACATCGCAATCCCGATATGGACAGTGTCTGCAGCGCTTGGGCGTACGCCAATCTGAAGAACACCTTGGACAAGCAGAATACCTACATCCCGGTACGGTGCGGGAACTTGAACGACGCCACCAAGGCGGTCTTCGACCAGCTTTCGCTGACGCCTCCGGGGTTCCTGAAGGATGTCCGTTCCCGTCTCGCCCCGGTTGTGCGCAGGGGGGAGCCGATGGTGGATGTCTCCGATCCGTTGACCACGTTGATTCCTCTGTTCCAGACCAATCCCGCAGCGGCCGGAGTGATGGACGGATCCCGCTTCGCCGGCCTGCTTACCGCGGAGGCGGTCAACTCCTTCTTCCTGCAGGATTCCAGCAAGAAGCGCCCAAGTTACCATTTCGTCATCGACACCATTCCCAAAGTGCTCCCCGGCCACTTCCTCAAGAAGGGGGAGCCGGCGGAGTTCACCGGTCCGATTGCCATCGGTGCCATGAAGTACGAGCTCTTCTGCGAGCACATGGACGCCTGGAGCAAGGAGGGGGTCAGCCCGTTGTGGGTCTTCGGCGACCGGGACCGCCACCTGCAGAAGGCAATCGACACCCAGGTCCCCTGCATCGTCCTGACCGGTTCCCAGTACAAGGCCTACGAGTCGGTCGACCTTTCCCGGTTCAAGGGATCGATCTTCCTCAGCGATGCCGACACCAGCGAGACGCTGCGCCTGCTCAGGCTCTCCGTCCAAGTGCGTGAGCTATTGAAGGAGTCCATGCCCCGTCTGGAGGACGAGATGCTCTTCGACGAGGCGAAGAACATGCTCCATACCGGCAAGTACCGTGCGCTGCCGGTCTTTCATGGCAACCAGTACCTTGGCTTTGTCAGCCGTCGTTGTTTCATGGACAAGCCACGGACCAAGGTGATTCTGGTGGACCACAACGAGCTCCAGCAGAGCATTTCCGGCCTCGAGGAAGCGGAAATCCTGGAGATCATCGACCATCACCGGGTCGACGGAATCCACACCGACCAGCCGATCTACATCCTCTGCAATCCGCTCGGATCGACCTGCACGATTGTCTGGACCCTCTACCGCAGGCAGTGGGTTCCCTTGACCAAGAAGGTTGCCCAGGTGTTGCTTGCCGGCATCACCAGCGACACGGTCGGCCTGAAGAGCCCGACCACTACCGAAGTGGACCGCCAAGCGGTCAAGGACCTGACGGAAATCGCTGAGGTCGCCGATTACCCGGCCTATACCGAGACGTTGTTCAGCTATGGCGCCTCGCTGGTGGGCAAGGACCCGCTGATGCTGGTGGAGAGCGATTTCAAGACCTACCAGGAGAAGGGCATGCAGTTCGGAATCGGACAGTGCGAGGTGACGATGCTGGATGACAGCAGGCGCTTCGTCCCTTCCTTCTTCGAGGCTCTGGAAAAAAGCAGGTCCCAGCATGGATTGGATTTCGCCCTGTTCCTGATTACCGACATCGTCCACGAGAACAGTCTTCTCCTGGCGGCGGGCATGGGGACTTTGGAGTCCCACTTCGCCTATGAGCGGGTGTCTCCCCATCTCTTCTTCCTGCCAGGCGTCCTCTCCCGCAAGAAACAGCTTCTGCCAGAGGTGGTACGGGTCCTCGAGGAAGGTTGACCATGACGTTGCAGGAGTTGGGCAAGCAAAGGATCCTGCTGCTGGACGGCGCCATGGGTTCGCTGCTCCAGAAAGCGCGCCTGTCTTCCGATGCCTTCCTCAGTCCCGCAACAGGAAAGCCGGAGGAGAGTTGCGGCGAGCTTCTCAACCTGAACCGTCCCGAGGTAGTCCGGAAGATCCATCAGGCCTACCTCGACGCGGGTGCCGACATCATCGAGACCAACACGTTCAACGCAAACCGGATCAGCCTTGGCGAGTATGGATTGGGCGGATGGGTCCGCGAGCTGAACCTTGCCGCCTGCAGGATTGCCAACGAGGCGAGAGAAGGGAGGAGCGCCTTTGTCGCCGGCGATATCGGTCCGACGAAGGAGAGCCTGTCGCTCGCCACCAATGTCGACGACCCTGCCTGGCGTAGCCGGGACTTCGCTTCGTTTGTCCAGGTCTATGAGGAACAGGCCTCAGCGTTGTTGGAGGGCGGGGTCGACCTGTTTTTGGTCGAGACGGTCTTTGACACCTTGGTGGCCAAGGCCGCGGTCAAGGGGTGCCAGTACGCCATGCGCCTGGCCGGGAGGACGATTCCGGTGATGGTGAGCGTCACGTTCAGCGACCAGAGCGGCCGCATGCTCTGCGGGCAGGATCTCGGGGCGATGGTCGCGTCCTTTTCCGAATATCCGCTTTTCTCCCTGGGAATCAACTGCTCCACCGGAGCCAAGGCCATGGCTGAGAAAGCGAAAGAACTTGCCGCGGTCAGCCCCTTCAGGCTCTCGCTCCACCCCAATGCGGGGATTCCCGACGGCGAGGGGAACTATCCCGACGGGCCGAGGAAGTGGAGCGAGGAGCTCCGGGATATCGTCGAGTCAGGGGAGGTTTCGGTCGTCGGTGGCTGCTGTGGCACCACACCGGAACATATCCGCGCGCTGAAAGCGATCACCGCAGGAGTGAAACCCCGTGCCAGGGGCAAGGAAATCTCCGGTTTGGTGCTTGCCTCCCTGGAGAGCAGGATGGTCAGGCCCGGATCGCTCTTTGTCGTCGGCGAGCGGTGCAATGTCGCCGGTTCCAAGAAATTCGCCACCATGGTGGCGGAGCGTCGGTGGGACGAGGCGCTCTCGGTTGCCCGTGCCCAGGTCGAGGCGGGCGCCGATGCCCTGGACATCTGCATGGACGCGCCGATGCTGGACGCCCGGTCCGCCATGGTGACCTTTCTCAGAGTCCTGCAGAGCGACCCTTTGTCCAGCAAGATTCCGGTGATGGTGGACTCCTCCGATTTCTCCGTCATCGAGCGGGCCATGGGAGAAATCCAAGGTCGTTGTATTGTCAACTCGATCAGCCTGAAGGAGGGAGAGGAGCCCTTTTTGGAGCATGCCCGTCTGATTCATTCCTACGGCCATGCCATGGTGGTCATGCTCTTCGACGAAACGGGGCAGGCAGACACCTACGAACGGAAGATTGCCTGCGCCAAGCGGAGCTATGACCTTCTGTCTTCCATTGGCATTCCGTCCTATGACATCATCTTCGATCCCAATGTGCTGGCCGTCGCGACCGGTATCGCCGCCCATGACGGCTATGCCAGGGATTTCATCCAGGCTGCCGGCTGGATCCACCAGAACCTTCCCGGCACGTTGGTGTCGGGAGGTGTGAGCAACCTCTCGTTCGCCTTCCGGGGAAACAACCGGATCCGCGTTGCGATGCATGCCGTTTTCCTTGACCTCGCCAAACCCGACATGGCTATCGTCAATCCTTCTTCCGACCGGAACCTCGCCCATATTCCCGCCTATGTCCGGTTTGTTGTGGGGCGAGCCCTTTCCGAGGGGACCGAGGAGGGACGTGAGGCCTTGGTCAGTCTGGCCGAGTCGACACGGCAGCTTGCGGCGCCCAAGCCAGTGGAGAAAACGGCCAAGATACCGGTTTCCCCCAAAGAGGAGCTGACCGGAGCGGTGCTGCAGGGAGATGATTCCCGTCTTTCCTCCCTGCTCGGATCCCTTTCGGACGAGGATCCTCTTTCCTTGGTGGAAGGACCCTTGATGCAGGGGATGGAACAGGTCGGAAAGCGGTTTGGAAAGGGGGAGATGTTCCTCCCCCAGGTGGTGCGCTCCGCCAGGACGATGAGGCGTGCCGTCGAGATCCTGCAGCCTAGGATCCGGCAGTCCCTGCGCAAGGGAGCGGGAGGACCGCGGAAGCCGGTGGTGGTGCTCGCTACCGTCAAGGGGGATGTGCATGACATCGGCAAGAATATCTGCGCCCTTGTCCTTTCCTGCAATCATTTCGAGGTACACGATCTCGGGGTGATGGTCGAGGCACCTGCCATCTGGGAGAAAGCCCAGGAGCTGCATGCGGACCTGATTGGCCTTTCCGGCCTGATTACTCCCTCGTTGCGGGAAATGGAGAAGACAATCAGCTACCTTGCCCGGCAAGGGAGCAAGATTCCGGTCTTCGTCGGCGGAGCCACCACCAGCGACAGGCATACCGCCCTGCGCCTCGCCCCGCTTTCCCAGGCACCGGTCATCCATACCAGCGACGCCTCGAGCATGGTCCTTGCCGCTTTGCAGGCGACAGGAACGGAAAGAGCGTTGTTTTTCAAGGAAACAGGGGACCGCTACGAGCGGATCAGGAAAGAAGAAAGCCCCCAGGCGGTCCAGGCCCCCACGGAAGATCCTCTTGCCTTGCGGAGCCAGAAAGCGAAGAGAAATCCTGCCCGCTACGGAATCTGGACCAGGGATGCGTGGAGCCTGGAGACGGTCGAGGGGGAGCTCAACTGGAAAGAGCTGGTAGCCGCCATGCGTATCCCCCCCGCGAGTCCCGAAGCTGACAGGGCGGTCGCTGACGCCAAGCAGATGCTCGCGGATCCTGCGTTCCAAGAGAGCTTGCGAAGGGGGTGCCGCGCTGTCTGGGGACTTTTCCCTGCTTCGAGCGACCGAAGGACGGTGACGGTCGGCTCCAAACGGTTCCATTTCCTGCGCAACGAGCAGAGCGGTCTTTGCCTTGCCGACTTCGTCGCCCCGGGCGGTGATACGGTCGGGGCCTTCGTGGTCACCAGCGAGATGGCGCCTGTGGTGGAGGCGGATCCCTACCGCAAGGTGCTTGCCCAGTTGCCTGCTATTTCGGCGTAGGTGCTGTCAGCGACTGGCAGTTGGAACAGTATGCGGAGAGCAAAGGCGTCAGCCTCGCGAAGCTCAAGCCTTTCCTTTCGGGGGTCAGTCCATGAAAGTTATCGATATTCTCGCCCGGGCCGACAAGCCCGTTTTCACTTTTGAGATCGTCCCTCCGTTACGTGGAGGGAGCGTGCAGGGTGTCTGCGACGCGGTCGAGACATTGCTTCCGTTCCACCCTGCCTATATCAACATCACCAACCACCAGAGCGTGGTCGACTATGTGGAGCGTGAGGACGGGCTGGTGGAGAAGCACGTGATCCACAAGCGGCCCGGCACGCTGGCGCTCAGCGCTCTTCTGCAATACACATACCATATCCCGGTGGTCAGCCATGTCATTTGTGGCGGTCAAAGCGCAGAGGAGATCGAGAATACCCTGATCGAGCTCCATTTCATCGGTATCGACAACGTGTTCGCCCTGCGGGGAGACCCTGCGGGCGGGCAGAGACGTTTCATCGCGCAGAAGGGTGGCTGGAGCCATGCTGCCGACTTGGTCCGGCAGATCAGTGGCCTGAACCATGGCCACTATCTGGAGGAGAGCGCCAAGGACCCGGAGGCTACCGACTTCTGCGTCGGAGTCGCCGGGTATCCGGAAAAACATTCCGAGGCGGCCAACATGGCAGACGACATCAGGCATCTCAAGGAAAAAGTAGACGCCGGCGCTTCCTATGTGGTCACCCAGCTCTTCTATGACAACCAGCGGTATTTCGCCTTCGTCCGCGCGGTGCGGGAGGCTGGCATCACCGTGCCGGTCATTCCCGGGTTGAAGCCGTTGTCCAGCCGCAAGGATCTGGAGACCATTCCTCAGACGTTCCATGTCGACATCCCTGAGGAACTGGCCCGCCGCGTCCGGGCTGCCGCCACTTTGGACGAGATCCGCGAGGTGGGGGTCCAATGGGCCGTCGGCCAGTCCAAGGAGTTGCTTGCCCACGATGTGCCGGGCATCCACTACTACACGGTGGGCAAGGCCAAGCTGGTCTCCGAAGTGGTCGGAGCGGTATTCTGATCGATTGCCCAAATGCGTAGGGTGGAGTATGGTGTCCGATAGGGAGTGTCTATGATTGCTTTGGTGCTTGCCGCTGGCTATGCCACGCGCCTGTATCCCCTGACCAAGGGGTTTCCCAAGCCGTTGTTGGAGGTGCGGGGGAAACCTGTGCTCTCCTGGCTGTTGGATGACCTGGAAACCATCCCGGGCATCGTGGAGTACGTCATCGTCAGCAACCACGTGTTCCTGCCGTTTTTCCAGAAATGGAGCAGGGAGCACCCTTTGAAGCGGAAGGTGACGATCCTCGATGACGGCTCGACCGAGAACGAAAACCGCCTCGGGGCGGTGAAGGACATCCTCTTCGCCATCGACAGCCTTAGGCTGGACGACGACCTGCTGGTGCTTGCGGGGGACAACGTCCTTGAGTTCAGCTTGGGGCGTCTTGTCGACTATTTCCACCAGAAGAAGGCCAGTTGCATCCTGCGCTTCGAGGAACGGGACCCGGAACGGTTGCGGCGGACGGGAGTGGCGGAGGTGGACGCCGCTGGCCGTGTCCTAGACATGGAGGAGAAGCCACAGCATCCGAAGAGCACCTGGGCGGTGCCTCCCTTCTACTGTTTCACGCGGGACGACGTCAGCCACCTGTCCGAGGCAATCGGGCAAGGGTGCAAGACCGACGCCCCCGGCTCTTTGGTCAGCTGGGCATGCGGACGCTTCCCTGTCTGGGCCATGCTGATGCCGGCAGCCCGTTTCGACATCGGAAACCTGGAGAGCTACGAGCAGGTCCAGAAGTGTTACCGGGGAATCCTTTGTTAAGGGGAAGGGCTGGACATGGCTTGGTATCTTTGATATGGTTGTTCGGAAATACGGGAGGGAGACGATGGAAAGCAGAAGTCGTGGTTCGTGGCATGCGGGTCGTTTCCTGTACTGTCTGCAATGACTATAAGAGCCGGCATTGTTGCCGGCTCTTTTTTTGAAGGAGAAGCCGATGGAAGGAAAGAATGTCTTTGAGGCGCGCAGTCTGTGCGAGATCAATGATTTCTCGATTGCAGAGCGCAAATACCTGTTCGAGAAAACCCGAATTCTGAAGCACGCGTTCGAGACGAACGACACCAAGACGATGGACGGGTTCCGGATTGGCGACAGGGATTTTGGCATCTACGAGGTCTTCCTCGAGAACAGCACCCGTACCAAGGAGAGCTTCCGCAACGCGGCCAATTTCCAACAGGTCAAGGTCGAGGAACTGGTCACTTCCACCAGCTCGATCAACAAGGGAGAGAGCTACGCCGACACCTTCCACATGCTCGGAGGTTTCCACAACTCGATCTTCATCGTCCGCAGCAAGGTCGAAGGGCTGTGCCGCTGGCTTGAAATCGACAGCAAGCACTATATCGGGCGCAACCACCTGAACTACCACATCTCTTTCGTCAATGCCGGAGACGGCAAGCACGAGCACCCCACGCAGGAGCTGCTCGACGAGTTCTCCTTTCTGGAGGACAACGGCTTTGACTACAGCCACTTGCATGTCGCGTTGATCGGTGACCTGTTCCACGGGCGTACCGTCCACAGCAAGGCCGATGGCCTGAAGCTGTTCGACCACGTGAAGGTCGACCTGATCGCTCCCCCCGAGCTGGCCATGCCGGACTCTTACGTGGAGGAGATGCGTGAGAATGGTTTTGAGATCCGTAGTTTCGGCTCGATCGAGGAGTATCTGTCCCAGCCG
Organism: uncultured bacterium; assembly: GCA_905215015.1. Taxonomy (GTDB): domain Bacteria; phylum Spirochaetota; class Spirochaetia; order Sphaerochaetales; family Sphaerochaetaceae; genus RUG023. The sequence continues at coordinate 6,184 of CAJMOS010000061.1, read as the reverse complement.
GATGTCAGCACCACCTGGTACTTCACCCGTCCGCAGCTGGAACGCATGGGCGAGCAGGTGCTGGAAAAGATGGACCAGCTTCGCGGCGCCATCACGTTCCGCAAGGAGTTCATGGACAAGCTGAAGCCCGGCACCCATTTCTACCATCCGCTCCCCCGGCACAAAGAGCACCCGACCATTCCAACCTTCCTGGACGACACTCCGCTCAACGGCTGGGAGCGCCAGGCGATCAACGGCATGTATGTCCGTATCACCCTGCTTTCCCTGATTGGGGGGAAGATCGGCAGGGATTTCGTGCCGCCCGCCGAGAAGCCGGCTCCCGCTGAGAAACCCTACATCGTCGAGGTCGACCTTTCCGGCAAGAGTGGCAACCTGAAGAACTATAGCGAGGGTGTGCTCCCGATTAGGAACGGCATCGTCATCGACCATATCGCCCGTGGCGACAGCCCGAGCGAAATCCGGGACCATATGCGCCTGATCTGCAGGGTGCTGCACCTCGATGACCTGAAAGGTGGCGACTGGATCAGCCAGGGCCACAGCGGCGAAACGACCTACAAGGGCATCATCTTCCGTCCGGATGCTCCGGAACTGGACCATAAGATGGTCAAACGCTTGGCGGCAGTCGCTCCAGGGTGTACGCTGAACATCATCAAGGACAGCAAGGTGGTGAAGAAGTACCGGCTCTACATGCCGCCACGCATCTACAACTTTGATGACCTGCAGTGCACGAATGACGCCTGCATCTCCCATCCGTCCCAGAACGAGGGAGTGCCGGCGATGTTCTACCGTACCGAGGACGGCAAGTTCCGTTGCGCCTATTGCGGCAAGACCCATTCGTACAAGGAAATCTGGAAGAAGAACTGATAAGGAGGAACAAGGATATGGAAATGAGCAAGTTCGCGGAGCTGTTGGCGAAAAAGGCGCTGGAGAATGGCGCGATCAGGCTGAATGCGGAGAATCCTTTTACCTGGGCGAGCGGGTACCGCATGCCGATTTACAACGACAACCGCCAGTTCCTGTATGACTGGCAGAGCAGGGCGATGATTGCCGATGCCTTCACGCAGATGCTGAAGGCTGACTCCTTCGACCCGGACAATATCGCCGGAACGTCCACTGCCGGCATCCCCCATGCCACGACGCTTGCCGACAAGCTGCACAAGTCGATGAGCTATGTCCGCTCCTCCAGCAAGGACCACGGCCTGCACCAGAAGATCGAGGGTCTGCACGATGGCGGCTACCATCAGGCTTCCGTCCTCCTGGTCGAGGATTTGATTTCCACCGGAGGCTCCTCGATCGCCGCGGTGAAGGCGATTGTCGAGGCGGGAGGACGCTGTCCCTACTGCTATGCGATCTTCACCTATGGGCTGGACGCCAGCAAGGAGAATTTCGCCAGTCTGGATCCTCCCTGCAAGGAAGAGACGATTCTGGACTATGACACGGTGCTCTTTTGGGCGGAGAAGACCGGCTACCTGACTTCCAGCCAGGTCAAGGTGCTTGCCTCCTGGAGGGAGGATCCTTTCGGGTGGGGCGTCGCGCATGGCTTTCCCAAGGAGGAGAAGAAATGAACTACGCCGACCTGCTCCGGTCTTCCGCCAAAGAGACCGGGAACTGCACCTGCATGGGGCTTGATCCCCAGATGGCGATGCTTCCCGGAACGGGGGCCGACCGCGACCGTCTGAACCAGTTCTTCGGAACCCTCTTCAAGCGGATGCGCCAGGCGGGGACGAGTCCTGCCGCCTTCAAGCCCAATATCGGCTATTGGGCGGTGCTGGACCATCCCCGTGAGGGGGATTTCTCCGGCAGCGAGGCTTTGATGGATGTGCTGGACATGCTGGAGACTTTTTTCCCCGGTGTGCCGGTCATCCTGGACAGCAAGCGGGGGGATATCGCCCGTAGCAGCGGAAACTATGCCAAAGAGGCCTTCGATTGCTGGAAGACGGACGCTGTCACCGTCGCTCCCTATATGGGTGGCGACAGCGTCGGGCCGTTTACCTCCGTTGGCCAGGAGAAAGGCGTCTATGTCCTCTGCCGTACCAGCAACCCTGGCGGCAAGGACCTGCAGAACCTGACCGTCGAGGGGGTTCCCCTGTACCTGGTGGTGGCGGACAAGATCCGCCAGTGGAAGGCCGGTGCGGTGGTCGGCGCCACCCATATGGGCGAGCTGAAGGATATCGCCCGCTACTTCGCAGACCAACCGGTTCCCCTGCTGGTTCCTGGAGTCGGCAGCCAGGGCGGCAGCGCCCCTGAGGTGATGGCGGCGCTCAGGGAGGTCGGATACGACATCGCTCTGGTCCGCATCAACTCCTCCAGCGGCCTGACCCACCCGTGGAAGACCGCCCCTGCTCCGGAAGACTGGGTGGAGCAATGCCTGGGAGCCTTGCGCAAGCTGACAGGAGAGACGGCGGTATGAAGGTGATGGAGATCCTGAGAGGGAATACCGGGCGCATGCTGCTGGCCACCGTCAGCGGCGCGTCGTCGACCAAGGCGGGCATGGTCGAGTACTTCGACCAGGAGGTTCCCGCCATCGACATGATCACCACCAAGAGTTTCCAGGTGGTGCCGACCGCAGGCAACCCCGAGCCGATCATCTGCGAACCGGAGGCCGGCTCCTTCGGAAACTCGGTCGGGCTCCGCAATATTGGAGCCAGTGCGGCCTTCGCCGAACTTGAGAAGCTCCGTAAGGGAGGGTTGAGGTGCCTGCTCAATGTCTCGCTTGCGGCAAAAAGCCCGGAGGACTTCGTCTCGTTGGTGAAAACCTTCCGTCCGGTGGCCGACCTGTTGGAGCTGAACTTCTCCTGTCCCCATGCGGCTGCCGGTTTCGGGGCGTCGATCGGTACGAGCGCGGAGATCGCCAGCGGCTATGTGCGGAGCATCCGCCAGGCAGTCCCCGATCTGGAGATTCCTCTGTTCGTCAAGCTGACCCCGAACGTGGAGGACATCGGTTCCATCGCCCGGGCTGTGGTCCAGGCGGGAGCCGATGGAATTACCGCCATCAACACGGTGGGGCCTGACCTGTATGTCGAACCCCATGTCCACAAGCCCATCCTGCAGAACCAGCTTGGAGGCAGGGGGGGCAGAAGCGGCCGCTGGGTCTTTGACGAAGCTGTCGGAAAGATTGCCGAGATCCGGAAGGCGGTAGGTCCCGATGTGCCAATCATCGGCATGGGTGGTGTCGACGACGGAGAAAAGGCGGCGAGGATGATGCAGGCGGGGGCGAACATCATCGGTCTCGGTTCCGCATTGGCCATGGTCAACCAGCGGCAGTGGCCAGAGTATCTTTCTTCGGTCAAACGGGAGGCCCAGGAGATTCTGGACGGAAGCCTGCCGGAAGCGAGCGCCAGGAGCTTTCTCCGGCGCGATGACCGGATGGCCTACAAGCCCTATCGGGTGGTGAAGCGCGAGCAGTACGGGGAGGATATCGTCATCCTTACCTTCGACCACAAGCTGGACAGCCAGGCCGGCGAGTTCGTCTTCCTCTGGCTTCCCGGAATCGGGGAGAAGCCCTTCAGCGTCGCCGGTACCGATCCTTTGAGCTTCGTCATCAAGAAGCGCGGAAAGGTGACCAAGGAGATCTTCAGCCTCAAGGAGGGCGATGAGGTGATGGTGCGGGGCCTCTATGGAGCCCCTGTTGCCACCAAGCATGCGAAGCGGGCCTTGGTGATTGCCGGTGGTACCGGAGTCGCGGTGCTCCCAATGCTTGCCAGGAAGCTGAAAGCCGAGGGGACCGAGGTGACGATGCTGGTGGGTACCAGCGTCAGCGTCGAGGGTCCTGCCCTCCTGGAGAAGGAGCTCAGTCCGTATGGGACGTTTGCCTGTGTCGCCGATGACGGAAAGCCGGGAAGAGTGCTCGATTTGCTCGATTCCATGACGATTGATGGGAAGACAGCGATTTATCTGGTCGGTCCGGAGGTCTTCATGTCCGTCGCCTGCAAGCTCCTGTTGCGGAAGGGGGCAAGCGAGGAGATGATCAGCCTTAGTATGGAACGCATGACCCGTTGCGGGGTCGGCCTGTGTGGCGAGTGTGTCTGCGGCCATCGCCTGGCCTGCCAGTGGGGTACCTTCATGGATTATTCCTACCTGAAAGCCAACGCCCCGGGCCTGTTGCGTCTATGATTGACCCGCATGTACACCTGAGGGACGACAATCAGGCGTCCAAGGAGACAATCGTCCACGGTCTTTCCGTGGCCAGTTTCATCGGGGACCAGTGGCTCTTCGACATGCCCAACTGCGATCCTCCCTTGACCAGCAAGGAAGCGATTGTCCGCCGGCTCGAGAAAGCGGCGGCGGCGATCGCCACTGTCGGACAGCAAACAGGCCGGAGCATCCGTTACAGCCTGTATGCGGGGCTGACCAGCGATGACGCTGAAATCCGGATGGCCGTCGAGGCGTGGAGGGAACTCTTCCCCCATGTCGTGGGACTCAAACTCTTCGCTGGGAACTCGACTGGAGGCATGGGACAGGTGACGGAACAGCAACAGCGCCATATTTACGGGCAGTTGGCGGCACTTGGCTTTGACGGCCTGCTTGCCGTTCACTGCGAGAAGGAGTCTCTGCTGCGCCCCGAGCTGGAGAATGGCGAGGATTTTTCCACCCATAGCGATGCCCGTCCTGTGGAAGCCGAGATCGAGAGTGTCCGTGACCAGATCCGTCTGAGCGGCGAGGCCGGTTTCCAGGGAACGCTCCATATCGCCCATGTCTCCACCATCGGGACGGTGGAGCTCGTGGAACGGGCGCGTGGGACTGGAAGGAAGATCACCATGGGGGTGACCCCCCATCATCTGCTCCTTGACCGGGAGATGGCGAAGGACCGGAATCTTTTCGCCAAGATGAACCCTCCATTGAGGAGTCCCGAGGAGCGGACAAGGCTCTGGCAAGCGGTGCTGGAGGGAAGGATCGACTGGGTCGAGACCGACCATGCCCCGCACACGCTCGATGACAAGCGCAATGGTGCGAGCGGCATCCCTGGCTTTTGCGGGGTCCTGCTCCTCTTGCAACGGCTGAGGAAGGCGGGTGTGAGCGAGGAGAGGTTGCGGGACCTCTTCGGGGGGAATGTGCTGAGGGCCTTCAAGCTGGAGCCGATTCCCATCACCCTGCCTGGCGTGGAGGATGTGGAGGAGCTTGCCGCCATGGCCGCAAGCTGCTATCCGTTTGACAGCTACCAGGGACTGGAATGAACGAAGGTTCCTCGGAGAAGGTGAGAGTCCTTTCCCCTCGCATTGCCGCTTTCGGCCACCCTTTTCCCATTCGCGCATGGCTGTGGTATCCTTGAGCCATGGGCAAGCAACTTCTTCCCTGCATGCGTTGCAAGGGTCGTGGTTACGCCAGGCCCACATTGCCAGCGACCGAGGAAATTCCCTCGATGGTCAGCTGGATTACCTTGTCCTTGTCCATGCCGAGCATGGCGATTCCTTTGTCGATCAGCTCACGGTTGACGCCGGCAGCGAACTTGGCGTTCTTCCACTTCTTCTTGACTGATTTGACCTCCATTCCCTCCATGCGCTCCGGTCGCATCAGGGCGGTGGCGTATACCAGCCCGCACAGCTCGTCGACCGTGTAGAGCACCTTCTCCATTTGTCTGGTCGGTTCAACGTCGGAGCAGATGCCCCAACCGTGGGAGCAGACGGCATGGACCACGTCCTCTGGGGCGTTGATCTCCTTCAAAAGCTCGGGAGCCTTCTTGCAGTGTTGCTCGGGGAACATGTCCCAATCGATGTCATGCAGGAGCCCGCACAGGCCCCAGTAATTCTCGTCCTCGCCCAACTCTTTGGCGAAGCGGCGCATGACCGCCTCGACGCAGTAGGCGTGATAGACAAGATGCTCGTTCTTCGTGTATTTCTTCAGCAATGCGACTGCCTCATCCCGTGTGAACATAGGTGCCTCCTACCAAGCAAAAGAGATTTGCAGACAAGCATATGCAATTTGATGGCGGGATGCAAGAATGTGGGAGGATCGAGGTATTGTTCCATGAAAAAAACCAAAGGGAGGAAGGCGGAAAATCTTGACCAGCATGGGGGATCCTGCATTACCATCTGCCATCATGAATGCTGAGCGAGACCTGATAATCCGCGCATTGGGCGATTCCTTTCTGGCGAGGAATCTGGCTGAATTGTCTGCCTTGTATGACCAGATCCCAATGACCGGAAGCGAGCTCTTCGGAAGCAAGCTGTCCCAGCTGTTCGCGAGC
>CAJMOS010000060.1 GCA_905215015.1 uncultured bacterium | reverse complement strand
CATCCTGGTCATCCGACCGGAGAATATCGATGTGCTTGCGGCAAACAACGAGGGAATCCCCGCCAAAGTGGTCAGCGCGATCTTTGTCGGAAGCCATATCGAGTACGAGCTTTCCATCGAGGGAATCGACAAAGTGGTCAACGCCTCTGTGCCTTCCAAACCGGAAGAGACGGTCTGGGAGGAAGGAGAAGCAGTCAAACTGCACTTCGACAACGAGGCAGCGCTCGTGGTCGCCGGCTAACCTCTCCACTGGACTGACGAAGTTTTTCTATTGAGCGAAATGACATAGTTCGGTACAATGCGAACTATGAAGCGTATTCTTATGGCCTCTCTCATCGGCATGGCAGTCGTACTTCCCCTTTCCGCGAAGACGTTGAGGGGCACCATCAAGGTGTTTGGCACCGAACCTCAGACTTCGCTCGGCATCGAGACCAGCGACGGGAAGCGATACGGCATCATCACCGGCACCATCCTCCGCGAGGAATTGTTCAACCAGCAGGGGACGTTGCTGAAGCTGAAAGGCACAAAGCAAAAGAAAGGCCAGAATCCGCAGACAGACCTGGAGGATGGTTCCTTTTACGTGAAGTCCTATACAATCATCCAATGAAAAGGCGTCCGGTTGCAACCAGCGACCAGGCGCCTTTTTTTCAGCGGCGTTCGTACCGGGCGAGCAAAGCGAGATACGTATCCTTGACTTGCGCGTTTTTCGGGTCGGCCTCAAACGCTTTGGCAGAAGCGTCGATTTCCTTCCAGCTATCCTCGTCCAACATCCGTTCGGCGAACGCGTAGACCACATCGTTTTCCTTGCTGGTATGCAGCCTGAGCAGATTCACATAGGCCATGGCATTGGCAAGGATTCCCAGTTTGGCCAGCGTGGTCGGCTTTTCTTTCCATTGTCCCAACGATGTCTCAAGGTCTTTCACGTGGCTTCGTCCCAAATCGTGCTCGACCAGCATGCCGTGGGTCACCATCGTCTCCCCGACTCTGCCTAGCTTTCGCACCATGACAGGGAACAGGAATTGTTCCTCCTTGCCGTGATGATGCTTGTCGCTGTACAGGCGGGTGAAAGCAATCACCTGCTCCCAGAACGGGAGATCGATTGTCTTCCCGTCCAGAATGGCGACGCACTCCCGCTCGACGACATCCAGCATGCGGTTGATGTTGGCATGTTCCTCCATCATGCATTCGGTGGTCCAGTGCATCTCAGGCCGCCTTTTTCTCAATCACGAACACGGAATCCGCTTCCTTGGTGATCTTCAGGTCGCTACCGGAAAGCATTCCCTCCATAACCCGCATGCGGAGCTGATCGTACCACTGGCCTTTGCCGCCGGCCTCGGTCCAGAAATGGCCGTGCAAGTCCTGGGTCTGTTTCCAGACGAACCGGTCACCATCACCCTCGACCACCTGGTTGACCCGGTCGCAGGGCATGCCGTTCAGAAGCACCTCGTCAAATTGGTGGTAGGCATCGTTGCAGTTGGCGTCAGCCTGCACCTTGTGGTGTTCCCCGAAGGAATAGGCCACCTGTTCCAGTTCCGCCAATCGTCCCGCGTCCTCTCCCACGAGACAGGAAACCAGCTTCGCATAGCGGCTCTCGCTGGATGCGATACGCTCCTGCAGCCAGCCGTGGATGTTGGAGGTGTCGATCAGGCTCTCCAACGGGCGAAGGTCGCTCGTCACAAGGTCTGGATCGTACTTCCAGCCCTTCTTGGTGGCATAGTCCGCAATCTCAGCGACCAAGGCGTCCTGCAGCTGGATTTTCCCATACAGCCAATAGTGGATCGGGCCAAGGAACTTGCTCATGCCCGCGCCCCCTGGCTGATCCGGGCATTGACCTTCGAAACCACTTCTTCCGGATTGAGGCCATGCACGTAGCAAGCGTCCGCCAACGACTCCATCTGGCTCGAGGGGCAACCCAGGCAATGCATGCCGCTCTCCAGCAGGGTATCCACCACTTCCGGGTGCTCTTGCACCAACTTTCCTACCAACATATCTCCAGTAACCGCCATATCGCGTCTCCTTATCGTTGTTTTGTAGCCAAGGCATAGCATGAAGCGACGCGAGGAGTATGTTGGATTTCCAACATACGTGTGCTTTGTTTCCTCGCTCGTTGGGCTTGCCTTCCTTTTGAGGAACCTGTTGGCCAATGGAAGGGCGCGTTGGAGGAAGGATGGGGAACCAGACGGAAAGACTGCCGAACATACCGGACTTCCCGAAAACCAGGAGAAAGGTTCCTGCATCAAGCCGGCAGAGCCTTGGTCCGGCCACGTGGCGGTTCTCCCCTCCCATCAGAAAACCGCTTCTTTTGCCGGACAGCAAAAGGCGGACCGGAAGACCGGCCCGCCTAAGGGAGATATGGCTGATGTCAGTTCAGCGCTTCCTTCATGATATCGAAGAGCACGTAATCGGAAACTTTCGCATCCTGGTTGACCTGCTGTCCAAACCCTTTCTTCTGGATTTCGTAGTAATTCTCGACATCCCCGTCCTCGACCAGCTTCTTCAACTCAGGACCGGTCAGCCACGCACCGTCAAAGCGCTGGTTGTAGATGGTGTCGAAGTCAGAGGCGATCAGCTCGGCAACCCACTTGCAGACATCTTCCTGATGGGTCTTCTGATAGTCCATACCCTTGATCAGGGCGCGGGCGACCTTGACCAGCGTATCCTTGTGCTCCTCGGCGTACTTGGACATGCAGATCCAGGAAGCGTTGGCGGCGCTGCGGTCGCTGAAGGTGGCGTTGTTGCAGAGCATCACGGCGTCGCTGCCCAGCGCGCTCTTGATTGTGGCAGTGCTGGGAGACCAGGTGGCACATGCGTCCAAGGAACCGCTGGTCATGGCGGAAACCAGGCCAGAGGCATCCATCTCCATGGCGACGATGTCATCCATGGTCAGGCCGGCATCGCCGAGGGCCATGCGAAGCACCATCTCGCTGCTCGTGCCGGAAGCATATCCGACCGTCTTGCCCTTCAGGTCCTTCGCGGTCTTGATGCCGCGGCTCGGGCGGACGATGACCTCATCGGCCGAGCCGAGGTGGTCGAACAAGAACACCTTCGCGCGCCCATTGATGCAGAGCTTGTGGGCTCCCGGTCCGATATAGGCGACATCGATCGAGCCGCTCTCCATGGCGGAAATCTCGGTCGGGCCGTCAGCGAACTGCACCAAATTGACCTTGAGGCCTTCTTCGGCGAAGTAGCCCATGCGATCAGCGGCAACCACGTTGTACAGCGACGCGTAGTTGGGCATGTAAGCGACGTTCAGGGTCTGCAGTTTCTGCCCGGCAGAACCGGACGCGGCTCCCTCTTTTGTGCCCTGGGCGCCAACAGCAGCCAGCGCGAGAGATACCAGCAATCCAACCAATACACTTTTTTTCATAAAATCCTCCTTAGCTTTTTCACTACTTGCGTACTTCAAGATATTCCTGATACACCTGTTCCCAGATGTGGTTTTTCAACTCAAGGTACCGTCCGCTCATCTTGGTCCTTTGGTCGCGTGGATAGGGAATATCCACAGGAAGGATGCTCTTGATGCGACCGGGGCGGGCGCTCATGATCACCACCCGCTGGCCAAGGATCAAAGCCTCGTCGACATCATGGGTGATGAAGAAGCAGGTCTTGCGCTCCTTCTCCCACATGTCCAGCAACTCCTGCTGCAGCTGGGTCCTGGTCTGCGCGTCCAGAGCCCCGAAAGGCTCGTCCATCAGGAGCACCTCGGGGTTTCCCGCGTAGGCCCTGGCGATGGCGACCCGCTGCTTCATGCCACCGGACAACTCTTTCGGATAGTGGCTGCGGAAGTGCTCCAGACCCACCATGTGGATATACTTGTCGACAATCGCGTCAGCCTCGGCTCCCTTGATTCCTTTCATATCCAGCGGGAAGCGGACATTTTTCTCTACGGTAAGCCAGGGGAACAACGCGTACTGCTGGAAGACGACACCGCGTTCCGGACCGGTACCCTTGACCTCCTTTCCGTCGCACAGGACCTTGCCGCTCGTGGCGTCAAGCAATCCCGCGATGATGTTCAGAAGGGTCGACTTGCCACACCCGGAAGGGCCGACAACCGTAATGAACTCGTTCTCCGCGATATCCAGCGAGACCCCGTTCAGAGCGACGACCTCGCCGCTGCGACCCATGTAGGTCTTCTTCACATTCTGGATCGAGAGTTTTATATTTCGCGCTTCTCCTGCCATCCTGTCAGCCTCTGTTCCATGAACTTGATTATTTTTTCGACAATCACACCGATGCAACCGATGATGATGATGTACAGCAACATGGGGGCGGTCTCGAAGTTGTTGTTCAACGAGCGGATCCTCATGCCCAGACCGGCGAACGCCCCGGTCGATTCGGCGGCGATCAGCGTGGTGAGCGCGACCGAGGAGCCGAGCCTGATGGCCGTCATGATGAAGGGCAGCGAAGCAGGGGCAAGCACCCGGAAGAAAATCTGCCGGTCTGAGGCTCCAAGAATCTTGGCTGCCTTGATCAGCGTCTCGTCGATATTGATGATGCCCTGGTACATCGTGATGCACATGGTCAGGAAGGTTGCCAGGGTGATGACGATGATCTGCGGTTTCCGCCCGACACCCGCGGCGATCACGATCAGCGGGACATAGGCCAGAGGCGGAATGTTCCGGATGAAGTTGATCCACGGCTCCACGATGTAGCGGAAAGGCCGGTACCACGCCATCAGTATGGCGATGGGCAGCGCGATGACGAAGCCCAGCGCGTATCCGCTGATGACACTGATCAGAGAGGAGGTGATATCCTTGAACAACACCTTGCGCTCGATCATCACCTTGACCTGCGAGAAGGTCTTGACGATGTTCGGGAAGCTCCGGGAGGTGCTAGGAAGCACGGAGAGTATGGTCCAAAGCACGATGGCGGAAGCCACTGAAATCAGGAGCCAAACCCATTTCATCGTCTTTGCAGACAATCCTTTTTTCATTTGTTAGCCATCCTTGTGGTCTCATTTTCTCATTGATTGGCGAACTGCAAAGTCTGAAATTTCTTCATACCCTTTTCCTGTACAAAAGCCGTATACTGTGAGGAAAAAGGAGGAGCCAGGAAGATGTTGCTCGCGCTGCTCGCGGTGATAACGCTCTACACGATCTCGCTGTATGCATGCAAACGCGATACCGGTGAGCTGCTGCGCATGCTCTTCACCCTTTCCCTCGGCATCTTCTGGTTCGGCATCCTCACCTACATTTCCAAAAAAGGCGGCTATGGCAAGGAGTTCATCCCGATCCTCTATGGCGGTACCGCCATCTACCGAAAACTCCAATACCTCAGGCTCACCCTCGGACAACTGGGCTACACCGTCGCCGTCGGCAGGTACCTCTTTCCCTTCCTGTTCATGCTGGTCGCCCTGCACGCCTCGAATTTCATCCCGACAGAACACCTGAAGTGGTACTACCTCGCCGCTTCCATCCTGCCCCTCGTCTCGCTGGTCCTCTATATCCCTTCGGTCTTCGAGGCCCTCATCGAACCAAGCGAAGCCCGTTTGCGACTCAGCGTCACCCTTTCCTATTCTTGGATCATCGCATACCTGCTCATCGGCTGGGCCTGCCTGCTGAAAGAAACCTTCTCCATCACCGTCCGGTTCTTCCGGAGCCGTTTCCTGCAGAACCTCGCCTTCTATGCCAGCACCACCCTGCTGTACGCCATATACTGCAAGCAGGACCCGGCGCAAATCTACCTGTTCTACCGCAACGACTACATGTGGATGCTCGGCCTCTGGTATCTGAACAAGGGTTTCCGTCCGATGCTCTACAGCCTCGTCTGGGTGGTCACCGCCCTATCCTGCATCATCAGCCTTCTCAGCCTGGTCAGCACCGCCCACATCACCTGGAACGAACAGCACGAGCAGGCGCTGCTCGAGCGGAAGGGCAACGAGATGCAGCCCGGCATCAACATCTTCACCCACGGCCTGAAGAACCAGCTTCTGGCAAACCAAATCGTAATCGAGAAAATCGCCGAGCAGAACGTTCCCTCGCAGAAGGCCCTGGTCTCCTCGCTCCAGGCGAACAACCAGCTGATGCTGCAACGCATCGAGAAGCTCTACGCCTTCAGCCGCCAAGGCACCATCCATCTGGTGCCCATGTCGATCGAGCCGGTCATCGGGCTGGCGCGGGAGAAATTCCTGGCGAAGTATCCCCAAGGACTGGTCGAGGTTCGGCTGGCCAGCCGAACCGGGCAGATTCTGGCCGACAAGGAATACCTTTCCGAAGCCTTCGCCAACATCATGGAAAACGGATGGGAGGCGACCCTGCAGGCGGGACGGACCACCCCGGTGGCCGTCAGGCTGTTCCAAGAACGCCTGTGGGTATCGGTGACCATCTCCGACAACGGAAACGGAATCCCGAAAAAGGTCGGCAAGCACATCTACGAACCCTTCTACTCCAGCAAGAACAGCGCCACCAACTGGGGCTTCGGCATGTACTTCACCCATCAAGTCATCAAGAACCATCTGGGAAGCATCCGGTTCGAATCTTCCCCCAAGGGGACCTCGTTCCTGATCCTGTTGCCTATCGCAAGGAGGAAAGCCCGTGTGTAAGAAAAGCGCCGTCCTGATTGCCGAGGACATGGAAATCCTCAGGGAGCACTATGCGTCCGTCGTCTCCAGCGATCCTTCGTTCACCATTGCGGCCAAGGTCTCCAGCGGGGCGGAAGCAACCGCCATCTGCGACGCGATTCCCGTCGACATCATCCTGATGGACATCGAGATGGAGGACGCCACCGCAGGCATCCGGGCAACCGAGACAATCCTTTCCCGGCACCCGCAGGTCAAGGTGGTCTACCTGACTGCGCACGAGACCGAGCAGACCATCATCACCTCGATGGCGACCGGTGCGGTCGACTACCTGGTCAAAGGATGTACGGACACCCATATGCTCGAGCACCTGAGGGGGGTAAGGGACGGAACGCAGAACCTGGATGCCAAGATCCAAGGAATCGTCATGCGGGAGTACAAGCGGCTGCACAAGAGCGAGCAGGGCCTGGTCTGGTTCATCACCAAGACCGGCACCCTCACCCCGACAGAACGGGAACTGGTCCGCTACCTGCTGGACGGCTACAAGGTCAAGCAGATTGCCGAGGAACGCCATGTCGAGGTGGTAACCATCAAGACCCAGATCCACAGCCTGCTGGTCAAATTCCAATGCAAGCGGACGACCGAAGTGGTCCGTCTGATCGAGCAACTCGGGCTGGGCGACCTGTTCTAACACTTGCCAAGCGCTTGGAACATCCAGTGCTTGTACGCTTCCACGCCTTCCTGGTCGAAGGGATTGATGCCGAGTATCGAACCGGAAAGGTAGGTGGAGAAAAGGAAGAAATAGGAAAGTGCCCCGTACTGGTAGGCATCCAAGGCAGGCACATCAAAGACCAGGCACGGGAATTTCGCACTGTGGGCTTTCAGTGTCGCCGCCTCGCTCGCCTTGTTCACCTCGCTGACGGTCTTCCCGTCCAAATACCCAAACCGGTCGTCCACCCCATCGGAAGCCAACCGGAGCTCTGGACCGCCGCACGCGCCAAGGCGCAGGAACGTCTCGAAAAGGATCTTCTTTCCTTCCTGAACGTATTGGCCGATCGAGTGCAAGTCTTCAGAGTCGCTGGAAGCGACAGGGAAAAGCCCCTTTCCTTCCTTTCCCTCGCTCTCGGCGAGCAACTGCCGCCACCATCGGGCAAAGTAGTCGAAACGGGGCTCGAAGAAGGTCAGCATCTCCAGTTCGAAGCCTCGCCGTGAAAGCAGGTTGCGTGCCACCGCGTACCGAAGGGCAAGGTTGTCCGGGCTGTGGTCGCCCTGCAGCCAACCGGCCATCTCTCTTGCCCCCTCGGCCATCGCCCGCACGTCAATCCCGCTCGCGGCCATCGGAAGCAACCCGACATCAGTGAACATCGAATACCGCCCTCCCACAGGAGCGGGGAATTCAAGGAAGGTATATCCCTGCGTTCCGGCCAGCTCCTCCAGATGGGAGCCGGGAGTGCCGGTCACGTAGATGTACCGGCTCGCGCCGGCCCCATAGCGGCGTTCCAGCTCGCCACGGAACAGGCGGAAGGCAAGTCCGGGCTCCAAGGTCTCGAAGTTCTTGGCAATCACGTCGATGGCGAAGGTATGCCCCTCAAGAGCGGCGAGCGTGCGGGCACTCTCGAAGGAAGACAGGGTGTTGCCCGCCCAGACAATGGGAATGCCTCCCTCAGGCTTGAGCGCCTCGATGGCTCCCCTCGCCCCTTGGTTGGAACCCCCGATGCCGATGACCACCAGGGTATCCACCTTTTCCCGCAAGTCGCGGGAAAGACGAAGAATCCGGTCTATCCGGCCGTCACTGGCGAACAGCTCGGGATGGTACCAGCCGAGCACCCCCTCGTACCGTTTCTCTCCCGCAAGTACCCGTTCCAACAGGACTTGCCGCTCCCTGCACGCCCTTGCCACCTCGTCCTCGCAGAGGGTGGAAGAATGGTCGACGATCGTGAATGAAATCTGCTTGCGCATGGCGTCCTCCGTCAGCCGTATCTTTATGACAATCCTGTCGGCTGTCAAGAAAATTTTTGCATTCGATTTCTCCACTCCGTCTAAAAATTCCGAATGATTACCGATATATTGCAATATATTCGGCTTTTTCTCCAACAAACTTGAAATTATTTGCATGTTTGTGAAAAAATTCCTTTGCAAATGTAAAATGTAGCGTATACTACAGGCGAGGAGTCTCCATGGACATCACTCTGAAAGATATCGCGAGCCAAGCAGGCGTCTCCATTTCCACGGTCAGCAGGGTCCTGAACCAAGGTCCGGACCTGACGCACCCCACCGAGACCCAGCGCAAGATCATCGAATGTGCCCGTTCCCTTGGCTACGTTTCCCAGAAGATCAATGCCTATCAGAGCATCGAGCGGCCCAGTTACCGCATCGCCTGCGTCTTCGCATCCGACCATGAGAGCATCGCAAGCCCCTTTTTCTCGGAGCTACATGACGGTCTGGTCGATGGGGTGAAGAAACTGGCAGGCCGTTACGACCTTTCCTTCGTCACGCTGAACCTCACCATACAAGCGACCGATCTCTCTTCCTCTCCCTTGGACGGCGCGATCCTGCTGGGACGCATCACCAAGGAGACCATCACAACCCTGAAGAAGCAGATTCCCCATCTCGTCTATGCCGGACTGAACCAGATCGAAGGTATCGACAACGTGGTCAGCGACATCCGCTTCGGCATCAAGGCGGTCACCGACCGTCTGGTCGCGCTAGGCCACAGGAAGATCGCCTACATCGGTCCGACCGACCAGAACGGCGCATTGGTCAATGAGTACCGGTACCAGACCTATGCCGAGGCGCTGGCCTCTCACGGGATCCCGTTGGACAAACGGTTGGTCGCCGACTCCTATCTGGAGGCGAGCGACGGGTACAGGGCGACGATGCAGTTGCTCGAGACCGGCGCGAAACCCACCGCCATCATCTGCGGCAACGACAACCTGGCAATCGGAGTGACCAGAGCGCTCGCAAAACAAGGGCTTTCTGTCCCCGGAGACATCTCGTTGTTCGGCTATGACAATATTCCTGACTCGGCCTATCTTTCTCCTTCCCTGAGCACAGTGGACATGCCCAAGAGGGAAATCGGGCGGTATGCCCTGCAGCTTTTGCTCGACGCGATTGAAAACCACCGGTCTTGGCCGATTACCGTCACCCTTCCCTTCACTCTGATCGAACGGGAAAGCACCAAGGAGGCATCTCAATGCAACGCACGCTCCTGATCGCCCACGGCGGGGGCCCGACCGCCGTCATCAACGCCTCGCTTTACGGGGCGATCGAGAAAGCCCGCGAATGCGGCGTCTTCGGCCGGATTCTCGCCTGCCGGAGAGGAATCGCCAGCGGTTCCTTCATCGACCTGACCGAAATACCCGAGGCCAAGCTGGCCTTGCTGCCCTACACCCCGGGCTCGGCAATCGGCACGGGAAGGACCCCGATTGACGAGGAAGGCTATGCGAAGCTTGTCGACACGTTCCGGAACATGGGGGTGACCGACATCCTCCTGACAGGAGGAAACGGGACGATGGACACGACGCGCAAGCTGGCGAAAGCGGGAGAGGCCTGCGGAATCCTGGTGGACGGCATTCCCAAGACGATGGACAACGACCTTTCGGGAACCGACCATGCCCCCGGCTACGGCTCGGCGGCGCGCTACCTTGCCGGCTCGGTCCGCGAGGTCGACCAGGATGTGAAGGGTCTCGCCATCCATGTCGTCGTCATCGAAGCCTTCGGGCGGGATGCAGGATGGATCACCGCCAGCAGCGCTTTGGCGCGGACCGAGAGGGGCGATGGGCCCGATATGATTCTCTGTCCGGAGACCCCTTTCGAGGAAGATCGTTTCCTCAGCCGCGTGCAGGACTTGTATGACGAGAAGAAGGGCGTGGTAGTCGTCGCCAGCGAGGGACTGCGCTATGCGGACGGCAAGCCGATTGTCGAACCGGTTTTCCAGAGTGGACGAAGCGTCTACTTCGGAGACGTTTCCGCCCACCTTTCCCAGCTGATTACCCGTCGGCTTGGCATCAAGAGCCGCAGCGAGAAGCCAGGCATCCTCGGCCGCGCCTCGGTGCGCTGGGCAAGCGATGTCGACCGAAAGGAGGCAATCGGCTGCGGACGGGCATCGGTACAGGCGCTTCTCGAGGGCAAAAGCGGGTGGATGAGCACGATTACCCGGCTCTCCACCGAGCCCTACCGGACAAGCATCGACCTGATTCCCATCGAGGACGCCGTCCTCCAGGCGAAGACGCTTCCCGGGGAATATCTGGATGGTAGGCATTACGACGTGAGCGACGCCTTCACCAAATGGCTCAGGCCGCTGGTGGGGGACGACCTCGGGTCTTTCATTTCGTTTCTCAATTCATAGTAAGGAGCATCCAATGATCAACTATCAGGCAACAGGAGAAGCACTCACCAAGGGGAAAATCCCCGTCAGGCTATTTCCCTCCAGCGAGGCGATTTTCAAGGCGATGGCGCGGGACATGGCAGACACCATCAAGGAACACAACGCCAAGGGACTGGACACCACCTTCATCCTGCCGGTCGGCCCGGTCGGGCAGTATCCCTACTTTGTCGAAATGGTGAATCAGCAGCGGATCAGTCTGAAGCAATGCCATTTCCTCAACATGGACGAGTACCTGACCGACAGCCAGGAATGGATTCCGGCATCCGATCCGCTCTCCTTCCGGGGAGCGATGCGGAGGGATGTCTTTGGGAAGATTGACGAGGAACTGCGGATTCCCGCCAGCCAGTGGATCTTCCCCGACCCGAAGGACCTGGGCAATATGCAGAGGGCCATCGACAAGCTCGGAGGAGTCGACGTCACCTACGGGGGCATCGGCATCAACGGGCATGTCGCATTCAACGAGGCCGAGGAGCACACCAGCGCCGCCGTCTTTGCCAAGCGCGAGACCCGCATCATCACCATGACCCCGGAGACCCGCGTCGCCAACGCCATCGGTTCCCTTGGCGGCGCCATCGACCGGATGCCCCGTTACGCCGTGACCATCGGCATGCGCCAGATCCTCGCCTCGAAACGGATCGTGCTGGGGGTCTTCCGCTCCTGGCACCGCGCGGTCCTCAGGGAGGCCATCTTCGGTCCTGTCTCGGCAGCCTTCCCGGTAACCCTGCTGCAGAAGCACCCGGAGTGCGTGATCATGGCCAATGATGTCGCCTCGGAGAGGCCGTTCTGATGATCATCAAAGGAGCACAGGTCTACCAAGACCACCAGTTCACCGACAGCGACATCCGACTGCAGGCAGGAAAGATCGTGGAGGTCGCGCCCAACCTCGAGGGGGACGAAATCATAGATGCCCACGGCCTGAGGGCGCTTCCTGGTTTCATCGACATCCATACCCACGGGGGCATGCATGTCGACGTCAACCACATCACCAAGGAAAGCCTGGATACCCTCTGCAGGTTCTTCGCCAGCGTGGGCACCACTTCGTTCCTTGCCAGCGTCATGACCGACACCCACGAGAAGACCCTGCAGTTGCTCGACTTGCTGGGAGACGAGAGCGGAAAGGCGCGAGATGGTGCGACTCTGCTCGGAATCCACCTGGAGGGACCTTTCCTCTCCCCCGCCTACAAGGGGGCCATGCCGGAAAGCTGCCTGAAAAAGGGTGATGCCGGATTGCTGGAGGAGTATCTCCAGCGCGCGAAGGGCAACGTGCGGTATGTGACCATCGCCCCGGAGGTCGAAGGGGCCATCCCCCTGATCGAGCGCTTCCACGACCGGATTCCCTTCGCCATCGGCCACAGCGGGGCCGACTTCGAGACGGCCATGCGGGCGATCCGGGCTGGAGCGGTCAGCACCACCCACCTGTTCAACGCCATGGGGCTCTTCCACATGCACCGGCCGGCGATCAGCGGCGCGGCCCTGCTGTCGGACATCTACGTCGAGACCATCTGCGACGGACGCCACCTGCACCCTGCCACGGTCGCCCTGGTCCTGAAGACCAAGGGATGGGACAAGGTGATCGCCATCACCGACTGCATCATGGCCACCGGGCTTCCCGACGGGGAATACCAGCTCGGCCAGGATGACGTGATCGTCAAGGATGGCGATGCGAAAACCCCGGACGGGGTGCGCGCAGGCAGTACGCTGACCACCATCCAGGCGCTAAGGAACATCATGAGCTACACAAACGCGCCGATGGAGAAGGTCATTCCCCTGCTTACCGAAAACCCCGCCAAGCTGATCGGGGTATGGAACACCAAAGGCTCCATCACGCCAGGCAAGGATGCCGACCTGCTGTTGGTTGATGGGGATACGAACATCAAGACCACCATCATCGGTGGCCGAATCGTCTATAAGGAGCACACATGAGTCTTATTCCGATGCGTCCCATCCTGGACGCCACCGACACCTACTCGTACGCGCAGGGCGCGTTCAACGTCAACGCGGTCGCGCAAGCCCAGGCGGTCATCGAGATCCACAATCTCTTCCGTTCCCCCGCGATCCTGCAAGGGGCGGACCTGGCAAACGGATTCATGGGAGGCCGCAAGGACTTCCAGAACGCCACGGTCGAGGACAAGAAGCTGGGTGCCCTGAACATCGCACGGGCGGTCAAGCGGTTCGCCAAGGATGTCCCCATTCCGGTCGCGCTGCATCTGGACCACGGACGGAATCTGGACAGCGTCAAGGCAGCGATCGATGGTGGCTACACCAGCGTCATGATCGACGGCTCTTCCCTGCCGCTGGAAGACAATATCGCCCTGACCCGCGAGGTGGTCAGGTACGCCCACCCGCTCGGGGTCACCGTCGAAGGAGAACTGGGCGTGCTTGCCGGTGTCGAAGACCACGTCTTCAGCGAGACCAGCACCTACACCAACCCGCTGACCGCCATACGGTTCCTCAAGGCGACCAAGGTCGACGCGCTGGCAATCAGCTACGGCACCCAGCACGGAGCGAACAAGGGCAAGAACCCCAAGATCCGCAAGGAAATCGCCATCGCCATCAAGGAGTGCATGCGTCACGAGGGAATCCAAGGAGTCCTTGTTTCCCACGGCTCCTCCACCGTCCCGCAGAACGTGGTCGAGGCGATCAACAAGCTGGGTGGCGACATCCAGGACGCCGGAGGCATCAGCATCGAGCAGCTGGTCGAGGTGTCGCACCTGGGCATCGGCAAGATCAATGTCGACACCGACATCCGCCTGGCGGTGACCCGCAACATCCGGGAGTATTTCCTCGAGAACCCTGCACGGCAGAAGGAACCCTCGGTCAAGGGAGTCTGGGATTTGCTGTGCGCCAATCCCAAGTTCTTCGATCCCCGCCAGTACATGACTCCCCTGATGGACACCATGATGTACGGCACGATTCCCAGCGAGGCGGTCGCCGAGCTGATGGAAAGGGTCAAGCGCGGGGTCAAGGAGGCGGTCGGCACCCTGATCGTCCAGTTCGGTTCCGTGGACAAGGCCAGCAAGGTCAAGATGCGAAGCCTCGAGGAAATGGCTGACTTCTACAAGAAGGAAGGTATCTGATGCAGCACATCTATGTGAATTTCAAGCGTTTCGACGTCCCCCCTGAGATGGGGGGCGTCAACCGTCTCGCGCCGGTATCCGATTATGGACGGAAGGTCGTCTCCTCCGTCCTTTCCTCTCTCGGGCGGTATCAGGGTGTCGAGTTCGCCCATTTCTATCCCGAGTCGCAGATTCCGGGAGCGCTCGCGGCCCTTGGCGGCAGCAGGATCCTTGAGATCGGGTGCCAGGGCGTCTACCGGAAAGATGTTTCCGTAGGCGGAAACTTCGGTGCTTTCACCACCAGCCGCCCAGCGTCGGCGATGGCGGCGCTGGGGTGCGCCATCACCATTATCGGCCACTGCGAGGAACGGAACGACAAGAACGAGCTCCTGTCCATGGGGGGAAACCAGGACCGCACGCTGGTCAACAGGATCCTCAACCAGGAGATGCGCCAGGCCCAGAGGCGGGGCATGAAGATCCTCTACTGTATCGGCGAGAAGGCGGAGGAAGTCGATGACTGGCAGGCGGTGCTGTCCGAACAGCTGGAAATCGGTCTTGATGGCATCGACACCAAAGATGTTGTCATCGGCTATGAGCCGGTCTGGTCGATCGGACCGGGAAAGACCCCGGCCGGCAAAGAGTACATCACCAAGATCGCCCGCCTGGTCAAGCAGGTGGTCCCCGGCATCGACGTCGTCTATGGCGGGGGGCTGAAGAAGGACAACGCCGCCATGCTCTCCTCGATTGACGAGATCGACGGAGGGTTGATCGCCCTTACCAGGTTCACGGGCGAGATCGGGTTCTATCCGGACGAGTATCTGGACATCGTCCATCGCTATCTGACAGGAAAAGGAGTCGCGAAATGAAGCATTTTGATTTTGAGTATGGAGCCGGAACGATGGGAGCCGATCTCCCTGACACTACCGACGAGTTCATCCCCGGCATCACCGTCGAGGATCCTCCCTGCATTCCCCAGGAGAAACAGGAGGAAGAGACGCTGAAAAGCCTGCGCAACCCCATCGGCATGCCGCCGCTTTCCCAGCTTGCCCACAAGGGAAGCAAGTGCGTCATCATCTTCCCGGACAAGGTCAAGGGAGGCGAACAGCCCACCAGCCACCGCAAGGTCTCGATCAAGCTGATCATCCAGGAACTCTATGCCGCTGGCGTCGAGAAGAAGGATATCCTTCTGATCTGCTCCAACGGCCTGCATCCGAAGAACAAGCAGGACGAGATCCGGCGCATCCTAGGTGACGAGCTGTTCAACGAGTTCTGGCCCTCCGGCCAGATCATCAACCACGACAGCGAGGACTACGACCACCTGGTCGACCTCGGGCTCGACCACGATGGAGACCCGGTGCTGATGAACAAGTATGTCTTCGAGGCGGACGTCCCCATCCTGATCGGGCATGTGCAGAGCAACCCATATGGCGGTTACAGCGGCGGGTACAAGCACAGCGCCACCGGAATCACCCACTGGCGCTCGATCGCCAGCCATCATGTCCCCGCGGTCATGCATCGGCCGGACTTCATGCCGGTCTCCGGACACAGCCTGATGCGGGACAAGTTCAACCACATCTCCATGTACATGGAGGAGCGGATGGGAAAGAAGTTCTTCTGCTGCGACGCCGTTCTTGACTCGCAGAGCCGCCAGATCGCCATCTTCAGCGGCTACGCCAAGGAGATGATGCCCAAGAGCTGGGAGGTCGCCGACAAGCGCACCTACGTCCATTGGGCGAAGAAAAAGTACGACGTCCTGGTCTTCGGCATGCCGCAGAACTTCCATTACGGCAACGGCATGGGCACCAACCCGATCATGATGATGCAGGCCCTCAGCGCGCAGGTGCTCCGCTTCAAGCGGGTGATGAGCGACCACTGCGTGATCATCTGCTCCGCCCTCTGCAACGGCTACTTCCATGACGAGCTGTGGCCCTATCTGCGCAAGCTCTACGACATGTTCCAGCATGACCAGATGAACGTGCTGCCCGACATGAACCGCTATGGCGAGCTCTTCGGCACCGACCAGGAGTACATCCGGCAGTACCGTTTCGGCAACGCGTTCCATCCCTTCCACGGCTTCTCGATGATGGCATGCGGCCACCTGGCCGAGATGAACACCAGCGCGATCTACATCGTCGGCGCCCAGGAACCGGGCTATGCCCGGGGCATGGGGCTGAAGACGAGGGCGACCTTCGAGGAGGCCCTTGCGGACGCCGAGAAGAAGTACGTGGGGCCCAATCCCAACATCCTTGCCCTGCCCCTCACCTTCAAGCGCGCCAGCGTGCACCTGTGCATGGCCGACGACCCGAAGGGCGACGGACACTACGCCGAGGAACGGGTGATCAGGTAACTGCAGGTCAAACTGCTGTCGATCGAGGGTCGCTTCCCGTCAAGGAGGCGACCCTCTGGTATTTCGGCTCGATACGGATTTTGTGGGCTAAATCGGAAATAAAGGAATCATCAACGTTACGGCGCCAGGGAAATCCGTATTTTCCGGGTGTATGGGATACGAGTCGGGTACAACCCGATACGCTCCCTCTCAAGCCAGCACCTCTTCCTTCCTCTCCTGGACGGTATGCCTAGTGGAGGAGAAAGCGATGCCAAGAGGTGGATCGCCTTTCCTTTCTCCATGCGGAACTTGTCGCGTAGCGCTTCTCCTTGATCTGCACTTCCTTGTTCGGGAAAGCTTGCCCATCACAAAGCTCTTGGGGCAAAGAACGCACTTCCCCGGTTCTTTCCTGTTGGGACCCGGAGCAGCTGATTGCCTCGAACGTGGACGGTGTTTCCGCAAACACACAAAAAAACTCCCCTCCGACGGGAAGGGAGCAACATCATCAGTTACTTGCGGGAAGCAAGTTCAAATCGCAAGAATCGTGGTGACAACACTGGCAGTGTAGCTGCCTGCGGAAGCCTTCGAGAAATCCGGCGCATCGCCGAACTTCAGTTGCAGGCTGCTCGCGTGCAAGCCGGTCTTGTCTCCATCGATCGTGTAGTCGTCCACAGCGCTTCCTGATGTAATCCGCACCGCCGTGCCCGCGATATCCATCGAATAGGGAACTTTCTCTCCCGTTTCAGCGTTGGAGAACGGAGTCAGCCCGATACGGACCTTGAGCGGGTTCTTGGAGGTGGCCACATTGGTCTCCCACGCGAAGAACAAGCCGTTGTCGGCAACCGTATCGACGCCGATGGTCGACTCATCCTTGAAGATCGAGGCGTCCTCGAACGTGGCGACCGTGTCAACCTTTTCCAAGGTATAGCCGAACTTCAGGAACGACTCGACGGAAGAGGTCAAATAGACGGTGGCTGTCGAGTTCAGCGACATATTGCTCTCCACGCCCACGCCTTTCACCGCATTGTCGGCATAATTCTCGGGACCGTTGGCGGCGAACAAGGCCGCACTCATTGCCATGACTGCAAACACACTCACAATTTTTCTCATATTCTGTTTCCTTTTCGTTTGACCGGGTGCAACCGGTTGACACTTCTATCATATGTACGTTCCGGCTTTTCGTCAAGCAAAACCGAGAAACAGCGGTATAATCTAAAAATTGTGTCCGTTTTGTCCCGTAAAAGGACAACTTCCTGTTTCCGGATACAGCCATAGCCCCGAGTCCTCATGTCATAGGTTCAGGCATTGGCTCCCACGTTGGTATAACCGGCCGGAGTCGGCCAATGGTACCCACGCTGGTTGTACAATGCAAAATCCCGTTTCGGGATATACGGCTTGTCGGGATATCCGACCAGCTTCCCGTCCTTGATCCAAGCGGTATCGCAGCCATACATGCGCTTGACCAGCTCCGCTTCCAATGCCTCTCTCGTTTCCCGGTATTCCGGCTTGTCGGCAAGGTCATGGGCTTCCTGGCGGTCCGAGCGCATATCGAAGAGCTGGCTGATATTGCCGCAGGGATAGTAGATGAGCTTGTAGTCCTTGGTACGGATCATCCTGGTCGCCTTGTCCCCCTCGCTGATTTCCCCGAAAAGCAGCTTTGCCTCGGAATCTCCGAACAGGCTCCGTCCCTCCACCGTATCGGGAATGGGAATTCCAGCCAAATCCAGAAGGGTCGGCATGAAGTCGGCCAGACAGAACAGCCGCTCTCCATACCCCTTGCCCATATACTTCTCCATCGGTTTCCCGCTGAAAATCAC
>CAJMOS010000059.1 GCA_905215015.1 uncultured bacterium | reverse complement strand
CCGCTCTCCAAGTCGAAAACGCCTTCGGTCAGGATTCCGGCAACCTTCTTCTCCTGATAGTAGAGGTCGTTGACCCACTTGATCTGGCAATGCAGGCGACAATTCTCCTCGATGGCCAAGGCACTGGCGACGGCGGCCGCACTGGTTGTCAGCAACGCCCCTTCACCCGAGGTCTTGGGACGAAGCACCAAGGAAAGGTAGATGCCTCCATGGGGGCTGGAGAAGGAACGGCCGAGCCGACCCCGTCCTCCACTCTGGCGACGGGCGATGCAGAGGGTCCCGTCCGGAGCTCCCTTGGCGGCCAACGCCTTGGCTTCGTGGTTGGTGCTGTCGATATCCTCATGAAAATGGATCTCATGGCCGGGGAGCAGCTTCCGAAGCATGGCCAGGGACAGTTGCCCGTTGTGGCTGAGACGGTAGCCTTTGTTGGTCCTTGCCTCGATAAAAAGCCCGTCATCCCGCAGCCCCTCGACCGCTTTCCAGATTGCGCTCCGGCTGATGCCAAGCTTCTCGCTCAGTTCCTGCCCGGAAACAAACGCGCCGCCATGGGCGTTCAGATATTCTCCCACCTTTTCCCTTGTCGTCATGCCGCCATGCTACACCGGAATTGTCAACCTAATCAATGTTTACATTACAAAAGGAATGCCGATAGGGTATGGGGTATGAACACGACACGTAAATTGCTTGTCATCGCCCTGTTCGGCGCTTTGATGATTGTCGGGACTTTCCTGAGGATCCCCCTTCCTCCGGTCCCCATCTCGATGCAGACCTTCTTCGTCATGCTGGCCAGCCTGGTCTTGCGACCTGTGATGGCGACCGAGAGCATCGCCCTCTACCTGCTCCTGGGGGCAGTCGGAGTACCTGTTTTCTCGAATGGCGGCGGCATCGGCGCCCTGTTCGGTCCGACAGGCGGATTCTTGATCGCCATGCTCTTCGAGGCCTTGGCCGGAAGCCTGATTGCCGACCACGAGAACACCAGCGGCGTCTGGCGCGACCTGGTCGCCCTGCTCGTAGGCGAAATCGTCGTCTATGCCATCGGCATTCCCTTCCTGAAGGTCAGGCTCTCCTTGAGCTGGGCGAAAGCCTTCGCCGCCGGCATGACCCCGTTCCTTGTCGGCGACACCATCAAGATCATCGCAGCTCTGCCACTCGGACGTGCCCTCCGGAGCCGGGTACATGCGTTTCTGGACAAGGAGAGCGAATAAGCGAACACTTTCCCTTCTTTCCCGAGAACAGCTACAATGGGACATAAGGAGGCTCGCATGGATCCTTCCTACGAGCGGGAGTTCCTTTCCACCTTCGAGCGTGCGAAAGGAGAACCCCGGTTCTATATACTGCAGGCCATTCCCGAGATGGAAGCCATCACCCACCTCGCCCACGAGCTCATGGAGCTGATGTTCCCGGGACGGAGGGGCGACAGCGATGGTGACGGCACATTGGAAGACAAGGTGCATGTCCAGCTGGTACTGGTCTGCAATCTGCTCGCGGAGCAAATCCGCAGGGCCTATAACTATCTGTACCCCGAGGAGAGCAACGCATACCACCACGCGAAGGCACAGGAGGATGTCGAGGCAGTAGTCAGAGAACTACCCGGTATCCGCAGGGCGCTCAAGTTGGACGCCAAGGCCGGCTTTGCGGGAGATCCGGCCGCGAGCGGGACCCAGGAAATCATTCTCAGCTACCCGTACATGAAGGCGGTGACCATCTATCGCGTCGCCCACGTACTCTATGAACGGCACGTACCACTGGTACCGAGAATGCTCAGCGAGTGCGCCCATCAGGAGACCGGCATCGATATCAATCCGGGAGCCAAGATCGGAAAGGCCTTCTTCATCGACCACGGTACCGGCGTAGTCATCGGTGAGACCTGCGTCATCGGCGACAACGTGAAAATCTACCAGGGCGTCACGCTGGGAGCGCTGAGTTTCCCGAAGGACGCCTGCGGAATGCTGATCCGCGGCGTGAAACGTCACCCGACAATCGAGGACGGAGTCACCATCTACGCCCATGCGACCATCCTCGGGGACATCACCATCGGAAGCAACGCCGTCATTGGCGCCGGCGTATGGATCCGTCGTGACGTGAAGCCAAACACCATGGTCACCCGCGAGGAACCTACCATCATCTACCGCGATCTCTCCAAACGCAGAAGCAACGAGGCCCAGCTGAAGTTCTACGAGGGGTTGGACTACGCGCTCCTGTAACGGCTAGGCGACGACCCAGCCGTCGGAGAGCAGCGACTCGATGTCCTGATACTGGACGCAGAACTGCTTGCGGAAGTTCCGGGTGAAATCCATGGAAAGAGGGCCGGATGCGATGCCTGAGAGACGGATTACGCCGAAATCTGTAGCATCGCAGGGCTGGTCGACGCGCATGAACCTGCCGATCTCCCCCTGATAGCCAATCTCGTTGGCCGGCCTGACGCCCCTTTCCAGATAGCTCCTTGTCTGCATTCTCCGTTTCGCGCTCCATGAGATGTACATCGTCTTCCTCCTCGTATGGAAAGACGATACAACCCAACACTGCCAAATCATGGCAGTGTTGTTGCAAAAGGCGGGAAAACGCTCAATCAACGAAGCATGCGGCCTGCCGCTCCAAAGGAAGGGCTCTCCGGTAGCGTTCATAAAAGCGCTCGAATCCGCGGATTTCCTCGCTGGTGGGAACAACGGTCGTCACCTTGCACGAGGAAAAGACCTGCTTGTCCAGGAACTCCTGAAGGCGCAGAGGACTGCCGAGGTAGGCGGCCAGCAGGGCGATACCCCAAGCTCCCCCTTCTCCTGCAGTCTCCATGATGGAGACCGGACTCTTCATCGCGGCCGCCATCAACCGCTGTCCCACCCCGGGGGTCTTGAAGAACCCCCCATGGCCGGTCAGACGGTCCAGCGCCACAGCCTCCTGGGAAAAAAGGATGTCCATGCCTGAGCGCAAGGCGCACAGGGCTGTGGAAAGCTCGGCCCGCAGGAAATTGGCGAGGGTGAATCCCCCTTGGCTCGGACGCACCAGAAGCGGCCGTCCCTCCTCCACGTCGGTCATCGACTCTCCGGAGATATAGTTGAAGGGAATGATCCCTCCACAGTCAGAATCGCCCTTGAGTGCGAGCGGAAGCAGCTTGGCATACAGCTCTCCTTTGTCCACCTTGTGCCCCATCGCCTCCTCGACCTCGCCAAAGAGCCGGATCCACTGGTCGTATTCCCCGGTGCAGTTGTTCGCGTGGCTCATGGCGCATGGCTTTCCGTCAGGAGTCATGACCAGGTCGATTTTGTTCTCATACGCCTTGGAGAGCGGCTTTTCCAACACCACCATGGCAAAGGCGCTGGTTCCGGCCGAGACATTGCCGGTCCTCGGAGCGCAGCTATTGGTGGCTACCATGCCGGTGGCGGCGTCTCCCTCGGGCGGGCAGAGCGGGCATCCTGGGACAAGTTCCCCGCTCGGATCCAGGAGAAGCGCCCCTTCCTTGCTCAAGACTCCGGCATTCTGCCCGGCACTAAGCACAGTCGGCAACAACTGTCTGATACGCCAGCCATATCCGGCCTGCTCGACCAGCCTGTCGAATTTCTCGGCCATGAGCCCGTCATAGTCACCCCGTTCCGGATCAATCGGGAACATGCCCGAGGCGTCATCGATGCCGACAACGTCGCACCCGGTCAACAGGAAGTGCACATAGCTGGCCAAGGTATGCAGATGGGCGATGTTTCCCACGTGCTCCTGTCCCTCCAGCATCGACTGGTAGAGATGGGCTACCGACCAGCGCTGGGGAATCGGATAACCGAAAAGTTCGGTCAGCTGATGGGCGGCGTCCCGGGTGATCGTGTTCCTCCAGGTACGGAATGGCACCAGGAGCCTATCCTGCGCGTCAAAGGCAAGATAGCCGTGCATCATCGCGCTGATTCCCATCGCCTTCAACGCCCGGATCCTGACTCCATAGCGTCTCTCCACATCCGCCTGCAGACTCCGGTAACAGTCCGCAAGACCGGAGCGGACGGCTTCCAAGCTGTAGCTCCAGATTCCATCGACCAGCTGGTTCTCCCACTCGTGGCCGCCTTGGGCGATCGGATGGCAGGAATCGTCAATCAGCACCGCCTTGATACGGGTGGAGCCGAACTCGATACCGAGCACGGCTTCTCCCTGGGCAATCAGTGTACGTGCGTCCATGTTCAGCAAACGCCTTTCTTCAACAGGATGTTGGCATAGAGGGCCTTCTCGCTGGTGGCAATCACCGCATAGGCCTTCCGTGCCCGGTCGTAGAACTCGAACCGGTCGATGGTCCGGTAGCCCTTGTAATGGGAATCACCTTCCTTCAGCAACTTGTCGTAGGTGTCCCAGATCGGGGTTTCGACATCATCGCCCTTGCTGACCGCCATCAAGATGGTATTCTGCTGGGCATGGTCCAGAGGCAGCAGGGTCAGGACCGCCTTCAGGACTTCGGGAACCCCGTGTCCATCCAGCCTGATGACCCGGTCATTGACACTACAGGAAGGGAAATTCCCATCCGCAATCACAATCTCGTCACCGTGCCCCATCTCGTCGAGCACCTTCAGGAGCTCGGGGCTGAGGATCGGAGGAATATGCTTCAACATGGCAACAACTCCTTATCGTGTCCGTTTCTTTGACTTCTCGTTGAACTGGGCGACATTCTGCTCGGAGACCCGCAGATGCTCGCTCATCGCCTCCATCGTCGCCTTTTCATCATGGGCGGCAATCGCGTCATATACTTTCTGGTGGCGCGCAATCGCGTCATCGATACCGCCAGGAATCAGGACACCCTTTCCCATATAGTCGGCAAGCAACGATACCAGCACCTGGTTGAACATCTCCACCAGCGGGTTCCCCGAGGCGTGGGCGATCAACAGGTGGAACTGGCTGTCCAGCTGCACCCGTTCCTTCAGGCCGAGGGTCTTGTTCCTGAACTGCTCCAGGTTCTCCCGGAGGGCGGCGAGGTCCTCGTCGGTGGCATGCTCCGCCGCCAAACGGGCGGCGTTCATCTCGATGATGCCACGCATCTGGGTCAGGTCGCTGTCGGTGATATCGTGCATCTGGCTGAAGCGGTTGATTGCCGCCTCGACCGTCCCGGCCTGAGGTCTGGTGATAAAGGCGCCCAGGCCGTTCCTCAACGTGAGGAGGCCCCGCTCCTGCAACATCTTCAGCGCCTCGCGGATCACCGGCCTGCTGACTCCGTACCGCGTAGCGAGCCGTTGCTCGCTCGGCAGCTTCGTGTCCACCTTTCCCCCGGGGGAACTGAGGATCCACTCCTCCAGCTGGTCGGCGATCTGCTGACTGAGGTTGGCGCGATTAATGGTAAAGGACTCTTCCATGCTTGTTCACCTTGTTTGGTATCCCATGGGGAACTCTATCACATTTCTCCTTCGGCAACACGAAGTTTTTCTTCATGCGCCCGCCGCCATCGCCATGTGGTTGGGAAGCGCCATGATGATCGGGGAATAGTAGGTCATCAGGAACAGCTCGCCAATCATGATCAGCACCATCGGCAGGATTTCCCTGATGACACCACTGATCTTCGCCTTGGAAAGGCCGGTGACGATGAAGAGCAGCATGCCGAACGGCGGGGTCGACAGGCCGATCATCATGTTGAAGCAAATGATGACGCCGAACTGGACCAGGTCGATGTTGAAAGCCTTGACCAGAGGCAGCACCATCGGCACGAACACCAGCTGGATCGTGCTGACATCGAGCACGCAGCCAAGCAGGAGGAAGATGATGTTGACGATCAGCAGGAACACGTACTTGTTGGAGGTGAATCCCAACACCAGCTTGGCGACGGCAGCAGGAACCTGCTCGCGGGCGATGATGAAGGAGAACAACATCGACGTACCGGTCAGCAGTGCCAAGGTCGCCGTGTTGGCGGCGCTCCGCCTGACGATCTTCACAAATTTCTTCCATCCAAGGGAATGGTAGATGAAGATTGCGATCAGCAGGCAATAGGCGCTTGCAAGGGCTCCCGCCTCGGTCGGAGTGCAGACGCCGGTGTAAATGCCGCCAAGCAGGATGATGACAGTCAAAAGGGCCGGTGCAGCCTTGATGGTCGCCACTCCAAACTGCTTGAGGCTCATCTTCACGCCGGAAGGATACCCACGCTTGTAGGAGACGATTCCGACATAGATGGCCAGGAAGAGCGCCAAAAGGACGCCGGGAACGACACCACCCATAAAGAGCTTTCCAACGGAAGCACCGCTCAGCATGGCGTAGATGATCATGGGAATCGAAGGCGGGAAAATCGGACCGACTGTGGCGCTGGCGGCAGTGATGGCTGCGCTGAACTCGGCGTCATACCCTTCTTTCTTCATCTGCTCGATCTCCATGACACCGATACCCGAGGCATCGGCGATGGCAGATCCGGTCATGCCGCTGAAAATCAGGCTGATGGCGACATTGACCTGGGCGGTACCGCCCTTCATGCGGCCGAGCAGACCATTGCAGAAGGCGAAGATCTTGTCGGTGACCTCGCTCTCGTTCAGCACGTTGGCCATGAAGATGAACAGGGGAGCGGCCAGCATCGTGTAGTTGGCATACATGTTGCCTGTGATGACGGTGAAGACCTGGCCCATCATCTGCGGCCCTTTGATCAGGAAATAGATGATCGAGGCGGCAAGCATCGACAGGGAAATCGGCATGCGGATGATAAAGCAGAGCGCAAGCGAAAGGAACAATGCGATGACAGGAAAACTCATCATGCAGCCTCCAGATAGGTGTGTTTGGCTTTCAGGATATTCATGACAGTGCGGTACATCATGTCGACGTACATCAGCATGAATGGAGCGAAGACCACCTTGTAGGGTAGCTTCAGGACCCCGGTGACCATGGTCCGCTTCATCAACGCATGCAGACAGGGCATCGTGGAGACGAAGAGCAGGAACAACAGCAAGACGTTGTAGAACAGGTAGATGACGAACTTGCCCTTCGGCTGCAACACGTCAAAGACCAGACCGAATACGACATGCTCGTCCCGTTTCATGCCCAACCCCACCCCGAAGAACATGGTCCAGATATATCCAAGCACGGAAATCTCATAGCTCCAGGTCACCGGCTTCTTGAAGAAATACCGGCTGACGATGGCCAGCATGAACGTGCAGAAAATAACCAGAAACGAGAAATCGGTAATGACCTCGAGCACGACGTCGATGCCATCTGCGATTCGCTTCCACAACGACTTTTTCATGAACATCCCCCTGATGAGAAAAAGGGAGATGTGGAGCGACCACACCTCCCGATGAGAACCAATCGCTTATTTCGCCGCCGCCTGAATCTTCTTGTACAGGTCCATATCCCACTCGCCGGTCTGTTCCGGATGCGCGGTGTAATACGCCTGGACGTTCTTCTTGAAGTCGGCAAGAT
The DNA here is from genome assembly GCA_905215015.1 of uncultured bacterium. GTDB lineage: Bacteria > Spirochaetota > Spirochaetia > Sphaerochaetales > Sphaerochaetaceae > RUG023. The sequence continues at coordinate 10,862 of CAJMOS010000059.1, read as the reverse complement.
CAGGATGCGTGACGGTCACACCGTTCTGCTCGAGAATCTGGACATCCTTCGCCTCCTCGGCGATACGGGCGTCGTCGTTGACCTTCTTTGCATATTCGATGGCACCGCGGACCGCCTCTTTCTGCTTGTCGGAAAGGCTGTTCCACTTGTCTTTGTTGATGCAGGGCAGAATGCTGTCGACGACATGGTTGGTAATGGCGACATACTTGGCGACCTCGTAGAACTTGGCGGAAACGTCGGTCGGAAGCGGGTTGTCCTGACCGTCGATAGCACCAGTCTGCAGCGAGGTATACAGCTCACTGAAGGAAAGCGGGGTCGGGTTGGCGCCCAAAGCCTCGCCCAAGTGCAGCCATGCGGCAGAGTTCGGCATGCGCAGCAGCAGCCCCTTCATGTCGGAATACTTGTTGATTGCGCGGTTGCGGGTGTTGACGACACGGGCGCCGAGATAGAAGGCCCCAAGAGGAACGACGTTCACCTTCTCCTCGATGCGGGGGAAGATATCCTTCTTGCCGATGTCGCCATTGAGGACGCTGGTCATGTGCTCGTAGCTGGACCAGAAATATCCGCTGTTGATCATCGCGCACCACTCCAGCCCCTTCTGGGTGGAGAGCGTCGGGAACGAAAGATACGCCAGGTCGGCCTCTCCGTTCACGATGGCATCAAACTCGTTCTCCGAAGAGAAAAGCGTGCCGTCTGCATAGGTCTTGCAGGTAACCGATCCACCAGACAGTTCCTTCACCTTGTCGGCAAATGCAGTCATGGCGGTGGTATGCGAATCGCCAGTGACAGACACGGAGGTGAAAATCAATTCAACCGGTTTCTCCGAAGAACCGGAACCCTTTTCGGAACCGCCTTGCGCGAACGCCATCGGGATTGCGAGCGAAAGCGCAAGCATGGCAACAGTAGTTTTTTTCATAACAGACTCCTTTTGATTGACGACAAGACCTTTCAACCTGTCTTATAGGTAAAGTGTCTTACCGTTTTTCCAAATCTGTCAACAATTTTGTGAAAAAACAATCCACTTGTATCCAAAGCACATCCATCGAAGTTGCAAGGAATGCCGTTTTTGGGGGGACAGGAGCGAGATAACCTCTTTCAAAAGAGCCGATCGGAAGGGAGACCAGCCCATGCCTGCTCGGACAAACGCATACGGGAATCCCGAATGCAATCGGACACGTCCAGTAGGGCTTTTCCTGTAGGCGTTCTTCATCTCGCAAGGTACGCCTCGCGGCCCATCACGGTGTCGTTGGTTCCTTGCTCGATATAGCCGGTAAAGTTCCCTTCCTTTTCCTTCTGGATATACCCAGGCATCGTCGCGTATGCAGGATCGAGAGAGATGTCCTTCAGGTTGTTCCTCTTCGAGAAGACATTCAGCCGGACGAACCTCGTCACCCCGTGATGAACACGAAACGCAACAGTCCGCCTTCGTCTTGATCACTTATCTAGCAGGAGTCCCCAGCACGCCATGCTCGGCCATCTCTCCAAGGTCAAGGACAAAGTACAAGCCTTTCCCAACCACATTCCCTAAAAAAAATGGAGCCGTCGCAAAAGTCTAAACAAAGACGAAAGCGACGGCTTCATTGGATGCGTGCTGTTTGTTGCACGGAACTTACAGCTTCAGCCCGAGCCTCTGGCGTTCCTCTCGTTCCAGGTTGATCAGGCTCTCGATCTCGTGACGGGCGTTCTCGTTGAGGATCGAGGGATCCTTGGCACGGGTGACCAGCGTCATCGGCAACCCGGTCAGCTGGCAGTGGAACTTGGCGTTGACCGGATAGGCTCTCGCCTCGGTGACTGCCGCCATGGTCAGCCAGTCCTGTACCTGCTGGGCCAAAACCGGCTGGTCCCGGAAGTGGTCGAACATCCATTTGTAGATGTCGATGTGGAAGTTGCCCATGACCCCGTTGTAACCGACGTAGCCGTCCTTCCAGGACTCCAGCAACGTCGAGGTGTTGGCATTGAACAGGGCGAGGTTGGTTCCCTTGACAATCTCCACTCTCCGCTTCTGGATCCCGCGGGCGCAGGAGACATCCTTCAGGAAGACCAACTTCCCCGTCTTGGCGCAATCCTGCAGGAAATCGTCAGTCAGAAGCCTCAGATAGGGATACGGACACTCATAGAGTCCGAACGTCACATCAGGCAGCTGACGGAAGATATCCTCGGCATTCCGATTGAAGACGTCGGCCCCCTCTTCCTTCTTGGCCATGCGGTTGGAAACCAGCACCACGGCATCGACACCGGTCTTCGACATCGCTCCCAGCTCGTCGATCTGCTCCTGGTGGTCATCCGATGTGTGGCCGCTGGCGATGACACGGATGCGGCCGGCGTTGGCGTCCACCACCGCGCGGGCGACATCCAGCTTTTCCTGCGGACTCAGGAAGAACATCTCGCTGGACTGGCAGACGGCAAAAATCCCGTCAGCGCCCCGATCGACATACCAGTCGACCAATTCCTTGATTCCCTTGTAATCCACCTTGTTGTCGCTGGTGAACGGCGTGATCATCGTAGGCCAGCAACCCTGATATGTCTGCTTCATTCCGATACTCCTTGGATATGATGGTGTAAGTACGTTTCCATCATCCTTCTCCCTTCACAACCTGTCAAGCTGTAAGACAGCATATGCAAAGGAAGAAGGACAGTTTTTCTTTCGTCAGGCCGCCCCGTAGAAAAGGTTCGGCAAGAACGTCGTGAAGAAAGGCACGAACGTAACGAGTGCCAGCGTGATGCCCAGCGGAATGAAGAAGGGAAGCGTCGCCTTCACCACCCGCTCGAACTTCACCTTTGCAATATTGGAGATGATGTAGAGCACCACTCCGACCGGGGGCGTGACGACTCCAATCATCAGGTTGAGGATCATGATCAAGCACCCCTGCGTCACATCGACACCATAACTGGCCATGACGGGAATCAGGATCGGGGTCAGGATCAGGATGGCCGCGGTGGCCTCCATGAACATGCCCACGACCAACAGGAAGACGTTGACGATCAGCAAGACCAGGATACGGCTCGAGGTGAAATTCACCAGGAACTCGCTCATCTTCTGAGGTACCTGGCTGACTGTCAGCACCCAACCGAACAAACTTGCCGTCATGACCAAGGCAAGCACGACACCGTTGGTCTCGATCGTCGAGAGAATCACCTTCGGAAGATCCTTCAGCTTGATCTCGTGGTAGACGAACACCCCCAGGATCAGGGAGTAGGCGGCGGCCATGACGGCGGCCTCGGTCGGCGTGAAGATGCCGCTGAAGATGCCGGCAACCAGGATGACCGGGCTCATCAAGGCGAGGAAGGCCTCACGGAAAGCCACTCCCACCTCGTTCAAGGTCGGCTTCGGGTTGCGGGGATAGTTCCGCTTCTTGGCGTAGTAGGCGACCATCAGCATCAGGCTGACCGCCATCGTCAACCCAGGCAGGATGCCTCCGATGAAGAGACGGCCCACAGAAGCCTCCGCGGCGACGGCGATGATGACCATCGGAAGCGACGGCGGGATAATCGGCCCGATGACGGAACTCGCCGCTGTGATGGCGCAGGAGAAATCATCGTCAAAACCCTTGTCCCTCATGGCCTGGATCTCGACATTGCCAAGGCCGCCGGCGTCGGCGACAGCCGTTCCCGACATGCCGGCGAACAGTACCGAAGCGACGACGTTCGCGTGCCCAAGGCCACCGGGAAGGTGACCGACCAGGACATTGGCGAAGTTGAACATCCGCTTCGTGACACCCGAGGAATTCATCAGGTTCCCCATGATGATGAAGAAAGGAGCGGCGATCAGCGTGAAGGAGTTGGCCGCCATGGCGATGCGCTGGATGGCGGTGATGGCCTTGAAACCATGGAGGAAAATGAACAGGAACGAAGTAAGGCCAAGGTTCACGTAGAGCGGAAGGCCGGTGAAAAGCAGGATGAAGAAGACAATGAATGCCAGTGTCATACGGATGCCCCCTTCACTTCCGCCTTCGGAACCCAAAGGTCGAAGATTTTCAGGATTTCATAGATGCAGATAACCGCGTTGCAGACCGGACAGGCGACGTACACCATGGCGAAATTGACTCCAGGCAGCGAGACCGCCTTCATCGAAGCCCCCCTCTTCGTCATCTCGATACCATAGACGACGAGCAACACCGAGAAAAGGATGGTCAGCAGGATGTTGAAGGTCGAAAGGAGCTTCTGTCCCGTCGGGGGAAGCGTATTGATGACGGCGGTGATCTGGATGTGGGTGCGGTGCTTCGAAGCGAATGTCCAGCCAAGGAAACAAATCCAGACAAACAACAGTCGGATCAGTTCCTCGGACCAAGTAAAGGGATTGTTGAAAATCCACCGCATGATGATCTGAGCCATCGCGGCGAAGAAAATGACGATGAACATGACGACCGCGAACCAGTTGAGCAACTGTTCGACCGCGGACATGCATTTGTCAATGAATTTACGCATAGGAACCCTCTGGGAATGTATCGGAAACAGAACGGAGCAGAGGTATGGAACCTCTGCCCCGGAATAGTAGGACCTTACTTCAAGTTGACGACTTCGTCGATGAGGTCCCTGCCCCACTTGTCGCCGTAGTTGTCGCTGATGATCTTCAAGGTTGCCTCGCGGAACGGAGCCACATCCGGACTCATGACGGTCACGCCCTTGGCCTTGAAGGCATCGAGCAACTCGCCCTCCTGCTTGTAGGTGGTCTCGGTGATGTAGTCGCACCCAATCTTGACAGCGTCGTTGACCACCTTCTTGTCGGCGTCGCTGATGCCGTCCCACACGCCCTTGTTGATGATGAAGACGTTGGAGCAGATGATATGGTTGGTCAGCACGAGGTATTTCTGGACTTCGTAGAACTTTGCGCTGTCAAAAGTGGTCAGCGGGTTTTCCTGTCCGGCAACAACATTCTGCTGCAGGCCAAGATACAGCTCGTTGAAGGAGAGCGGAGTCGGGTTGGCGCCCCAGCTCTTGACCATGTCCATATAGGTGTTGACCTCGGGGACACGGATCTTCAGGCCCTTCAGGTCGGCGATCGAGTTGACCGGAGTGCTGGTAGTGGAGAGCTGGCGGGTCCCATAGTAGAAATCGCCGAGGATGTGCATGTCCTTCTTCTCCATCTCCGCCTCGAGCACCTGTCCGAAATGGCCCTTCAGCGCCTTGTCGAGGTGGTTGAAATCGCGGTAGATGTAGGGCGCCTCGACCATGCTCATCAGCGGAACAAGCTGACCGAACTGGGCAGGACCTTCGGTGACGACATCGATCATGCCGGTGCTCACCCCTTCGACCTGGTCGCGGGAACCGCCAAGCTGGCCACCGGAATAGTACTGGACCTCGATGCCAGTAGCGTTCTTGTTGATATAATCGACAATTTTGTCGACACCTTGGCTGATTACAGAAGTGGATGCCTGTACAGAACTCCACTTCAGCACGGTCTTCTTCCCGCTCTTCGGGGCAGAACCACTTTCACTCGATCCCTGTGCGAACAGCATGCATGCCAAGGACAGAGTCATGAGGACAGCAATTGCTTTTTTCATAGAAAAAAACTCTCCTTTTAGATGTATCGTTTCATGGGAAAAGCAGACTGTCAAGGAAAACCTGACAAATTGGCATACTGTAAGACAGCTAATTCACACACGTCATGCCACAGAAGGAATGGAGCAAAGGTATCTTTTTGGAACACAAAGAAAAAAGGTGGCCTCTCCCGAAGCCACCCCAACATCGATTCCTTACAACTTTCAAGCCATCTTCACTTTGAAGACCACCTTGCGGACGGACTCCGGCTTTCCCTCCTGGATTAGGGGTTCATGGGCCTCTCCAGGCAGGAAAACGACAAACCAGCCAGGCACGGCATGCCAGCTGGAAGCCGGCTCTCCGGTAAAGAACTGGATGTCCTGGTCCTCGTCGTAGCTAGTGGTCTCCTTGATCTCGCGGCCAAGGTCCATGCACTCGCGCCCCTCAAGCAGCACCTGCACGTCGGCATACACCGCATGGGTCTCGTAGCCCTTGGTCCCCTTGGCGCGGGTCTGCACGGTGCTGACGGTGTAGTAGCATTTGCTGCCGTCAATCACCCGCCTGCCGTCCTTGGACAGGTCGCCCTTCAACGCCTCGGCGATTTCTTTCGCGTACGGAATGACCGCCGCATATTTTTCCAGATACTCCACACGATCGATAATCATCTCTCAGTCCTCCTGTATCGTCATGTCGCCCAACAGCACGGGCGCCTCCATCAGTCCGTATTCCCGCACATGGTACGCCTCGTCACCCGTGGTGGTGAAGCTTCCCGGTCCGGTCATGGCAGGCTCCTCGCCCAGGTGGAGCGGACCCATCATGTTCCTCAAGCTCCCCCAGAGCGTGATTGCAAGGGTATTCTCCCCCTCCTTGAGCGAGTTGGCAAGGTCCACGCCACCCAAGCCGGGGTACGGAACCTCGTACACCGAACCGTTCAGCGACACACTCACCGCCGTCGCCTTCCAGGAAGGAAGCGACAAAAAGAGCGCTTTCCCCTTTCCGGATCGGAAACGGGTACGGTAGGTGATGCTGCCGGGATAGTGGAAAAATCCTTGCCGTGTCCAATCGCCCAGGAGCATCCGCTCGGGGAGCCCGGTCAGCTCACGTCGCCCGTTCACCCCGAATCGCCCGACCAGGGCGATGTTTTCCAGCTCCATCGCATTGGTATAGTGGGTGGAAAGCACCAGCTCGTGGATCCCTTGGTTGATGATACCAAGCGGTATCTTCTCAAAACTTCGGTCAAGGAAATATCCGTTTGGCGCCATCGCCACTTCCTTACCGTCCAGACTCGCCGTGAAACGTCCCGCATCCTCCAACACCAGAGTGAGCGGCAGATCGACCTTCTGGGTGAAATGGTAGCGGAGCCTGACGAGTTTGCCATCGTTCGGGTGGGGCGTCCGGTCCCACGTGTAGCGCTGTGCGATCTCATCATCCAGAAGCGACACCATGCCGAGCCTGACGCGGATGTCCTGCTGGGCCTCCCAGATTTCCTTCTCCTCTGACCACGGGCCATCTTCCAGCTGGGCGGCACAACGGTCCAAGGTCAGCACGTTCGGCTGGTCGAGCTCGTAGGCGAACGGACCGGAAAGGGTAAGCGCCGCCGAATACTGGGGTTGCATCTCCCCGGCCATCGGCTGGGTTTCCTTGTTCCGGTCAATCAGATAGAGCCTGCTGCCGGTCGGCTCCAGGTCGACGTCCCATGAGCCATCGCTGTCGGTGCCGACAGTCCGTTTCGTCATGGTGAACGGGTCGACCTCGGTCACCAGCCCATGTGCGGCCGGGACAAGATGGAGAGGCCAGCCTTGGCTCCGGTCATTGTTCGCAAGGAAGACGATGGTCCTGTCATCGTCCTCCCGTACCTGGCAGACCACCGCCCGGCATTCTTTTCCCAGAACGGTGATCGAGACAGGCCGCTTCACCTTCTGCTCAACCAGACGGAACAAGGTCTCCTCATCGTCGGTGAAGAGACAGCCCTGGAAGAACTGCTTGACCTCCTCATGAGTTTCGCCGGCAAGACAGGTGGGAATACGCCGATACAGGATCAGGGTACCCCCCTGCTCCTTGAACTTTCTGAGCAGCTTGAACGTCGACGGATAGACCGTCTCGATCTCCGGCAGGACGACCACCGGATAGGCGGCATGGTTGATGGAAAAGAGCCCATGGGCCACGCTCCCCTTCCGCTCGATCAGCGTCTCGTCGCCTAGGTCCACGTCGTAGTGCTCGCCCGTGAAATCCTTCAGCAGCTGGTTCAACCGGTCTCCCTGGGAGTTGATCGGCTTCAGGTCCCGTTCCTGGCCACGCTTCGGGTTCCCGTAGGGGGAACAGCCCATGTGCATCCATGCCGTACTGGATGGATGAAGGAGCAGCACATCCCGCCGTGGCAAACCCTGGGAGAGATAGGTGGAAAGATTGGCGAAATAGGCTTCCATCACCCCAAGCTTCCCATACCAGGTGTTGTGATAGTTGAAGCTGGGAGGATAATCCCGTTTCCGGCACCCCTTCAGGGAATACAGGCAGAGGTGCTGGCAACGCCGCGTCACCCCAAGGGCATACATCCAATCCCCGATCCATTTCATGCTCTCGAAGGTGAACTGCCAGCCGGTTCCCGCATAGGTTTCGACCAGCATGCCCAGTTTGTGCCACTGGTGGACGACGCTGGAACACTGCTTCAGCGTCAGGTATTCGTTCGTCTGCTCGCCGAGCAGGTCGATGCCGCAGATGTCCTGGTGGGTATAGTGGGGCATGACCGATCCGTTGACCCGTGTGCAGAGGCCTAGCTTGTCTTCCTGCAGGAAATGACCGGTGGAGATGATGCCATGGGCCTCGCACCAGGTGGCAATCTGCATGGTGTAGCAGGACTCGTAGCGCAGCGCCACCACATGCCAGTAGTCGTGACGCACCTTGGCGCTCTTCGGGTGGTTGAAATAGAAATACGGAGCCAACGGAAGCCAGTCATAGCCGAGCTTCTCCGTGACCCAGGCTCGCATCCCCGTCGCCCAAGGGATCCAGCTCCGCTTCGGGTTGAATGCCGCATGCCTGTCCGCCATCGACGGCTCGTCGGTGAACGTCCCCTTCAGCGTTTTGCCGAATTCATTCCCCACCAAGTCGGCATAGTGCTGGTGGGTGAACCTCAGAAAAGCCTGCTCGCTCTTCGGGTCCAGGTTGTTCGGGGGCGGATAGCCGTTGAACCAAGGCGACGGACCGCTCTTCTCCAGCCTGAGAACGAGCAGCTTCTCTCCATTCCGCTCCCGTGGCTCCGAGAGAGCGGTGAGACTGGAGAGGTCGTCGCCGTTGCAGTCGGCGCTCCAGTAGAGCAGTTCCGTCCCCTCTTGCTGGAAATGGAGGGAATCGGTCACCTCGAGGGTAAGCCCCTCGAGACCTCCGACCGCCTGTTGGACACGGCCGCCGCAGAACCCGCTCGGCCATCGGTCCTCATCGTAGATCCAGGCCTCCATGCCAAGCTGTTTGGCCTCGTCCACGGCAGCCTTGACGGCATCATCCCATTCCTTGCCAAGGTAGGGGCTTTCCAACCCAAAGCGGGAGTGCATGAAGAATCCTCCCACCCCTTGGGCATGCATCAGCCTGATCTGCCGACGAACTTCATCCGGTTCCAGCTTGTCGTCCCATGCCCAGAAAAACAACGAGCGACAGGACGCCGGAATGTTGTCCTCGTGTTCCATCACCGTCTCTCCACCTTGATGTTCCAATAGACGATCCGCTCGCGGCGCCAGGTATAGGTAATGCAGAGCGACCCGTCTTGGGCCTGGATGATGGCCGGATAGCAATAGTCGCCCTGTCCGTCCTCCAGGTCGCAGAGCTTTTTCCAATGGTCCCCGTCGTCCTCGCTATACAGCAGGGAAAGCGGAGTCCTCGGGCCCTTGTAGTAGCCAGGCAGGTTGTGGACCGGATTGCAGCAGAGCACCAGGACACCGTCCCGCATCCTGACCAGGTCGAGCCCGCTGTTGTTGTTGGCAAGCCCCGTGTCGTAGGCCAGAGACCAGCTTCTGCCGCCATCGGTCGAGTCGCTGCGGAAAATCCAGCTTCCGTTGGTCCGGCAGAACATGTGCAGCCCCTTCTCGTCCTCCCAAAGGCTGGGCTGGATCATCCCCTTGCCCCACAGGCGGTGTTTCTCGTAGGGCTGGTCGACCTCCTGGATGTTGTAGCCGGCATGGCGTACGGGAACGAACTCGCTCCGCTCCCAGCTCGTGCCGTTGTCGCGGGAAATATCGACGAAGGCATCCCACTCGACCTCGCTCTCCTTGCTGGCTGGGGCGACAATCGTCTTGCCGTCAGAGAGCAGGACCGGCTTGTTCTTGACCGGACCCCGGCCGCCCGATGTGTCTCCGGGAACCAGTTCGCGCCGCTCGCTCCAGGTTTTTCCCTCATCATCCGACTCCCTTACATAGGTCTGCCATTCAGGGATTGTGGCGCCCACCTTGAAAAAGAGCATGATGTTTCCATTGGGAAGCCGGAAGAGGACCGGGTTCCACTGCGCGACACCGATGACGTCGTCCACCTTGCGGGGATAGGACCACGTTCCTTCCTTGCTCCTTGTCGCCGTCCAGATGGCCACATTGGGATCCTTCTCCCAGCTGCCGCCGAACCAGGCGACCAAAAAAGACCCGTCCTTCAGTTCCAGGACGGTCGAGGCATGGGCGCTGTCCGTCGGACGCTGCTGGCTCGTGACGATGTCCTCACGTTGTTTGCTGACGATTCTCAGACTCATTGTTTCCTCCTGATGGCAACCCTTCCTGTGCGATCAATGCACGGTATTCGGTCGGGCTGATGCCGATGGTTTTCTTAAAGACTCGAAGGAACGTCGCGCGGCTGTCCATCCCGACAGCGGCCGCGACATCCCCTATTTTCAGATGTTCCTCGCGAAGCAGCACCTTGGCCCGCTCCATGCGGATGCGGGAGACCGCGCTGGTGATGTTCACTCCCCTTTGCGCCTTGTAGACACGGGAAAGGTACTTGCCAGTCACTCCCAGGCGGCTGGCGATGATGTCCAGGCTCAGTGGCTGTTGGTAATGGGTCGCGATGAAGGAATCCGCATCCCGCGCAAGGCTCACCTCGGCCCCGCTCGGAGCAAGGCTCGCCACATGCCGCTGCACCTCCAGGAAGTATGCCCTCACTTCCTCCCTGCCATCGCCATGTGGGTGTTGCAACCATGCAAGCAGCATGGGTTCGTTCTCCATCTTCGCATCTCCCTGTTGGGCGGAAAGCACATGGCTCGCGATCTGGTACAGTTGTCCGTTCAAGTCATGGATGCTTTCAGCGGAAAGATTGGCAGGGTCGTTGCGGGAAAAAATGCCGTCCAGCAGGCTGGAGAGGGTCATGGCGGTCCCCCCAAGCAGGGACTGCTCGAGCGCCTTCTGGTCATAGAAATC
>CAJMOS010000058.1 GCA_905215015.1 uncultured bacterium | reverse complement strand
CTACCCTTCCCATGGGGAGAGATTTTATGGCCGGAAACTCCAACAAGCCGAAAATCCCCCCAAGGTCGTCCACCCTGCCCGACGGCCATATCCGCTGAAGACGCCACGAGGCATTGGGGAATCCACCACCAGGTTCCGATACCGCATGGCATCCGCCCCGAACAATTCCGTTACCTTCCCCATGGCTGTGATGACAATTAAAATACATTTATATATTCCTATTAAGGAATATAATAATGGAAATATGCAAACAATCCTACCGGAAAATCCTCCCGCACAGCAACCGGCTCAACCAGCAAGGAATTCCTGCATGGCCTCCACCCTCCGGATGGCCACCTTGCGCCCTTCCAGATAGACACGCATCAACGCGTCCGCGTCATGGCAAACCGCGCCGACGGCGAGGGGCGCATCGGGCCTGATGGCGAAGACGTCGCCCTTTCGTTCCTCCTCCCTGACATAGGCAGTCTGGGCGTTGTAGGTCTCGTGGCGGACCATCAAGTCATGCAAGGCGCGAGGATAGTTCCTCAGGTTCCATTTGAGCAGTCCCATCTTGTCCTGAGGATGTTTCACGTAGTCCAACGGTTGGGTCAGGATCACCACATTCTTCCCGTACCCCATTTCCTGGAATTTCTGCAGGGGGATCGAATCGGCGATACCCCCATCCAGGTATCGCCTGCCATCGATGACCGAGGGGGTGGAGACAATCGGCATGCTGGCGGAGGCCTGCATCCACCTCAGGTCGACGCCGGTCCCCTTGTCGCACAGCTGGTAGACGGGCAATCCGCTCTCGCAGTCGGTGGCCACCACATAGAAGTGCATCGGGTTCTTCTGGTAGGTCCCGACATCGAAAGGATCCAGCCGGAAGGGAATCTCATGATAACAGAAATGTCCTCCATACAGGTCGCCGGTGACAAGCAACGAGCGCAGACTGCAGTAACGCCAGTCACGGCAGAAGCGGACATTGTACCGGATCACCCGTCCAATCTGTCGAGACTTGTAGTTGCACCCGAAGGAAGCTCCGGCAGAGACACCGATGGCTCCATCAAAGGTGATTCCCTTCTCCATCATCACATCCATGACCCCTGCGGTGAACATGCCCCGCATGGCACCACCTTCCATCACCAGTCCTGTGCTCATGACGACCTCGTGGAAAAAATTGTAGCCGACTCGTCCCGAATCCGGCAAGCCGAGTAGTTGACGCGCGGCCCGGCACCGTCCATTATCCTTGGTGGACGAAAAGGAGCAAAGACCATGCTTATTGATCTGACATATCCCCTGAAGGCATCGATGATCTCAGCCAATACCGCTGGAGGACCAGGCCATCTGGGCACCCATTTCGACATCATGGACAAGCAGTTCCCGCTGGACTACTCGGAGACCGAGGGACTGATCTTCAACGTGCCGGGGAAAGAGGAAATCGGAATTGACGACGTAGACCTTTCCAGAATCCACCAAGGAGACTTCGTCCTGCTGCGCACCGCATGGATCGAGGAACATCCCTACGACAGCCCGGACTACCACCATGGACACCCGCAGGTGAGCCAAGAGCTGATCCAGGCCCTGGTAGGAAAGCACATACGCCTGATTGGCGTCGACAACTCGGGCCTGCGGCGGGGCCCGGAGCACACCCCGACCGACCAGTACTGCGCCGACCATAGCGTCTTCGTCATCGAGAACCTCTGCAACCTGGATGTGCTGTTGCTGAAAGCGGGAAGCAGCCGCTTCCACATGCACACCTATCCGCTCAATATCGCAGGCCTCTCCGGTGAACCGGCCCGCGTCGTCGCGGAAGTGCGGTGAAAGGACGTTTTCCCTCGCTATTCCTGACGGCCCTCGACCGTCCAGACCAGCTCTTCACGGCCACGGGCCAGGTAGGCCCCGGTTCCACGAAGGACCGCGTCGTCGACATGTTGCGCCTGCACCACATCGATACCGAGCAGGTTGGAAATCGGGGGAGCCAGGAAACGGCTGGCATAGGCGATTTTCCCGCCAAGCACCAAGACATTCCCGTAAAGGCGGCGGGGAATATTGGTCCGTAGGGCCGTGGCGATCCTCGTCCCCACATCATTGAACACCCTTCTGGCCCAAAAATCCCCTTGCTCGGCCCGACGGTTGATTTCGTCGACGTCGACCAGGTCGGGGAAGCCGGAGAGCTGGTGGTATTCACGGCGGATTGCCTTACGGGAGACATAATCATCCACCAGCCCGTCATGGTAGGGCTTCTTCTCCAGTTGGATGGCAGGCTCGTCCTGGTCGTCGACCAGGATTTTTCCCTTGTAGGAGATGGCATAGCCAAGGCTGGTGCCCAGCATCAACCCGCTGCAGGAGGGATGCTGGCGGGCAACCCCGTACAAGGTCTCGCCAAGCAGGAACGCGGTAGAGTCGTTCAGATAGGTAGGCTGCATGCCGAGCCCAAGGAAAATGGGAGAAATGCCCTGCCCGTTCATCGCGCTGAACTTGCGGGTCATATGGAAGACGCCGTGGGCGTAATCGAAGGGACAGGAAACACTGACACCGACCCTGCCGACTTGCCCCTGGAACGGCTCAAGCACCTGGCCGAGCGCGTTGATCAAATCGTATGCGGAGCCATCGCTATGGGAGGGGACTGCCTGGCGGCTTCCCTCGACGAACGAACCATCCTCCTCGCAAAGGCCATAGGTGATAAAGGAATCACCGATGTGTACCGCCAGCATCCGTCCCATACAACGTCCTTTCCTTCCCGCACATTCCTTATACGACAACACACCTAAAAACACAAGATGACCACCGATTGCGCAGCGCACCGGTATTCAGGTACAACCAATGTATGGAAATCACGGAAACGCGCATCACCCCTCTTGCGGGAAGCTATGACCTGATCGTCGCGGGCGCGGGAGTCGCAGGCATCTCCGCCGCGGTCAGCGCGAAACGGCTGGGCATTCGACGGGTGCTTCTTCTGGAACGCCGTGTCCTGTTCGGGGGTCTGGCCACCAGCGGACTGGTCGGATACTACGAACCGCTGGACGACGGCAAAGGCAACAGGATCATGGCCGGCATGAGCCAGGAGCTAGCGGAGCTTGCCCTGAAGTGGGGCTACCAGGCTCTGGATGAACGATGGCGTGGTTTCCCCCTTTGCGGGCCGGAAGGGGTTCGGACCAAGTTCCATTTCTCTCCCAACATCTTCGCCCTCGCGCTGAACGACCTGCTGGACAAGGAGGGGGTCGAGGCGCTGATGGAGGCGCTCGTCGTCGATGCCAAAAAAGGCAAGGACGGAACGACGGTGATGGTCGAGACCAGGAATGGAAGGAGAGCCTACCAGGGAGATGTCGTCATCGACACCACGGGGGATGGTATCCTTTTGGACCGCTTGGGAATCCCAACCAGGACCGGGCAGAACTGGTTCACCTACATGTCCTACCTGAGCTCCCTGGATTACGCAAGGCAAGCCGTAGCCGAGGGGAGCGTCGAGCACCTGAACCAATGGATCAATGTCGGCAGCAACCTTTTCGGGACCAGCCAGCCTCCAGAGCTTTCCCGAAGCGCCGGAACCACCTGCGAGGACGTCACCTTCCTGGTCCGCGAAGGGCAACGCAGGCTTCTCAGGAAGCTGGCGGAAACGGATGGGAAGGACAGGGATATCACCACTCTTCCCACCATGCCCCAGTTCCGGGAAACCCGGAGAATCGTCGGCAAGCGGACACTGGCCGAGGATGACTCCTGCCAGCACCAGCCAGACTCGATCGGACTCTGCCCCGATTTCATCCATCCCGGCCCATGGTACGAGATACCTTTCGGCACGCTGTACAGCCCAACAGCCGACCGCGTTCTGACTGCCGGCCGGTCCATCAGCGCAAACGGCTGGGCGTGGGAAGTGACCAGAGAAATTCCCGTCGCAGCCCTGACCGGACAGGCGGCAGCCACTGCAGCAAGGCTGATGCTCGAAGGATCAAGCGGGGCAGAGGCTATCAATCTCCACATGTTGCAGGACGCGCTCCAGCAACAGGGGATCCCTCTCCATTACCCGAACTGAGCGGGATCCTTGATGGAATGATGGGCCTTGCGTCCATCCGCCATGTCGTAGCGCACGATCTGGCAGTTGCGGATGCGGATGTCCTGGAAGGCCTGGAAGGTATAGCTGCTGAAATAGGTTGCCGTCAACCTGCTCATCATCCCATGGCAGACCCACAGGACATTCTCCCCATGGAAGCGTTCCGGCAGGGTGTCGATGACCTGGTAAAGCCTGGCAGCAACGTCCACCAACGATTCCCCTCCCGGAAAGCGGTTGAACGGGTCCGACCTGCGTTCCTGGTAGCGCGGGTCGTCATATCTGACTCCCTCCAAGTCACCGAAATCAATCTCGTGGATCCTCGGCTCAAGGACAGCTGTCAAGGAAAGCGCCTCCTCGATGCAGCTGGCTGTCTGCCGCGCCCTCAGCATCGGCGAGACCAGGATATGCCTGATCTGGTTCTCCTGCTGGTGCTCCTTCAGGATCCTCGCCGCCTCGCGCGCCTGCTCCCACCCCTTCTCGGTAAGGGAGACGTCCACCATCCCGCAGATCTTCCGCCGGACATTCCACTCGCTTTCGCCATGGCGTACGGTAAACAGGTACATGATTCCCCCTTCAGAGCGGAAGCCGCTCCACCACGCAGCCAGGAAACTCCTGGCGCAGTCTGGCAGACGAGGCGAACACCACTGTCGCGTCACTCTTGGAAAGGGATTCGGCCAGCACGCGGGCACCCTCTTGGATTTCCTCCGGGGAAATCGAGACCAAGTCGGAACGACGCTTTGCCCGAAGCATCTCGTCATATCCATAGAGCTTGCGGCGGAAAAAGGTGCCCAAATCCTGATTCGGCCCCTTCGGCCGCAACTCGATGCCGACATACGAAATCTTCGCCTTCTCCAGCTCGGAAGGGTCGGCCGGATGCGAGGCCTGCGCCTCCAGGCTTTTGCGATAATCCTCCAACGACGCGGTGATCCGCGGGTCGCGGTAGGAGGAAAAGACAAAAAGCCGCTCCATCAAATCCGGCCTGGCATCAACGCCATAGGCTCCCCCACGCATGCGCACCAGGTTCCACAAACACCCGGTCGCCAGCATCTGGCTGAGCAGTGTCTGAGCCACCTGCAGGCGGTCGGTCGTCTCCGGAGTCCTGCAGACCTGGCTGGTATAGGCGACGTTGCTCGGAAGGGCGAATACCCGCTGCAGGTGCTCATCAGGCCGGAGAAGCGTGAACGGACGGCCCGCCTCACGGCTACGCCCAGCGGGGAAATGCCCAAGGAAACGGGAAAGGGCGTCCACCAAGGTACTGTCGCCACCGGTGGCGCCGACCACCAACCTGCCACGCTGGCAGAGCAGGTTCCGGATTCCGAGCATCCTCTTTCCAAGAACGGCGTAATCCGATTCCTTGATACCGGCCAGCCAATTCCACTGGGCGATGCCACCAAGCCGTTCGGCATCCTGTGAGGCTTCGGTGAAGAACGATGAGGCGCACTGGGTGGCGAAGAGAGTCGCGTTGTAGGTGATGCTGTCGGCAAAGTCCCCCTTCAGGTCGCCCAGCGCCACCTTGATCCGCGCAGGATCCGCAAGGTCGGCACCCAGAAGAAGGCGCGCGGCAAAGTCCAGCGCCTCGTCACGATCCTGGCTGAGGAATCCCATCTGGACGAAGAACCAGCCGCGATTGGTCCGATCGCGTATGTCGCTCGCGCTGTCGGTGACCACGTTGAAGCCGCCGAAGAGGCGCTTGAGGGCAAGGCTCACCCCCCTGCTGTCCAACCCCCCGCAACCGGTCATGGTCAGCAACCGGCTGTAGAGGGTCAGCGGAAGATATTCCTCCTCGGTAAAGTCGGAGACATCGACAGCCAGCGTCACATAGTCGATGCCACAGGTGAACTGCTTCCGCCACCAGAGCGGCACTCCAGCCACGCTTCGCTCTTCATAGGCGTCCGGAACAATATCCAGTGGAAGGTCGGAAAGGGAAAGATGGGGTAGTGTCGCCAACACTTGGGGATCGTCAGCCGTGTCCTCAAAGGCCTGGAAACGACGGTTCTCCTCCTTTGTTTCCTCACACAAGGCGGCACGGGCCTTCTCCGCCAGCGCATGCTTCTGGTCGGCGAGATAGCGCTCGTCGGGCACGACGCTGACCAGCACCCGGTGATGGTTCGCGAGCAGGTGCTTCTCGATCCAGTGCTCGAAGTAGCGGCGATCCTTCGCGATTTCCTTTTCCAGCCGGTCGAGAACCGGGAAAGCCTCCATCGTGGCGAAGGGCCCCTTGCCGTCCATCCACCCATGGATCGAACGGCTGAGGATCCGTAACCCCATCGGCACGCTGCCGGTAATCTCCTGTTGCTTGAAGCGGGCGCGCTTCAGGCTGCTTTCGATCGCCTCGCGACCAATCCCCTCTTGGCAAATCCGTTCCAAGCTGGCAAGGATCACCTGCTCCGCCTCATCGGCGCGGGCCGGATCGATTCCCTTGAAACCGACCAGGAAGGTCATGTCGCGCAAATCGGCGATCATGCCGCTCTCCGGGGAAATGTCCTCGGCAAGGCCGCTGTCCAGCAACGCCTTGTACAAAGGACAGCTCGGGTCGTCCAGCAACAGGTCGACGATGGTGTTCAGGGTCAGGATCGACAGGCTGTCGTCGGCTGGTTCGGTAGCCCAGCCAAGGACCACCGAGGCATCACCACGCCTGCCTCCCTCTTCCTTCGGGGCCAGGAAGCAGGCCCTGGCGTCCGGTTTCCAGGTGGTGCTGCGCCGGGGAGCCGGAAGCGCCTCCGTGTACGGGGCGTCATGCAGGTAACGCTCATCCAGCATATGGAGGATCTTCCGCATGTCATTGTTCCCGTAGACCAGAAGCCGGCAGTTGCCACTGGCATAGTGGTTCCGGTAGAACTCCTTGTACCGCTCCCAGGAAAGGTCGACTATCGAGGTGGGGTTTCCTCCCGACTCATAGGCGTAGCAGGTATCGGGAAAGAGGCTCCGGCTGACACCTCGGGCGACGATGGAGTCATGGTCGTTGGCCGAGCCGAGCATCTCGTTGAACACCACCCCTTCCCAGTGGCCCCCCTCTCCATCGTCAACCAGGCGCACCCCTTCCTGCTCGAAGGTCTCCTTGCGGAGCAATGGGGCGAAAACGGCATCGGCATAGACGTCCAGCAGGTTGTCGAAGTCCTTGGAAAGCGGACTGGATGCCAGGTAGATGGTCTTGTCCGGATAGGTCATGGCGTTCATGTAGGTGTTGACGCTCGATTTGTCCAGGGTGATGAAGGGGTCGTGGACCGGATAGCGGCGGGAACCGCTCAAGGTGCTGTGTTCGAGAACGTGGGCGACCCCGGTATCGTCCTCAGGGATGGTGCGGAAGACAAAGCTGAAAAACTGCTCGTTGTCCTCGTTTTCCACAAAACAGACTTCCATGCCGCTGGCATGGACGAAACGGTATCCGACTGCCTGGTATTCTGCGAGAGGACGTACCTCTTGCAGCGTGAAGTGGGCGATACAGTCGCCAACAACTGGTTGATTCATATAGCGTAACCGTACCCGAAAGTCGTCTATTTGGCAACTTGCGGAAACCGGCGGAAAGGGCCATGCTAGGCTATGCATCACTTTGGAGCCCATACCAGCGTGGCGAAAGGCCTATGCAACGCGGCGGCGAACGCCCATGCCATCGGGGCGGACGCCTTCGCCCTTTTCACCAAAAGCCAACGGCAGTGGACCGTCCCGTCCCTCAAGGAAGAGGACATCCAGCTCTTCACAAGCGCCGTCTCCCGGTTTGGGTTCGACACCAGCCAGATCCTTCCCCACGCCGGCTACCTTATCAACTTGGGCAACCCCGAGCCGGAAAAACGCCGGAAAAGCGTCGACTCCTTCATCATGGAGCTGGAACGGGTCCGGCTTCTGGGACTCCGCAAGCTGAACGTCCACCCCGGCAGCCATCTGGGACGCATTTCCGTGCAGGAGGAGCTACGCCTGATCGCCGACAGCCTTGACCGGGCGATGGAGCAGGTTCCCGAAGTCCACCCCGTCCTGGAGACCACCGCAGGCCAAGGTGGCTGCGTCGGAAGATGTTTCGAGGAAATCCGTGACATCATAGCCCTTTCTTCGTATCCCCAGCGGCTCGGAGTCTGCATCGATACCTGCCATTGCTTTGCCGCCGGTTACGACATCCGCACCCCGCAAGGATACGAACAGACGATGGAGAAATTCGGCGAGGTCATCGGATTCGGGAAACTGGAGGGCATGCACCTGAACGACTCGCAGGGAAAGCTTGCCAGCCATGTCGACCGACACGCCGCATTGGGCAAAGGGGAAATCGGGCTGGTCCCCTTCGCCTTGATTGCCAAGGATCCGCGCGTCAGTGGCATCCCGCTGATCCTCGAGACCCCTGTGGAGGAGAAGAATCCCGCTCCCAGGCAATGGAAGGAAGAAATCGCCTGGCTGCGGAGCCAGTGCACCGATGAAACCGCTACAGATACTCCGAGAAACGGTCGGTAACCACTTGGAGGACCTGCTGGTAGGCATCCTCCAAGGACTCCTCAACCAGCGTCATCTCCCCGCTCTGGTCGACCAGGCTCAGGCTTTGCAGGTTCCAGAGCTGGATGTTCCCGGTGACAATCCAAAGGGAAATATCCGAAACCTCGGCCTTTCCTTCCTCGCGGATTTCCATGGAAAGCAGATAGGTCGCCCCGGGGTTCTTCCGATGTACCAGCCGGAGCGCCTCCTCGTCCATCTCCCCGTCAAGCTTGACGACCGTGGAGTCGACTCCCTTGCCCAGCAGCCAGCTGGAAAGCGACGCTTCGACCCGCCCACTGTCGAAGGGACCCGCATTGACGACCCCCACCAGCATGGCAGAACCGCTGTACTTGCTGACCCGAGCGTAAGGGAAAGAGACCTGGCTGGACTGATAGGCGGCATCGAGGGACGCGTAAAGGCCGGCATCCAGCACCGGACGCAATCGGTCCAGCTTGTCGGCGACATCCAGAGAGAAGACAATCGAGCCCTTGTCGCTGATCGCCACGCTGTAGGGAACGAACTGGAACTGCCCCCGCTCCCCGGATCCGAAAAGCAACGAGTCGGTACGGGAATTCCCCCAGACATCGGTAGCGTCGAAGGTGGCCCTGATCGAAGCGCCCACCACCTTCGGGTTGAACAAGATCTGGCGGCGACGCACCTTGACCACTACCTTCGGTCCGCGTGGGTCTCGTTTGGAAAGAGAAATCCGTATCGCGTTCATGTAAGAGACGGCAAGCTTCACCAAACCCTGCACGTCGTACGAGGACGGCTGGGTGGCGCAGGCGTAGATCGCGTCGAGCAACGTGGAAATCGCGACGACGTCCCGGTTGTTGCGATAGGCCTCGTCCACATCCTCCATCATCTCCTTGACCAGTGCGTCCTGCTGGATCTTCGCCTTCTGCAAATTGGTCCTGCGGGACTCGATGGCGCTGGTGCTTGCCTCCGCCATCAACCAGATGTCCGGACCGCTCTCGAACTCCCTGACCACGCTCAGGTCATAGTCGGGCACCTTGCCGGTGGTAGAGAAGGTGCGCCATCCGCTGACCGTGACATCCTCCCCCAGCGAGTCGGAAAGCTGGGAAAGGATATCGGAAAGCGCCTCGAGGCGGGCGTTGAAACTGTTGGAGTCGCTTCCATGGCCGACAAATGCAGTCACCCCCTGCCGGGAAATCGGATGGCTGACCCACGAAGGGCGAAACGACGTGCCGTCAAGCACCTTGCAACCAGTGAGGCAGGAAAGCAAAAGAAGGACTACCAGTGGTATCCAACGCCGCACAAAAGCTGATATCCGTCCTGCCATGCCCGCTTCTCCTCTTGGTTCCCATAGTATAGCAATCTCCCGCTGACCGCGAAAGAAACCGAGGTAGTCACCATCGTCCGCCAGGTGACCGACGCGCTCGCCCCGATGGCGAAGGGTGAGGCGATTCCCATCCTCACCGCCGCGCCAATCGAGCTGTTGCGAAGGAACCAGGCATGGCTGACGCTGGAAAGAGGCCAGAGCTTCTCAAGCCCCGCCTCGAAAAGCAAGTGTCCGTCGATGCCAGCCAACGCGAGGGAAAGCTGGAAAGGATACGGCCAGGAAAGGCTCCAAGCAATCTCTCCCCCACGGGGGAAAACGCTGTACCAGCCCTCCACGCTCTGCCCGCTGGCCGGGACAAGTTCCTGTCCAAGCCGGATTCCGTGATCGCTGAGGGCGTCAAAGCGGACCACCTCCTCATGGACATCACGGGCTACCAAGAGGCCTGTCCGTCCTTCCACGCTCCTACTCTGGCAGACCTGTCCCGGCTTGAAGGTGAAACCCTCGACGGGACGGGCAAGATAGAGTTCCTCCAACACCACGGCGTTCGACGCGGGAGGATACAGCAA
The DNA here is from genome assembly GCA_905215015.1 of uncultured bacterium. Lineage (GTDB taxonomy): Bacteria > Spirochaetota > Spirochaetia > Sphaerochaetales > Sphaerochaetaceae > RUG023. Next base: position 7,956 of record CAJMOS010000058.1, on the reverse strand, counting down.
CAGCAAATCATAGGAAAGCTGGCTCTCCAGCAACTTGCCTAGCCGCCCTTCCCACCCGCTGGTGGCGACAAGGGGACGCTCGACAATCGAGTTTCCGCCCGCACGGAGCGTCACCTCAAGGCTGGTGACCGAATCATCCTGGCTGAACGAGGAAAGGGTCACCAGCAGGTCCTCGCCCTCCAGCCCCTCGGCCGCATGGCGAACCGCCAGGGCGACAACCCGCTCCGCCTGTGGGGCGCCAGCGGCGTCGACCCGCACGGAGAGCGCTCCCAACGGAGAGAGCAGGCAAAGGGCCAGGACCAAGGCCAAAAACGGCCGCATCACCGCGCTCCAATCTCCAGGATACGGCAGATCAGACGCGCGCTGTCCCGCATGGCAGGAAGCGCCGCCCATTCATAAACCGAATGGAGGTTATGCCCGCCGGTGAACAGGTTCGGACAGGGGATATGACGGTCATGGGCCATGCGGGCACCATCGGTACCGCCACGGATCAAGGACTCGTACAGCGGCATGCCAAGCTCCTTGCCTGCCTGCCAGATGCAGTCGAGCACCAAGGGCTTCTTCCTGGCCTCCTCGACCATGTTGTAGTACTGGTGCTTCACCTCGACCTCGATCTTGCAACCGGGATAGGCCGCCTCCATCGCCTGGCACAGGCTCCGCATGACGCTGATGCGGCGCTCGATCTCTTCGTTCCTGAAATCGCGCAGCAGAAAATTCAGCGTGCACTCGTTCAACGCCCCTTCAATCCTCATCGGAGCGTAGAAGCCATACCTCCCGTCGGTCGCCTCGGGACTCTCGGCCTGCGGCAGGCTGGACAAGATGCGGCTGGCGACGGTAATCGCGTTGACGATCCGGCCCCGGCCGCTGCCAGTATGGTAGCTGACACCGTGGATGTGGAGCCGCACACCGGCGGCACTGAAGCACTCCTGCTCGATCGAGTAGCGGGGACCGCCGTCAACGGTATAGCAGAAGTCGCAACGGACTTTGTCGTACGGAAAGCAGTCCATGCCCATGCCGGTCTCCTCGTCGGAGGTGAAATAGACCTCGACGGGACCATGCTGGAGTGTGGAGTCGGCAAGGATCCGCTTGACCACACCCATGATTTCGGCGACACCCGCCTTGTCATCGGAGCCGAGTAGCGTCGTGCCGTCGCTGGTGACCAAGGTCTCTCCCTGGTATTGCGCCAGCTCCGGGTTCTCGCTGGCTGCGATCACCAAGCCGTTGGGAAGGGTGATATCCCCCCCTTGGTAGCGCTCGATGACCTGAGGCTTGACACCGTTGCCCTTCACATCGCTTGCGGTATCCACATGCGCCATCAGCCCGATGGTCGGCTTGCACTCCTTGCCCTTGCTGGCCGGGATGCGGCCGATCAGCACGCCATGCCCGTCCAGCTCCGTGTCCTTGACCCCGAGCTCCTGCAACTCAGCCTGCAGCATCCTGAGCAAATCCCATTCGATATCGGTCGACGGGTGTTTGCCCCGCTCTGCGGCAGCCTCGTTGCTCTGGGTGTCCACCTTCGCGTAGCGGACAAACCGCTCCAATATATCCTGTGCCAACGCGTCACGTTCCATCTGTAAGCTCCTCAGGCCTATTTAAACACAAGGAGCAGGAATTGTACACGCACATAAAAGCCACGGGGCTCCCCCCGTGGCAGGACAAAGGACTGGATTTCTTCTATTTGTGAAGGGATGACCAGAGATCGTTGAAATGATCCATCAGCTTGCTCTTGTTGGCGGCCAGATACCCATAATCCAGATCCTTCAACCCAAGTGTGTTGTTGGCGGGAAGGTTGCTCGCCTTGCAGTTCCTGTTGGTCCCACGGCCGGCAAGGTCGGCACGCCTGTCCTGGAACTCCTTGGAAGCAAGCAGGTCCATCATGGCCTGGGCCGCGACAAGGTTCGGAGCGTTCTTCACGATGGCAGCGCCACCAGGCATGGCGGTGTTTCCCTCCTTCATGTAGACGAGGCGCATGGTCGCTCCTCCTTGGGCGATGATGCCGGCAGGGGTCGACTCATACGAAAGGCCAACGGCATACTCGCCTTCATTGACTAGATTGAAGACATCCTTGGAGGAGTTGGTGGAGTAACAGAGCGGAATCAGACGGGCAATATAATCCCACCCTTTCTGGTCGTCGAACGTATCGCCCATGACAGCAAGGACGGTCTGCAGTTGCCGGTATCCGGAAGAACTTGCATCCGGGGCCGCGATGATGATCTTGCCTTTAAGCTTCGGGTTGAGCAAGTCCGCATATCCCTCGACGGTCACACCTAGCTCCTTCAGCACGTCCGGATTGACCACCAGGCACATGACCTGGACATCGTAGAAGGTGTAGTAACCCGTCGGATCATGGAAATCCTGCTCCGTGTCATTGACCGAAGTATACGGCTGGAGGATGTCGTGGTATTTGTCCCCATCAGCCGCGAACATGCCGCCAATGACTACATCGGCTCCGCTGGTAGCATCACTTCTGATCTTCGTTGCAAGCGTGCCGACCGAGTCTGCGACAATCTCGATCTTGCAACCCGGATAGAGCCTGTTCCACTCATCGAGCAGGATATCCTGTTGGGTGGCATCCATCGTCGTGTAGACCGTCAGGGTCCCCTTCACCTCGTCAGCGCTCTTTGCCCAGGAGGGGCGGGTCGCGGACGAAACGCCGCCCTTCGTCGTCTGCTCGCTTGCTCCCCCTGCAAACGCAGTGAGGCAAGCCATTGTTGCCAGCACAGTGGCAAGTACCAGTTTTTTCCTCATTTTTTATCTCCTTTTTCCCGAACAGCTTCGGGGTTCTCACAGATGGACATCCTCCGCCTTGGTGCACTTCAGGTAGACAGCTAGACAAATGATGGTCAGGAGCGTGGTTATCGTCGCGAACGCGGCGGCCTCGCCGTATACCCCATTGTTGATAGCGACATACGTACCGATGGTAAGCGTGATGGTACGATTGTTATACAGGATGACGCCACTGCTCATCTCGGTGATAATCGAGACCCAGCTCAATACCGCTCCACTGATGATGCCGCTTCCCATCATCGGCACAGTAATCTTCACGAAGGTGTTCAATTTGCGCGAGCCAAGACTGATTGCCGCTTCCTCGATGCTTGGACTGATTTTCATCATCGCCGCCGTGGCGCTTCTGCTGGTGAACGGCAATCTCCTGATGGCAAGGGCAACAATCATGATGACCAAAGTCCCTGCGATGCAAACCGGTGGCTTGCTGAACACGATGACCAAGGCGATGCCGATGACGGCGCCTGGCATGATGTAGGGCAACATGGAGATTGTGTCGATCAGATGGTTCAGCGGATTGCTCCTGCGAACAACCAGGTAGGCGATTATGACGGCAATCACTACGATGACGGCCAGTGTCAAGAAACTGATGACCAGCGAGTTTCCGATAGCCCTGAACAAGTTTTTGCTAAAGGCCTTCTGGTAGTTGAGCAAAGAGTAGCCCTTAAGAAGAATGCTGTGGTTGTACCTACGGAAAGACATGTAGATGACATAGAGCTGGGGCATCATCGACAGAGCCACGACCAAGTAGCAGTAGGCGTGCATCAAAACACTGCCCACCCCTTTCGGCTCTTTTACCTCAACCGGGTGCAACGCGTTCATCGTGAACCGGAAGCGGCTGGTAGCCGCTTTCTGAATCAGAAAAATGACTCCTGTGACAATGACGGCAAGCACGCTGGTGGCGGCCGCAAAGTGGTAATCCGCACCATTCTCACCGAGGTATTCGTTGTAGATCAGCACCGGGAAGGTCATGAACCCGCGCCCGATAAGCAACGGCGTGCCGAAATCAGCGAATGAACGCATGAACACAAGCAATGCCGCCGCCAGAATGGTCGGCATCGTCAGGGTCATGATGACCTGGAAGAAACGTTTGACCCCTTTGCATCCCATGCTCTCGGCAGCCTCCATCAAGGTGCTGTCGATATCCCGGAAGGCACCATTCATATAGATGACCACCAAAGGAAAGAGTTTCAATGTCTGTACAAGCACGATACCTTGGAAGCCATAGATGGAGAACGGCTTCAGCCCAATCCCCCTGACCAGCTTCGTCAATAGGCCGTTGTTTCCCAGCAAGAGAATCCATGCATACGCCCCAATAAACGGAGCGCTCATCGTGCACAGCAGGCAGACCACGAACAAGAACCGCCTACCCTTCAGGCGGTAAAATGAATAAAAATAGGAGAAAGGAATCCCCAGCAACAGGCTGAACGCCATCACGGAGACGGCGATGCGGAAGCTGTTCGCGATCGTCGAGTAATAATAGGGTTTTGAGAAGAAGCGGTGAAACGCATCCAATGAAAACCGGCCGTCTTCCAGAATGACCGCCTCTTTCAGCAATCCGGCAATCGGATAAACGAGGAAGAAAAGGAAGAGCAACAAGATCAAGACGGCAGAAATGTTCCAGAATTCACATATCCTTCGTTTTGCCATAGCGCTCCCTCACAACCCAAGGTCGTTGTGCACACCCTGCATGATGCTCTTGCCAGAGGATGCGTCAAACAAGTTGACCTTTCTCGTATTTGCCTGAAGCGTGACACGGGAACCTGGAGGCATGATTTCCTCCATATCGGACTCCTGGACAAGTTCGGCAAGCTCTCCGGTATCCAGTTTGGTGAAATAATGGGTATTCAAGCCGAGGAACACGCTGTCCTCGATTACGGCCTTTATCCCTGCATGGTCTCCCGCCTCGATATGCAACTCCTCCGGCCGGCAGGAAACTTGGACTGCCATGCCATTCCTGCACAGGGCCAGGTCCACAAAAGGTGCCTCCATCCGGTAGCCGTCCCCGAGCACGACAAAGGCCCTGTCCCCTTCGATGGAGAGGGTACCCCTGAGTATGTTCGACTTGCCGATAAAGGTAGCGACAAACAAGTCGGAAGGACGCATGTAGATGTCTTTCGGCCTTCCGCATTGGTGAATCACCCCCTCCCGCATCACGGCGATGCGGTCGCTGATTGCCATGGCCTCCTCTTGGTCATGGGTCACATAGACCGTTGTGATACCAACGTCGTGCTGAATCTGTTTGATGACAGTCCTCATCTCCACCCGGAGCTTGGCGTCCAAGTTGGAAAGCGGTTCGTCCATCAGCAGCACGTCCGGATTGATGCACAGGGCACGGGCAAGTGCCACGCGTTGTTGCTGGCCACCGGAAAGACGCTCAGGCATACGGTCGGCAAGCATCTCTACATGGACAATCCTCAAGTATTTGTCGGCCCGCTCCCGTATCTCCTCGGCAGGGAACTTGCGGTTCTTCAGCCCGAACTCGACGTTCTTGCGGACCGTCATGTTCGGGAAGATGGCGTAGTTCTGAAAGACCATACCGATGTTACGCTTGGCTGGATCCAAGTCATTGATACGCCTCTCATTGAAAAAGAAGTCTCCACCCTCGATTGAATTGAACCCCGCGATCATGCGCAGCAGAGTCGTCTTGCCACAGCCCGAAGGACCGAGCAAGGTGAAAAACTCTCCATTCCTGATAGCAAGTGACAGGTCTGCGATGACCGTGTTGGCTCCGTAGCGTTTCACTGCATGCTGGATGGTAATCGTCACGCTCATGGTTTCTCTCTCAGCCCTGCTTCCAATGGGAAAGCAGATACCGTTCGGCCTCGGCGCTCCACAAGCCGTTGTGGGCATCGATGATATCGGCGATAGCGGCACACCGCTCGTCCTTCGCCCCCAGACTCCGGAACTCTTCCAAGGCGGTCAGGGGCATGTCGATATGGGTATAGATCAGCTTCTTGCCGCCAGATAGCTGGGGCTGGTGCAGCGTCACCTCGGCCGCGCAGTTCAAGCCGCCGACATGGGTCACCATCACCGCCGGGTCGAGAATTCCCTGCTCGGTCATCCTCAGCGATTCCTTCATGTCCTCGGTGTTTCCGCCGGTAGTGCCGATGACATGGGTCGCGTTGTAGTGGACGTCGTAGAAGTTCAACGGCGCATGCAGGGTCTTGTCGGTCGGACCGGCGAAAAAGTTCAGGCATCCGTCCCGACCAAGCAGGTCGCCTGCGGTCTCGATCACGCTGGCAATCGGGGCGAAACAGAAGACATCGTCAAAGCCATCGGGGGCGTAGGCGGCCCGGATCTCCTTCGCCACATTCCCCATCGCGGAGGTGTCGACAATCTCGATACGGACACCAAGCTTCTGCTGCATTTCCCGAGGGAAAAGCTTCCTCGCCCGGGCAAGGCGTTCCTTGTTGATGTCGGTCAGGACAATCAGCGAGGGACGGTTATCGATATGGATCGCGTAGGTCAGGGCGCCCAAGCCCATCGGACCGGCCGCGGCGACCAATGCCATCTTTCCTCCCCGCTTCACGCCCATCGAATGGACGTAGGAGCCCATCTTGGTATGGAAACAGGCATGGAAGGCGCCGATACAGCAGGACATCGGCTCGGCAAGCGAGGCCTCGAAGTATCCATCCCCGTCATAGCGCAAGAGACAGCCCAGATCCATCACTTCGTGGGGCAGGATGCAGTAGGTGGCGTCTCCGCCACAGTACTCGTAGGAATAGCCCGGCGAGAACATCGTCCCCTTGTAGTTCAGGGCAGGCTGGCTGGTGAACTTCATGCCGGGCTCGAACTGGTCTTTCCATTTCGCTCCGACCTGGACGATGTCGCCGGCGAACTCATGGCCGATGATGGCAGGATGCTCGGCGACGTCAGGGTGGACCCGCTTGTGCTTGGTGCCCAGGATGGCGCACTTGTAGGTCGACATGCAGATCGTGTCGGAAACGACCTTCACCAATATCTCGTCGTCCCTGATGGGCGGCAGTTCGAATGTGTCGAGCCTCAGGTCATTCGCGCCATGCAGGCGTACAGCTGTAGCTTTCATCGTATACCTCGATCCGGGAGAATTCCCAATTTCATGGTATGGCCAGGAAAAGCTATTGTCAATGCAAATATTTTTGTTTCAAAAACAATTTATTTTCATTTTAAAGAACAATCATGCGAGTTTACGAAAAATACCCGTATTTATATCGATTTTTCTGTATATATTGTATCATTGCAAAAACAGAAGGCAAACCGACAAGACTTCCTACAGAAGCCTCTTCAAGTTCTCCATTTCGCCCAGCATCTGGTATTTGATCAGGAACGCCGCGTTGTAGCAGTTCGCCTCGTAATGCCGTTTCAGCACATCCAGCAAGGGCATGATGTAGGTTTCCGTCTCGGCGATGTATTGCGCCATCTTCCGCCTGGAAAATCCCCCCGCCATCAAAGAGATGTTGTTGCAACGGTCCAGCACCTTCACGATGGTCGCGATCCGGTTTTCCGAAATGGCGCCATAGTATTCCTCTTCCCAGCCGTCATGCTTCTCTTCCGGTTTCGTCACCAGCCGAACCGCCTGCCTCGCCACCGGGCCGACGGGAAGCTGCTCGGGCAGAATACGGTTCCCGTTCCCGTCCCGGCAGTCCTCGCAGACGTCGTGCAGGAGCAGGGCGGCGACCAGGTCATCCTCCCTGAGCTGGAGGGCAAGGGCGTGGCAGGCCATGAGCAAAGGATGGTAGATATACGGGACCTTCCCGTTCCCTTTCCGGAACTGGCCTTCATGCATCTTCCTGGCATACGGGAGGGCCGCCGCCGTCTGCCTCGCCCCTGAACCTTGAGCGAAACTCCGGATGAACGCGTACATGTGGTCCACCGAGAACATCTGGTCCTTCATCTCCCAGGAAGGGGAACCGGCAGGATGTGTGGAACACAACTCGGCAAGCGTTGTGTCCAGCACCTCGGCGAGGTTCGCGAGCTTGTCGAGCTGGGGCAGATACGCGTCACGCTCCCAGGCGCTCACCGTCTGGAAGGAGACCCCCACCAGGTCGGCGACCTGCCCCTGAGACAACCCTTTCCGTTTCCGGTAATACTGAAGATTCTTTCCAATCCGCATTGCGCCCCCCCACAGACACACCATACAAGAAACGGCGCGGAAACGACAGCAAGCCACGCAAGAACCAGAGGGTGTCC
>CAJMOS010000057.1 GCA_905215015.1 uncultured bacterium | reverse complement strand
AGAGCATGGGAGCCGCCCTGAGGCGGGAGGGAGTGGAGTTCGGGCTGCGGCAAGGAAGACAGCAGGGAATGCTGCAAGGAATTCCCCAAGGGCGGAAAGAAGCAAGCGTGCAGCTGGTCGCGAACCTGTCCAGGAGGCTTGCGGTGCCGGTGGGGCAGGCCATGGACCTTCTGGACATTCCCATGGAAGAGCGTGCCGGCATCCAGGAGGCCCTTGCAAGGCAAAAATCCGATAGGTAGTGCTTCGTGGCCGCTCCCTGCCGTCCCGTCATGCGGACGGGGCCAGAATGCGGCATGTCTCCTACGGGCACAGTACCGGAAGGAGTCCATGGACAAATGCCAACCGGCAAGACCGTCCACACCACGGGGCAGCCTTGGATGTTCCAATAAGACAAGATATGTGGACAAGACATCCTACCTGGCCTCGATGGTCATGGGGATGGACAAGCTGTTCTTTCTCTACCGGCCACGAAAGTCCGGGAAGACGCTGACCATCTCCACGTTGGAGGCGATCTTCCAGGGCAAAAGGGAGCAGTTCTCGGACCTTATCGAGAAGCTTGCCGTGCAGGGGAAGGTGGTTGTCCTGATCGACGACTATTGGAGTGAGACGGGCGTCATGAAGTTGATGTGGGACGCGAAGCAGTCGATGCGTCTCGACGTGACGGAGGATCTGGAATGGGAGATGGCGAAGCGGTCCCTTGCGACCTTTGACGTGGCGGATGTACGCTACTACGAAGGAGATCCGGGAAAGATACAGGCGTTGCTGCTGTAGACGGGGTACCTGGCCATCGGGAGCTACGAAGAAGGGTTCTCGCTGTACTACCTCCGTTTCCCGAACCAGAAAGTGAAGAGGGCATACGGCTGGAACGTTGTGTCCCGGTGATGCGGCACCACTTCCCTCAAGCACACCGTCCAGGAGTTGCTTCGTGGTGGTATACTATCCTCATGCGACTAAGCGAGTATCTATGGGACCAAATCAGGGATCATCAGATCATCTCCCTTACCGGCAGCGGGGGAAAGACCACGCTGATGTGCTTGTTGGCGGAGAAGATGCAAAGGGAAGGACATTCCGTCCTGCTCTCCACGACCACCAAGCTTGCAAGTCCCTCGTGCCGTCCCTATCCCGTGCAGAGGGTCTTTCTGGATGACGGAGTCTTTTCCTATCGGCCTCGTGTCGGCGAAGGGGTCTTCTATGCCCGGGAGTATGGCAACGGCAAGGTGTGTGCTCCGGAGCTTTCCTCTTTTTCGTTGCTTTTGCCGTTCTACGACTATCTCTTGGTCGAGGCGGACGGTTCCCGCCGCCTTCCGTTGAAATACCATACCGTCCGGGATCCTGTGGTGGTTCCCGGCTCCTTTTCGATTGCCGTCATGGGGCTTTCGGCGCTCGGCAAGCCCATCGCCGCGGCCTGCTTCGGGTATGCGCGGGAAGGAGTGGTGGATGAAGCCTTCCTGCAATGGCTGGTCGACCAGCCCGAGGGGGCGTTGAAAGGAGGGGCCCGATTGCTCGTCCTCAATCAGGCCGAGACGGCCAGGTTCCCGCTTTCCCTGCACGCTCCGGTTCCGATGCTTTATGCGAGCGAGGAATCGGATATGCTGTTGATGCAGGTGTAAAGCAACGAGGCCTTTCCTCCGCAGATCATGTCGAGATTCCCGCGACGGGACATGTCGTAGCTCTCGACCTTGTTGTGGTCTAGGGTCTTGGCTGTGTCGATGGCGGTCTTTTCGATCATGCCGCCACCGATGGTGCCGATAAAGGATCCATCCCTCTGCACCAGGATCATCGCTCCCGGCGTGGCCGGGCTTGAGCCCTTGTTCTCCAGCACTCTGACGAGGACGGCGTCTTTGGCTTGGCTCGCGGCCCGGAGCAGTGCGGGGTCGGTGACCATGTGGTGTTTTTTCCCTCCGGTATAGTGGAGGATGATTTCGGCCATGATGCTGACCGCAATCTCGCTTGGGGTGTCGCCTCCGATGGGAAGTCCGATCGGGGCATGGACCTTGCGGAGGTCGTAGTCGCTGAAACCGCGTTTATTCATGTAGGTGAAGGCGATTTTCGTCTTGGTGGCGCTCCCGATCATGCCGATGTAGCTGAAAGGTTGCTTCATTGCATACTCCAGGCATTCCTTGTCGTAGTTGTGGGTCATGATCACTGCGTAGGCACCCGGGACGGTGATTGGTTCCTTCAAGGCTTCCTTCGGCCCTCCTTGGTGGACGGTGGCTTCGGGGAAGCGCTCAGGGCTACCCCAGTCAGGGCGCTCGTCGAAGACGTCGACCTCCAGTTTGCCCAGACGGGCGAGCTGGTAAAGGGCGAGCGCCACATGTCCGCCACCATAGATGAACAGGTGCGGACGGACGCTGATGACCTCTTCGATCGCGTCACCTTCCATGATGCCTCGGGTGAGCTTCAGCCCATCGTCGGAGGTGACTTCCTCGCTTCCTGCATGAGGCCCGGAAACAATTGTCCTGCGCACGAGATGACCTTTGATGGCCAGCGCTTCTGCAACTTGGGAAAAATAGCGTTCCATGGCTTCCATTGTACCCGACCATGGCAAAAAAAGCTTGGAAAAAATGTGGACCATCGCGCTGACGGCACACGATTTGTTTGCATACAAGCAAAAACGGGGTACAATACCCCCCATGAGACGGCGCAGTGAAATCCTGATTACCTTTTCCTGTCTGATCGTCCTCCTCGTTTTTGCCGTATGCTTTGCGGCGAGCAATGTCCGGGAGGCGGTAGAATCAGTCACGGTGGTCTATTGGACCCATGAGGACGATGCGCGGACGGCTCTGGAGGAGCGGCTGATCGGGCAGTTCGAGAAACTGCATCCGAATGTCCATATCGAGCGGGTGGTCAAGTCGACCAGCGAGATGCTCGACCTGATTCCCCGGGCTTTCGCGGCGGGGAAAGGTCCCGACGTTTTCAACCTGCCCTTGGAGGCGATTGGGCCTTTGCTGGCCAAGGGGTACGTAGCGCCTCTGAATCCCGAGGCGGTGGGATATTCCTCCCTTGGAGAGCTCCGTTCCACCTATGTGGACGGGGTGTTCGACCCTGTCACCATCGGCTCCGAGATATACGGCATGCCGCTGGAATATACCAACTGGTGCCTGTACCTGAACAAGCAACGGTTCAAAGAGGTCGGCCTTGACGCGGAGAAGGAATATCCCCGCACTTGGGAGGACGTGGTACGGCTTTCCGAGATGATGGTGGTGCGGGATGGGTCGGTGCTGAAGCGGCGTGGATTTGATTTCCGCTATCCCTATTATCTGAATTTTCTGGTACCCATGGTGGAACAGCTGGGAGGAAGCCTGCTCAGCAGGGACGGAAAAGAGGCGATTGTGGGAGAGGACGCATGGGTGCGGCTGCTTTCCTTCATGCAACAGTGGGGCCCTCATGGGCTGAACCTTGGTTCTCCCACCTATCGGAACGCCCGTTTCTGTTTCGCAGGGGATGACGCCACCGCCGCCATGGCCCTGAGCGGCATCTACCAGGAGCATCGCATGGCCAAGGCAGAGAACGCGTTTTTTCTGAAAGGAGAGTGGATGGTTGTGCCTTTCCCCCAGTTCGAGCATGCCGTCAGCCATGTCTCCGCCTGTACCTACGCCCATTATCTGATGGTCGGTGCTGGCGCCTCGGATGCAACGCGCGAGGCCGCGTGGAATTTCATTGGCTTCCTGCTCCATCACAGTGAGGAGTACCTTGCCGAGACAGGGCTGCTGATGCCTACCAAGTTGATGCTGGATTCTCCATCCTTGGAGGTGGTGCCTTACCATCAGGTCTTCATCGATGATATGGCGACAAGCAAGCCCGCCTATTCGGGGCCGGTCTCCAGCGCCATGCAGGACTTGATCGCTCGCGCGGTGGAGCGCGTCATGCTTGAGGGTGTGGAACCCTCCAAAGCCTACCAGACCTTGAAAAGCGCCGCGCAGGAGCTCATCGACGAGGGGCTCCGGTAATCACGCTTCGTTTCCCGACTGGTGGATGGCAGGCATCCGCATCGTGATGGTGGTGCCTGCTCCCACCGTGCTGTCGATGGTGAACAGGGCCTTGTCCCCAAAGCGCATCTTGATCCGACGGTAGGCGTTGTAGACGCCCACATGGGAGCTCCCTTCCAAGTCATCCAGATTGGAGGGAAGACTTGAGCGGTCGAAGCCTATGCCGTCGTCAGAGACGACGATCGTAAGCATCCCCTCCGATTCCGTGACCTTGATGGAGATATGCCAGTCGCCCGCCTTGGGTTCCAGTCCATGGACGATGACGTTCTCCACCATCGGCTGGATGATCAGCTTGGGGGTCATGCAGTCACGGGTCGAATCCTGCACCGAAATGTCGGTGTGGAGCTTCTCGCCGAAGCGGATGCCCTGGATGGTCAGGTAGCTCTCGATCAGGTCGATGCTCTCGGCGATGGAACATTCGCTTTCGTGGTTGTCCACCGTGCTGCGCAGCAGTTTTCCCAGTTTCAAGGTGATTTGGTAGATTTGGTCCTCGTGATGCATGCGGGCAAGCGCCTTGATGGTGTTCAGGGTGTTGAAGAGGAAATGAGGGTTCATCTGGCTTTCGAGCGCCTTGCGTTCGGCTTCGACCACCTTGGACTCTTCCTCCCTGGTCAATTGCAGCAGATTGGTGATCTGCCCGACCATCCGGTTGAAGGATGCGTCGAGTTCCTTGATTTCCTTGATGTTGGTTCGGCCCGCAGTCGGCTTCATGTTGCCCTGCTCGACATCCCGCATCGACGCGACCAGGCTCTTGATTGGCTGGTCGACCGAACGGGTGAACGCCATGGCGACCAGGATGGCGAGGCCGCTGCCGACGATGATGGAGATCGCCACTACCAGAAGCCAGCGTTGCATGTTGTTCTGATAGGGTGTGGCGCTGATGGTGCCTGCCACCAGCAGGTCGGTCCCGGCAAGCGGGCTGATGTTGACCACCGAGTCGTTGGCCACATAGGAGTGAGGCGCCAGTTCCATTTTCGCGTTCAAGGCAGGAAACCGGTCAAACCCGCCGGAGATGGTGGGATGCAGGATGCTGCGGGCGTAGAATGCGTCACGGTCAATCAGGATTTCGTCGATCAGCATCGAGTTCCGGTTCAGCTTGCCGGAGAAAGCTTCGTTGGTCACCTCGACAATCACGTACCCCAGGTTCTTTCCCTCTGCGTTGTACACACGTCGGATGATGGTCGCGATGATCGGTTCCCCGGTGTTCGATGCCTGTCTGCCCCGAATGGAGATCATGCTCGCCGTCTGGGAACGGTTTTCCATCTGGGATAGGACATTGTCCAGGTCCCAGCCATTGGTATGGAATCGCAGGTCGTAGTCGCTGGGGAACTCATGGGTGGAAAGGCGGACATTGCCGCTGTTGCTGACAATGGTGGCGATGGCGGAACTGCTTTCGCTGCGCATGGTGAGGAACATCTGCGCATAGATGTTCCTGCTTTCCTCTCCGCTGATTTGCTGGGGGTCTTTCTCGAGAATACGGATGGTGTCCGGGTTGGTGGAAAGCAGGTAGGCGTCATGCCGAAAGGCGTCAAGGACACTGGAAATCTGTTGCGCGTCACGCTCCGTGGCAATCTGGACCTGTCCCTGGAGACTGCGCACCAGATTCTGGTTGCCCCAGAGATGGTAACTGGCGAGCAAAACCCCGACCGGCAGCAGCATGACGACCAGAAAGGCGGTCAAAAGCAGCCGGAAGAGGGTGGTCGTGCGTTTTCCCATCAGAATGCGGAGTGTTCATCCCGGTACTGGGTCGGCGTGACACCAGAGAAACGCTTGAAAATCTTGGCGAAGTATCCCGGGGTGGGGAAGCCGCACTGGGTGGCAATCTCGCCGATGTTGAGCTTCGGGTCCTTCATCAGGTCGACGCTCTTATTGATTCTCCATGCGTTCAGGTATTGCAGGAAGTTCAGGCCGGTCACCTCCTTGAACAGGCGGGACAGGTGGCTTTCCGAGAGTCCGAGGAACTGTGCCGCCTCCTGAAGCCCGACCGGCTTGCCATAGTTGGTGGCGATGAAGCCGATGGCGTTGTCCACCACGTGGTTGTTGACCGCATGGGGCAGGGCGATCAGCTCGGTGCCGCTGGGCGTGCGGGTCTTCTTCAGCCGCTCATAGTCGCTGTCCTCTTCCTTGATGCGCTGTACCAGCTTGAACAGGGTCTGCTCCAGCTCGTCGTCGTCAACCGGCTTGAGCAGGTAATCGAATACGCCGAGCCGGATGGCAGTCTTCATGTAGGAAAAGTCGGTGTGGCCGCTCAGGATCACCGCGTGGTCGACCGAGCAACGGCCCAGCATTTCCAGGCCGTCGATGCCCGGAAGCCTGATATCGGTAATGACGATATCGGGTTCCAGTTTCTTGATCATCGCCTCGCCTTCAAGTCCGTCACCGGCAGCTCCTACCAGATGCAAGCCCAATTTGTCCCAGTTGATGCTCGCAACCAGTTCATCACGCACAATCTTCTCATCTTCTACCAGAACCACCGTATAACTCATTCGGTCTTTGCTCCTTGCATGGCCTTCATCATAGGAGATTGCGCACGATTTTGCCATAGCTTGACCCCATTGATTCCTCCATTCCCTTTCGCTTGACAGAGAAGCGAGCAACTTGCTAATACAACTACAAGCATCTTTCAGCCTTTGAGGAGGAACAGGGTATGTACCACAGGACGGATATTCCTTACGCATGTTCCCTATCCCTCCTCCTTACGTCCGTCACTCGCTGAGAAGAGACATTCCAACGGGTGACGGGAAGTCGTAGAACCACAATCGCCTGGAGGAATGAGGATGCGGACTGAAACACCACACACACCAACCATGAAACACTTGAGGGGCCGGAACTATGCCGGTTCCTCCGTATCAGCATATCCCGGCACGGGAAAGGAGTATGGTATGGCAGACAATTCAAGAGTCTGGATTTTCGACACGACGCTGCGCGACGGCGAGCAAGCTCCAGGGTACAGCATGAACCTGGAGGAGAAGCTGAGAATGGCCGCCCAGTTGAAGGCTTTGGGCGTCGACATCATCGAGGCAGGTTTCGCAATCGCCTCTCCTGGGGACTTCGAGTCGGTCCACCAGATCAGCAAGGTGATGGGGGACGTGACGGTAGCGTCCCTTTCCCGAGCGCTGGTCAAGGACATCGATGCCGCCTGGAATGCGGTCAAGGAGGCGGAGCATCCACGCATCCATACCTTCCTCGCCACCAGTGACCTGCACCTGCAGTACAAGCTGAAGATGAGCCGCGAGCAGGCTCTGGACCAGATCAGGATGGCGGTCACCTATGCCCGTCGCTATTGTCCGGACGTCGAGTTTTCCTGCGAGGACGCGACCCGTACCGACCTTGAATACCTGTGTCGGGCCGTAGAAACCGCCATCAAGGCGGGAGCCACCACCATCAACCTGCCCGATACGGTCGGATACGCCACTCCGAAGGACATGAAGGAGATGTTCGGCACCGTCCTGGAGAAGGTTCCGGGTGCCGACCAGGTGGTGCTTTCCACCCACTGCCATAACGACTTGGGCATGGCGGTTGCCAATACGCTGGCCTCGATCGAGGCTGGAGCCCGTCAGGTAGAAGGTTGCGTCTGCGGTATCGGAGAGAGGGCAGGCAACGCCGCCATCGAGGAAGTGGTCATGGAGATGAAGACCCGTCACGACGAGTACCCATATGAGACCGGTATCGTCACCCAGCAGATCTATCCTGCCGCCAGGCTCCTCTCGACCATCACTGGTGTCAAGATCAGTCCGAGCAAGGCGATTGTCGGCACCAACGCCTTCGCCCATGAGAGCGGCATCCACCAGCATGGCATGATGGCCAACAGCCGCACCTACGAGATCCTGACACCCGAGTCGGTCGGTGTCCAGAAGACCAGCCTGGTTCTCGGAAAGCACAGCGGCGCCCACGCCCTGCGCAGTCATTTGGAGGAGATTGGCTACAAGCACATCACCGACAGCGAGATGCCTGCGATCTTCGAGTCCTTCAAGAACCTGGCGGACAAGAAGAAGAGCATCACCGATGCGGACCTGATCGCCCTGATGGAAAGCAGGCCGAGCAAGCGCGAGAATGTCTGGAAACTGGTTTCCTACACCGTTTCCAGTGGCAACACGATCAACAGCATGGCCTGTGTCACCCTTGCCAAGAACGGCAAGAACGTCACCGGAGTCGCCTATGGAACCGGTCCAATCTACTCAGCGCTCCGCGCCATCGAGAAGATTGTCCGTCATCCTTTCAGCCTTGAAGACTACAGTGTCCAGGCGGTCACCGAGCACCGGGACGCCCAAGGCGAGGCGTTGGTCAAGATTTCCGACGGCAGGGGCTTCTACCGTGGCCGTGGCGTGTCGACCGATATTATCGAGGCGTCCATTCTCTCCTGCGTCAGCGCGATCAACCTGATGCTGGACGAGGAAGTCGAGCCGAGCGGAGTAGGGATGTCGGCATACAAGATCGATGCGTCCAACGACATGCTGATCGGCCACACGGACAAGGATTCCGAGGAGAACTGAATATGGGAATGACAATGTCGCAAAAAATCCTGGCCAGACACGCTGGCCTGAAGGAGGTCCATGCCGGACAATTGGTCATGGCAGACCTGGATCTCGTGTTGGGCAATGATATCACCACCGCACCGGCGGTCAGCCAGTTTCCGAAATTTGGCCGTGCGGAAGTCTTTGACAAGGACAAGATCGCCCTGGTACCCGACCACTTCGCTCCGAACAAGGATATCAAGGCGGCGACCCAGTGCAAGTGCATGCGCGAGTTCGCCTACGCCCAGCGGATCACCCACTATTGGGAAACCGGAAGGGCCGGGGTGGAGCATGCCCTGCTGCCTGAACAAGGCCTGACCAACGCCGGCGACCTGATCATCGGGGCTGACAGCCATACCTGCACCTACGGTGCGGTGGGTGCCTTCTCCACCGGGGTCGGGTCTACCGACATGGCATGCGGCATGGCCACGGGCCGTGACTGGTTCAAGGTACCCAGCGCCATCCGGTTCATCCTGCATGGCGCCTTCAAGCCCTATGTGTCCGGCAAGGACCTGATCCTCTCCATCATCGGCATGATCGGTGTGGACGGGGCCCTGTACCAAAGCATGGAATTTACTGGTGACGGAGTTGCCAATCTGACGATGGATGACCGCTTCACCATCTGCAACATGGCGATCGAGGCCGGGGCCAAGAACGGCATCTTCCCGGTCGACGGGAAGACGCTCGCCTATCTGGAAGGGCGCTGCAAGCGCGAGCCTGTCATTTTCCAGGCCGACGAGGATGCCCCTTATACCGCAACCTACGAGATCGACCTGTCCCAAATCAGGAGCACGGTCAGCTTTCCCCATCTGCCGGAGAACGCCAGGACGTTCGACCAGATCGGCGAGGTCCGTATCGACCAGAGCGTCATTGGTTCCTGCACCAACGGCAGGCTGAGCGACCTAGAGGCCGCCGCGGCGATCCTGAAGGGGCGCACTGTCGCCCCGTGGGTCCGCTGCATCGTCCTTCCCGCCACCCAGCGGATTTACAAGCAGGCGATGGACGAAGGGCTTTTCGACATCTTCATCGACGCAGGTTGCGTTGTCTCGACTCCGACCTGCGGTCCCTGCCTTGGTGGCTATATGGGTGTCCTGGCAACCGGGGAGAAAGCGGTCAGCACCACCAACCGCAACTTTGTCGGGCGGATGGGTGACGTGACCAGCGAGGTCTATCTTGCAAGTCCGGCTACCGCCGCCGCCAGCGCGGTGACCGGATACCTGACCGATCCGGCGGCATTCATGAAGGAGGCGAACTGATGCAGGCTCGTGGAAATGTGTTTCGTTACGGAGACAATGTCGATACGGATGTGATCATCCCGGCGCGGTATCTCAATACCAGTGACCCGAAAGAGCTGGCAAGCCACTGCATGGAAGACTTGGACCGTGGCTTCATTCGCAACGTGAAAAGCGGCGACATCATCGTCGCCGACAAGAACTTCGGCTGCGGGTCGAGCCGCGAGCATGCCCCGTTGGCCATCAAGGCCAGCGGCATCTCCTGCGTCATCGCCCGTTCCTTTGCCCGCATCTTTTATCGCAACGCCCTGAATATCGGCCTGCCGATCCTCGAATGCCCCGAGGCCTGCGACGTGGTGAAAGGCGGAGATGTGGTCTCGATCGATTTCGACAAGGGCGTCATCACCGACGAGACCCAGGGCAAGACCTTCCAGGCCGAGCCTTTCCCCCCATTCATGCAGGCGTTGATTTCCGCGGGAGGACTCGCCAATTACATGAAGCAGGAGGCGAAGAAATGAACAAGCATATCGCGGTGGTGGCCGGTGATGGAATCGGTCCCGATATCTGCGACGAGGCGATCAAGGTGATGGCACGGACGGCTGAGAAGTTCGGCCATCGCTTCACGTTCGAAAAGCATCTCTTCGGGGGATGCTCGATTGACGCATATGGCGTTCCCCTTACCGACGAGACGCTTGCTGCCTGCAAGACGAGCGACAGCGTCCTGCTTGGCGCCGTCGGCGGTCCGAAGTGGGACGGCATCGAGCCATCCCGTCGCCCGGAAAAGGGGCTGTTGGCGCTGCGCAAGGGCCTGGGCCTTTTCTGCAACCTGCGCCCGGCGCATATCTACCCGGAGCTGAAAGCCGCCTCCCCCCTGAAGGATTCGATCATCGCCGACGGCCTTGACATCATGATCGTCCGCGAGCTGACCGGAGGCATCTACTTCGGCAAGCGCGGCAGCGAGGGCGATTACGCCTTCGATACGATGGAATACCACGATGGCGAGATCGAGCGGATCGTCCGCAAGGGGTTCGAGATCGCCATGGCCCGAGGCAAGCGACTGTGCAGCGTCGACAAGGCGAACGTCCTTGCCACCAGCCGGAAGTGGAGAGGGATTGTCGAGGAGATGCGCAAGGAGTTTCCCGAGGTGCAGGTGAGCCACCTGTACGTGGACAACGCAAGCATGCAGTTGGTGCGCAACCCTGCGCAGTTCGATGTGATCGTCACCTGCAACATGTTCGGAGACATCCTCAGCGACGAGGCGAGCCAGATTACCGGCTCGATCGGCATGCTTCCCTCGGCCAGCCTTGGCTCGGGGAGCCTGGGCATGTATGAGCCGATCCATGGCTCCGCTCCTGATATCGCGGGCAAGGACATCGCCAACCCGCTGGCCACCATCCTCAGTGGAGCGATGATGCTGCGCTACTCGTTCGGCATGGCCCGGGAGGCAGACGCCATCGAGCATGCGGTTGCCACAGTGCTGGAGAAAGGCTACCGTACTCCCGATATCATGGAAGAGGGTATGAAACAAGTTGGAACCAAGGAAATGGGTGATCTGGTCGCCCAGGAGGTATGAGCAATATGGAAAAGAAACTACGTTCCGAAGTGGTGACCCAAGGGGTCGAGAGAGCCCCGCACCGGTCGCTGATGAAGGCGCTTGGCTGGACCGAGCGCGAACTGGACATGCCGATGATCGGCATCGTCGACTCCACCAATGAGATTATTCCCGGACATATCGGCATCAAGCGCATCGTCGACGCGGTCAAGGCAGGTGTCAGAGAGGCTGGCGGCAACCCGGTCGCATTCCCCTGCATCGGTGTCTGCGACGGAATCGCCATGGGCCATACCGGCATGAAATACTCCCTGGCTAGCCGTGAGCTGATTGCCGACTCGATCGAGATCGAGGCGACAGCCCACCCCTTTGACGCACTGGTCTTCGTTCCCAACTGCGACAAGATCGTCCCCGGCATGCTGATGGCGGCCCTGCGGCTGAACCTGCCCTGCATCTTTGTCAGTGGTGGTCCGATGCTGGCCGGCCATGTGCCCGGTGGCGACAAGAAAGGCATGAGCCTGTCGACGATGTTCGAGGCGGTGGGCCGTTATGCGGCCGGCACGCTGGACGAGAAGGGCGTCCGCCTGTGGGAGGACCACTGCTGTCCCACCTGTGGTTCCTGTTCCGGCATGTACACCGCAAACAGCATGAACTGCCTGTGCGAGGCGATGGGCATCGCCCTTCCCGGCAACGGGACCATCCCTGCCGTCTACTCGGCCCGTGAGCGTCTGGCCAAGGAAGCCGGCTATCGCGTGATGGAACTGCTGGACCGGAACATCCGTCCACGCGACATCCTGACCCAGGATGCCTTCACCAACGCATTGACCGTCGATATGGCTTTGGGTTGCTCGACCAATACCGTCCTGCATGTGCCCGCCATCGCCCACGAGGCCGGCCTTTCCATCGACCTGATGCAGATCAACGAGCTTTCTTCCAAGACCCCGAACATCTGCCATCTCGCCCCTGCGGGCAAGGACCACATGGAGGACCTGATGTTCTCTGGCGGCATCATGGCGGTCATGAAGGAGCTTGCAGAGGCCAAGCTGTTGAAGACCGATCTTCCCACGGTCAGTGGCAAGACAATCCAACAGCAGATTGACGAGGCGCAGGTCTTTGACCACGAGGTAATTCGTCCGCTGGACAATCCCTACTCGAAGAATGGCGGAATCGCCATCCTGAAGGGCAACCTGGCCATCGATGGTGCCGTCGTCAAACGCAGTGCCGTCGCTCCCGAGATGCTTCGCCATCAGGGTCCGGCCCGTGTCTTTGACAGCGAGGAGGAAGCCGACAAGGCGATTCTCGCCGGCAAGATCAAACCGGGTGACGTGGTGGTCATCCGCTACGAGGGGCCCAAAGGCGGTCCTGGCATGCGGGAAATGCTGGAGCCGACCAGCGTGATTGCCGGCATGGGCCTGGACAAGTCCGTCGCCTTGATCACGGATGGGCGGTTCAGCGGAGCGACCCGGGGTGCCTCGATCGGCCATGTCAGCCCGGAGGCTGCCGAAGGCGGCTTGATCGGCTTGGTGGAGGAAGGAGACCAGATTCTGATCGACATCAACGCTTTCAAGCTGGAGTTGCTGGTTGACGAGAAGACCCTTGCCGAGCGTAAGAAGCATTGGGTCAAGAAGGAATGCCCCATCAAGACCGGCTATCTGGCCCGCTACGCCAAGATGGTCACCAGCGCCTCGACCGGCGCGGTCTTCAAGAGCGTTGGCTGATCGATAAGCCGGGGACCCCGACCTTCCCGTGTGGGAGGAAGGGGTCCCCGCCTTATGCTTCGAGACGCCGTTTCGTCACAATGAGAGGATTTCCGACATATTGCGGGGCACGGACCTTCCTCTACTTCTCAGAACTTCACGGATTGGATGCACCTTTGTGGAGAATTATAAAGAAACGAGCCCCGGTGCGCTTTTTTGCCTGGAATGGAATATATTCGTAGCCAAGAGGTGCAAGCATATGAGAGTTTCCTTGAGATCGAAAGTATTCGCGGCAGGACTGGCGATGGTCCTTGCGGCTTCGAGTGTGTTTGCCGCAAGTGGCAGTTTCAGCAGTCTTGACCTGGAGAAGGCCAGCTTCTCCGACATCCGCAAAGCCTATGAAAAAGATATGGATTCGTTCGAGTCTTCCTCGAGCGCTCTTCGCAAGAAACTGGACAAGGCCTATGCCCAGAACAACGGCCGTGCCTATTACCAGACGCTCGACCAGCTGAACGAGCTGGAAGCGCCCTCCATCTCCCGGGACGAGAGCGAGCTGCTGGTTGAAAGAATGATGAGCGCTGCCAGTGACGACGAGAAGAGCCAGTGGGGCCAGTGGCTGTACGAGAATGACCCGTACTATCGCCCGACGCTCACCATGACCTTGGAAAACAAGGGAGAGCGGAGCCGCTACTCGTTCAAGCAGACCATCACGGTCCGTCCGGGCGAGCAGGTCAAGCTTCCCATGATCGACTACGCCAGCGACAGAGGTGTCTTTGTCGGATGGGGCATCACCCCTGACGCCGTCACCTACGAGGCTGGTACCTCGATTGAGATGCCCTATTCGGACCAGACCCTGTACGCCATCTTCCAGAAGGGCGTGAAGTTCTCGGATTCGATTACCGGTATCGACCAGTTCGTCACGGACAGTACCGCAAAGGTGCCCGAGACCAAAGCCCCGGATGCCTCCTACCTGTTCGATGGCTGGTATGACCAGGCGGGCAACAAACTTGAGGGTGACACGGTCACCGTGAGCGAGGATTCCTCGGCCACCTATACCGCTTTCTGGAAAAGCGTGGCGTTCAGTGATGTGAAGACCCGGTACTACAAGGATATGACCATTCCCAGCGGGCAGCAGGTACCGCTTGTCTTCACCATCAGGAACCAGGGCAACGAGGCGCTTTCCGGCATCCAGGTGTCGCTGGATATGGATGGAGTGACCAACCTTACCGGGAATCTTTCCAGCCGCTACATCGCTCCTGGCGCCACAAGAAACGGCACCTTCGTGGTGGTCGCTTCCGGTTCGAGCGGTGACGTGAAGAAGGGTACCATCACCCTGACCGATGAGGATGGCGATACCTGGTCGATTCCCGTCTCCATCACCATCAAGTAACCGAAACAGGCCATGGTAGTGCGGGCTCGTCCTTGTGGGCGGGCCCGTTTCGTTTGGGTTTTGCCCCCCGCGAATCCAGGAACTGCTTCTTTGTCTTTTGAGCGGAAGGTTCCCGAAATGTCTCAGTTCACCCTGCGCGTGGGATGCAGGTTGGAGAGCAGGAGGGCGATCATCGTGGTGAAAGACTCCTCTGCCTCTTCACTGCGCAGCAGCATGTGCCGTCTCTCCATCATCAGAAACCCGAAAATGGCGGCATGGAAGGCATTGGTGAAGCGGTCCTCATCCTCGGCGGTCAGGCTGAACTGGTCCAGCTGGTCTTTGGTATGGACGAAGAGGGCCGCGCTCTTCTCCAGTTTTCCTCCTCGTTCGATGGTGCGGAAGAGCTCTGGTCTCGCCTGGGCGAAGGAGCGGATCGCCTTGGCCGTCATCAGCAGCGCCTCCTTGCCATGGAGGTTCCGGATGGTCTCCTGAATCGTCTTGTCCAGTTCCTCGAGCGCAATCAGGCTGATTGCATCTTCCAGATCCCGCACATTCCTCAGATGGTTGTAGAGCGCCGACGGCTGCACTCCGAGCCGGTAGGCCAGTTCCCTGAGCGAGAAATTGTCGTATCCTTCCTGCTCGATCATCCGCTGGGCGCCTTTGACGATCAGGTCCTTGGTGATTTTGGCCATGTTTGCCCCCTCTATGAACAGTGTTCACTATCAGTATAATGAACATTGTTCATTTTGCAAGGGGTTTCTCACTGTCTGCCGGTGGAGGAAATGGCATTGATTGACGGAATGGTCTTCAACGCCTTGAGGATTTTCCCGATTGCGTCCTCGCTGGTCACTTCGATGGTGAAGGTGCCGTTCAGCCGGCCCATATCGTCGTCGTGCAGGTTGCCGCTGGTCAGGTGGCCGCCATACTTGCGGACGGCTCCTTCGATTTCGCTGAAAAGATCTTCGGTGCGCTTGCTGATCACGTTGAAGGTGCGGCGCAGCTTCGGATTGCCCATCTCCCACTCGACCTCGATCTTCCGGTCGGCAATCTCGCTCATGTTGCGCAGGTTGGGGCAGTCCTGGCGGTGGACGATGATGCCGCGGCCACGGCTGATATAGCCGACAATCGGATCGCCCGGAACCGGATGGCAGCACTGGGCGATATGGATCATCATGTTCTTTTCCTGGCCGACCTTCAGCACGTGTCCCTCGGTATTGGCGACATGGCGGACGATGCCGTCTGCGTCGGGTACGGAGGAAAGCTGGTGCTGTACGGGTTGCTGTTGCTGCGGTTGCTCGTCCTCTGCCTTGCGCTTGGCGATGATCGAGTTGTCGATCAGGACGTTCTCGTCGTACTTGTTCAGCCACGCCCTGATCTTGCGTCTGGCGCTGGTGGTCTTGGCGTAGCGCAGCCACTGCACGTGCGGGCGGGCGCTCGGGCTGGTCAGGATTTCGATGACCTGGGTGTTCTTCAGGGGCTGGTCGAGCGGGATGATCTGCCCGTCTGCTTTGGCGCCGATGGTATGGTTGCCGACCTCGGTGTGGATCTGGTAGGCGAAATCCAAAGCGGTCGCTCCGCCGGAAAGCTCGACGATATGGCCTTGTGGGGTAAAGACATAGATCGAGTCCTTCAGGATCTCGTCCTTGATGTCGGTCATGAAGGTTTCGCTGTGTTCGATTTCCTTTGACCAGCTCTTCAGTTTGGTGAGCACGCGGTTGAACTGGGCGTCGTCCATGTGGTGGTCGACACCGGCGCCACTGCCGCTATCTGCCTTGTAGGCCCAATGGGCGGCGACACCGTACTCGGCGATGTAGTTCATTTCCTTGGTCCGGATCTGGATTTCCAGAAGCTGTCCGCCAAATGCCATGACGGTGGTGTGGAGGCTCTGGTAGTTGTTGGCCTTCGGCATGGCGATATAATCCTTGAACCGGCCTTCCACCGGTGCCCAGAGGGAATGGACGACACCAAGGATGGTGTAGCATTCGGGAATCGAACCGCAGAGGATGCGGACGCCGAGAATATCGTAGATCTCGCTCAGTTCCTTGCCCCGTTTGGTCATCTTCAGGTAGATGGAATAGGCATGTTTGACCCGGCTGGTGACAATGATGTCGGAAATCTGGGCCTCGCTGCAGGCGCGGTAGATATGCTTCTCGATTTTGGCCAGGAACGCGGTCTGCTCGCTCTTCTTGCCACGCAGGTAACTGTTGATGTAGTCGAACATCTCCGGCTTGAGGAACTTCATGGAAAGGTCCTCGAGCTCGTCCTTCAGCCAGGAAATGCCAAGGCGGTCGGCAAGGGGGGCATAGACGTCCAGACATTCCTGGGCGATTTCCTTTGCCCGCTCCGGATTCAGGTGCTGGAGCGTGCGCATGTTGTGGAGTTTGTCGGCAAGCTTGATGATGATGACCCGCACGTCCCGGCTCATGGCGAAGAACATCTTCCGGATCGTCTCGGCTTCCTGCTCGCTCTTGTTCATCGTCTTGAGGGCGCTGACCTTCGTCACCCCCTCGACCATCTCGGCGACCGGTTTTCCAAAGAGTCGCTCGAGTTCGCTGAAGGTGGTCGCGGTATCCTCGATGGTGTCGTGGAGAAGTCCCGCACAGATGGTGTCGGCGTCCATTTTCAGCTTGATCAGCGTTTCCCCGACCGCCAGAGGATGGATGATGTAGGGTTCGCCGCTACGCCGTTTCTGGTTCTCATGCTTCTCGTTGGCAAAGATGGCGGCGGCCAGGATTTTTTTCTGGTCGTCAGGAGAATACATGAACGTTTTGTGTATGAAACGGTCAATCAGTTGCTCGTACATGGTCTGTCGCCCCCACAACGACACGATCTTTGCCAGCAAGATCCTTTCCAATGTACACACTCAAACAGCCGTTTGCAAGTAGAAGGGCTTGCACCGTCGCGGCCTGCCGGTAATCGCATTCGATCCAGACGCGTCCCGCAGGGGCAAGATGGGCCATCACCTGGCTTGCAAGCCTGCGGATGACGTCCAGCCCGTCATGTCCCATGCCATCCAGCGCCATCATCGGCTCCCTGCGTACTTCTTCGGGAGCCTCTCCAATCCATTCCTGGGTCAGGTAGGGGGGATTGGAGACAATCAGGTCGAAGGTGCCGGGTATTTGTGCGAAGAGGTCGCTATGGACCAACGTGTACTGTCCTTCGTCCAGCCACCGCTTGGCATTGATTCCGGCAACCTTGAGCGCGTCTTCGCTCAGGTCGGAAAGGGTGACATGGCATCCCAGATGCCGGGCCAAGGTGATGCCGATGCAGCCGCTTCCGGTGCAAAGGTCGAGAAGCGCAAGGTTCGCATCTGCCCTGGTGGTGCGCAGCACGTCTTCCACCAAAGCCTCGGTATCCGGCTGGGGGACAAGCACCCGCTCGTCCACGGTGAAATCCAAGTCATAGAAGCCCCGATGGCCAAGAATATAGGCCATCGGACGGCCGGAAAGCCGCTGTTGGAGCATCGTTTCGAATGCGTCCTGCACCGTCTTGTCCAGTTCGTCGAAACGGTGGGTGATCAGTCCGACATCTCCCAGCCCGGTCGCTTTTTGCATCAGGAGCCTTGCCTCGAGGTCGGGAGTGCCGGTGACGCCCAGTTTCCCAAGGCGGCGGCTTGCCTCATGCTCGAGCGCCGTGAGCGTCATAGGGATTCAAGGGCCTTCTCGCCGGCTGCGATTTTCAGGGGTACGATCACTTGGTCGAGGTCTCCAGCGATGATTTGGTCGAGCTTGTAGAGGGTCAGGCCGATACGATGGTCGGTCAGGCGGTTCTGCGGGAAGTTATAGGTACGGATACGTTCCGAACGGTCCCCCGTGCCCACCATGCTCTTGCGCTCCGCGGCGCGTTGGGCGTTCTTTTTGGATTCTTCCAGGTCGAACAGCCTTGCACGCAACACCCGCATCGCCTTGTTCTTGTTTTTCAGCTGGCTCTTCTCATCCTGTTGGATGACGACCAGTCCGGTGGGGATATGGGTGATGCGGACGGCACTGTCGGTCGTGTTGACGCACTGGCCTCCATGCCCGCCTGCACGCATGACGTCGATGCGGATATCCTCGTCACGGATCTGGATGTCGGTCTCCTCGGCCTCAGGAAGCACGGCGACGCTGGCAGCCGAGGTGTGGATGCGTCCGC
>CAJMOS010000056.1 GCA_905215015.1 uncultured bacterium | reverse complement strand
GCTCACCTACCATGGAGTACTCACGTTCAGCGTGATCCTTTCCAAGGACGGTCCGATCCTGGTCGACTATCACGTGCGTTTCAACGACCCTTCCGCCCAGGCAATCATCCCGCTGATCAAGAGCGATGCTCTGGACATCATGTATGCGATGGAGCACGACAACCTGGGAAGCTACCAGCTGAGCGTCTCGACCCAAAGCACCGTCGCCATCGTCATCGCCAGCAAGGGCTACCCGCAAGCTCCCGAAATCGGCAAGGTGCTCGATCCGCTTCCTGCCTACATGCAGCTCAACTCCTTCAAGGATGAGCCGCAGGTCTTCTTCGGCGCAGTCGAGAGACATGACGGGCAGCCGATTACCGTCGGCGGCAGACCGGTGACCATCGTCGGCAAGGGCGAGAACATCAACATGGCCAACAAGAACGCCTATGCGAAGATCAACAAGATCCACTTTGAGGGATCCTGGTACCGCCAGGACATCGGAGAGCGATTTCTGGAGAACTGAACAACCACCAATCACCGGGGCATCACAGATGTCCCGCCTTGAGAACCGTTCCGAACGCTCCCGATACTCATGTGGACGGGTCGCAGTCCTGCTTCCCGATTCGCGACACCTCATATCTTCGCCATGTAATTGATTGATCCCGCGAAAGCCCTACCGGACACAAGGCAACGCGCCCCAGGCACGCCACCATGAGGCACGTTGCTCTTCTTGACAGCAAAGGCTATCCTTCTCAGTCCAGATTCCCGATTACGTTGTCGACAAGGTAGAAGACGGAGAACAGGTCCTTCTCCTCCAGAGTCTTGCCTTCCGCGATTTGAAGGTTTCCCTTATTGTCATAGATTGGCCCGGCGAACACATCCACCTCGCCCGACGCGATCTTTTGCTGCATGGCATTCACCTTCGCCTGCACATCCTCAGGCACGAAGGAACTCATGGGAGCAATATATGCCGAACCGTCCGCGATGGTTCCGAGCAGCATATCCATGGATTTGTCCCCGTTCAGATAGCGTTCGACGATTTTTGTAAGAATCGGTTCCCAGTTCCAGCAGAAGGATGACATGCAGGCATTGGGGGCATAGTCATGCATGTCGATATGGAATCCGGTGCAGTACACGCCGTTTTCCTCACACGCCTGGAGGGCGGCGGAAGTCGACCCATAATACGCCATGGCGGTCACGCCTTCGCTTATCAATGTTTCCGCGCACAGCTTGTCGGTGTTCGCATTCCACCAGCTGTTGACCCACATCACTTTGACTTTCGCATCAGGATTGGCAGCCTTGGCGCCAAGCGCGAATGCGTCAATCGAACGGATGATGTGGGCGTTCTGCATCGGAGCGATGAATCCAAGCTCATCGCCTTTCGACATCAAAGCGCAGAGGTAGCCAAGCAGATAGATCGCCTGATGGTTGTGGATGGAATAGCAGTTGACCCGAGGGGACGAGGTGCCTTCATAGCAATAGAAGCGGATGTCAGGATACTTTGCCGCATACACATCGAGATCCTCATTGTATCCGTTGGAGTGTCCGATAATGATGTTGCAACCCTCGTTGACAAGCTGCTGGATGATGTTCTGTACAGCTGGCGTGCCGTCATAAATGTTCTCAACGATGATCACCTGGTCATCCTTGATTCCATACTTCTTCATCACGGCCTGCATGCCATTGTAGAAGGCTTCTGTGTAGCCACCATCAAGAAGCGGCCCGTTGGAAAAAGCCCCAATCTTGATTGTCGAGATGTCCACGCCTTGCTGGGGAGACGCAGAAGTTTCCTTGGCTCCGTTTGCAAACAAGCACAACGTCATGAGCGACGCAAGGACGAACGCGATTGCTTTTTTCATTCCCTTATCCCTCCTATAGGATTATGAGATTTCATCTAAGCTCCCTGTCGTAACAGACACCAAGGCTTTTGGGAGCATGCCCCAGCCTTCTACCACTGCCCGAGGCGGAAACCACAAGGACGAGAATCGTGCATAGGTAGGGCAGCATGCTGATGAAGAAAGAGGAAACAGGCACTTGGGAAAGTTGGAGGCGCAGCGCCACGATTGAAATGATTCCAAAAAAGAGGGAGCCAAAAGCCGCAAGGAGTGGGTTCCAGAAGGAGAAAATGACAAGTGCGGATGCAATCCACCCTTCGCCAGCGGTTGCGTTGTCCGTATAGGTCGTCGTATGGGCCATCGTGAGATAGGCACCTCCGAGTGCGACGATGGCAGTGCCGATCATCGTACAGACATACCTGGCTCTGAACACATTCACGCCGCAGGCATCTATCGCCGCGGGATTGTCGCCTATCGCCCTCACCTTGAGCCCTTGTCCCGTGTGATAGAGGAAGCAATACATAAGGGGAACAAGCAGATACAGCCCGTAGACAAGGATGTCCTGATTGAACAGGAAATCACCGATCACGGGTATGCCGGATAGAAAGGGTATGGCGATTTTCGTGCACTTCACAGTCAGGGTCTTGCTCATATAGCTCTTACCCAGATATCCGCTTATGCCGGTTCCAAAAGAAACAAGCGCAAGACCAGAGACAACCTGATTCGCCCTCAGCGTCACGGTGATGAACGAAAACAGCAGACCCAAAGCGGCACCCACAAGCAAAGTTATCATGATCGCGAGGGCGACCGACCCTGTGTTGTAGGTGACGATGAATCCTGTCATGGCTCCAACCAGCATCACCCCTTCAAGCCCGAGATCCAACGTACCGGCTTTTTGCGACAGCAGCTCACCAAGGGTCGCATACATGACCGCAGCCGATGCGGAAAGGGAGGAAGCGAGGATATATCCGAACTTTTCCATGTCTCACCTCCCTCCCTTCTTCATCACGACCAGGGTATGGTTTACGAAGATTTCTCCCGAAAGGACGAACAACAGTATCACTCCCTGGAACATCGTGACGATCTTGCTCGATATGCCGATGATCTGTAGGCTCAAACCACCTTGCACCAAGCCTCCGAACAGAATGGAGACGATGACGATGGCAAACGGATTGAGGTGTGACATGTATGCGATGACAATGGCGGTATACCCCGCACCATTGGCGATATTCGGTTCAAGGCGAAGGGAGACTCCTCCCGTCTGAGCGACTCCGGCAAGGCCTGCGATTCCTCCCGAAACCACCATGGCGGTGATGATGCTTCGTTTGACATCAATACCGGCATACCTTGCGGCCTTCTGGTTGTCTCCGATCACCTTCATCTTATAGCCTTCTGTCGTGTATCGGTAGAAAAAGAACAGGAAGAGCACGATGGCCAAGGCAACCAGCAAGGAGGTATTGAGCCTGGAGGAGCCAAAGCGTGGGAACTGCGCATACTCCGGAAATACGGCGGAGTAAGGATAGTTGTTTCCCGTCCGATCCCTCCAAGGGCCGTAACACCAGTAATCTATGAACAAAAGTGCAATGTAGTTGCTCATGAGCGTCACGATTGTCTCATTCACATCGAGGGTGATTTTAGGAATGACCGTCAAAACCGCCCACAAGGCTCCGGCAAGGAATCCGCATGCCACCATCGCGGGGAGCACGAGATGCGCAGGAATGCTTTTGCAATAAAGCGCGATTGCGGTGGCTGCGAAGGCGCCCATCGAGGCTTGTCCTTCCGCCCCGATGTTGCTGATGGAAATCTTGAAAGCAACCGACACCCCCAGACTGCAGAACATCAAAGGAATCGCCTGAAGCATGCTTTCCCAAAGGTTGAATGGGGATCCGAAGGCATTCTTGAACATTCTTCTGTAGACGACCAGAGGGTCATGACCTTCAAGGGAAATGATGATGGAACAGAAAAGCAACGCAAGAGCCACGCACAAGATGGGATCAAGCACCCTCACATGCCATGACACATGCTCCCTTTTGTCAAATCGTATACTGTATCGCATGCTCCTCCCCCATTCCGTCAAGCATCATAGACCCAATTTTCCGGATACTCGCATCAGCAATGTCGACACTACCTTTCAATCGTCCCGAACACATGACAGCGATACGGTCGGAAATCTCAAACAGCTCATCCAAATCTTCCGAGATGAAGAGAACCGCTTTCCCCTTTCTTCCCTCCCCAAGGAGGATGCGATGCACACTCTCGGTGGCACCGATATCAAGACCATGGGTCGGATAGGAAGCGATGATGATGTCAGGGCCCAGGTCCACCTCTCTGGCAATCAATAGTTTCTGGATGTTGCCGCCAGACATGAAAGAAACAGGATAATCCAAACCCGCACACCGGATATCGTATTTCTCCACAATCTCCTGGCATCTTGTCCTGACTTCTTTTTTC
Organism: uncultured bacterium; assembly: GCA_905215015.1. GTDB lineage: Bacteria > Spirochaetota > Spirochaetia > Sphaerochaetales > Sphaerochaetaceae > RUG023. Next base: position 14,623 of record CAJMOS010000056.1, on the reverse strand, counting down.
CTCAATATGCCAAACCGACTGTTACGGGGTGAGGTGAAATCCTTCATGACAAGGTTGTCCATCGCGTTCAAATGGCCAGCCAGCCCGATTCCTATCCGGTCGTCAGGAATATAGGAGACACCTCGATTGACCGCAGCCTTCGCATCCCATCTTCCACATTCCTTGCCTTTGACCATCATGTTCCCGGATGTGATACTTCTGAGTCCCGCAATCACTTCGCACAGCTCTCGTTGTCCGTTTCCCGCCACACCAGCGATACCCAGTATCTCTCCTTGGTGGAGAACGAAAGAAACATCCTTCAACATCGCGACATTCCTGTCATCCACAGAGCAGACTTCTTTCAACTCCAAGACAGGTTTCCCGATTTGGTGTTTCCTGTCGTTTGAGATACCCTCCACATGGTGGCCTACCATCATGTGGGTGATATCCTCTGCATTCGTATCCTTGATGAGCATAGTTCCGACGCTCTTGCCGTTTTGAAGTATCGTGGCTCTGTCAGCGAACCCAATCACTTCTCCCAGTTTGTGGGTGATCACCAGCACGGCTTTCCCTTGATCCGCCATTTGCCTCAACGAGGTGAAAAGGATTTCGGATTCCTTCGGAGTAAGGACCGCCGTCGGCTCATCAAGTATCAGGACTTCAGCACCGGTAGAGAGAATCTTGAGGATCTCCACCCTCTGCTGCTCGCCGATGGAGAGCTCCCCCACCGTTCTTGCCGGATCGATGGCAAGATGAAAAGCAGAGGAGAGTTTTTCCGCATTCTCCATCATCTTCCGGTAGTTGATGAACCTGCCCTCAGCATGGGAATACAGCGCGATGTTCTCGGCAACAGTCAGGGTGTCGACCAGCTTGAAATGCTGATGGACCATGCCGATTCCGAGCTTCACTGCCTTTTCGGGGCTGTCAATCTCCACCGGAGAACCCTTGTAGAGTATCTGTCCGGCATTGGGGAAATACATCCCCGTGAGGATGTTCATCAACGTGCTTTTCCCTGCTCCGTTCTCTCCCAAGAGCGCATGGACTTCCCCCTTGTAAAGCACAAGATCGACATTCTCATTCGCCACAACGCCTGGAAACCGTTTGGTGATCCCATGCATCTCAAGAATCTTTTCCATGGCAGCCTCAGTTCCTCAAGCTGGAGAAAAGCTCGGTTTTCGACATGATACCGGCATGTCCCGGAATGCAGGTGTCAAAATCCAATCCCTCCATCACCTCCCTGTATGACTGGAGGAGATCCTCATCAAATGGAAGTGAAGAGAGGGTGGGAACCAGATCTTCTTCATGGGCTATATCAAACTTCCAGTCCAGCAGATAGAGGTTCTTCCCGTCGCTGTCACCGAGAAAGACGAACCTGTCTTCTGGGATGTAACAAACGACAGAATCCAAGGAATGCGGCCCGCCCACGGGAATCAGGCATGCGTGAACACCTCCAAGATCAAGTGTCAGATCTCCCTTGAATTCGATATCAGCCGGGACAACCTCGATGGAAGCGAAATCCGATGCATATTCCCTCTTCATCATCTGATAGCAGAATTCAATCTCTTTTCTGGCCTTGACTCTTTCCTTGATCGACTCTTCATCCCAGCTGAGTCTTGCCAGATGTTTCAGATGCCGGTTCGTCTCCTTTCCCGCAATGACCGGCACGTTCCATCCGCATATTCCAAACGTATGGTCCCAATGCCAGTGAGAGACGGCGACAAAGGAAGGAAGAGGAAGCTTCTGCGCAAGCAGCTCGTTCTGGATTTCATGTGCGTGACGTTTCGAGCTTCCGGATTCAAAAAGGATGGAGAACTTGTCTCCTTTGATGTAGCCGATGGTGGGACGGTCGCTGTAATTCTCAGGAAGACGGTAATATACATGGCTGGAGAACTTATGGAACATACTCATCCTCCTAAGTGTTGCGAGCCCTACAATGGAGAGCATGGAGTTTGTAAAAATATCTATAATCGGGGACAGGGGACCGCATGGAAAGGAGTCCGTCCCCGGTCTCCATCATCCCTATTGGGTGATTACGCTTTCGAGCTTCCTTCGCACGGAAGGCCGGCTCTTCCAGATTCCCGAAGTTCTTTTGAACCATTTCCGTCATCACGCACCCCACAGCATAAAAAAAAAGGCGTCCAAGCCTTAGGTCTTGAACGTCCTTGTCCGTAATACCTTCGAGCATAGCGAGCAGGGGAAATCCTGTCAATAACAACGTATAATTATTCAGTCATTATTCATGTCTGATACATCGAGAAGACCAATGAGGCCAACACGATCCCCTCAAGGAATCCTGATTGGAGGATAGACAAAAAAAGCCGCCCTGGCGGGCAGAGCGGCTTTTCCTTTGAGGCTGAGAGCATCAATGCTGGCGCCGGAACTCGTAGAGCAGGATGCCGGTGGCGACCGATACGTTCAGGGAGTCGATATGTCCGCGCATCGGAATCGAGACGATTTCGTCGCAGAGCTTGCGGGAAAGCTCACGGAGACCGCTTCCCTCACTACCCATGATGATGGCGGTCCGCTTGGGGAACTTGGTCTCGTAGCTGCTCGTACCGGACATGTCCGCGCCATACACCCAGAAGCCGGCGGCTTTCAATTCCTTCACCTCGCGGCTCAGGTTGGTGACCACCGCCATCGGCACATACTGGGCGGCGCCGGAAGAAATCTTGGTGACCGTCTCGTTTGCCTGGGCGCTGCGCCTTTCGGGGACGACCACCAGGTCGACTCCGAACTGGTCGGCACTGCGAAGAATCGCTCCCAGGTTGTGCGGATCGGTAATCTCGTCGAGCAAAAGCACCAAGGCGCCCTGGTCTTCCTCCAGTTTGGAAAGGAACTCGCTGACCGTGGTGACAATCAACCGGCTTCCTCCCCTGCGGGCACCGCCGAGGTCAAGCACGACACCCCGGTGCTCCACACCAGGCATCATGCGGTCCATTTCCTGGGGGGAAAGTTTCTTGATGGCGATCTTTCCGGTCAGCATCGCCAGTCTCTCGAGGTCGGAATAGCTTTTCCCGACCCCGCGGGAAACATAGAGCGTCGAGCCCATCGGGGCCTGCTTGATGCCCTCTTCAATCGCGTGCTTGCCGTAAATCTTCTCGCCCATCTCGTTTCTCCTCTTTATTCGTTGATATCGCCCTCATAGGGGACCGGCTGCGGCCTGTCATTCTCGCCCATAGCCTCTGCCAGCTGCTTCATCAAACCGCGGGCCCTCAAGCCAAGGTGCTTCGGGATGTCCACCTGGATGCGCAGATACAAATCGCCACGATCGGTACTGTTGAGCTTTGGGGCGCCTTGTCCACGGACCCTCAGCAGCTTTCCGCTCTGCGTCCCGCTCGGAATGGACACCTTGAGTTCCTTGCCATCCACGCTGGTGATGATGATGTCGGCACCAAGCGCGGCCTGGGTGAAGCTGATCGGCACCTGCAGGTAGAGGTCCGCGCCCTGCCGAACGAAATACTTGTCCGGCCTGACCGTGATGAAGACGACCAAATCGCCGCTCGGACCGCCGTTGGCCCCAGCGTCTCCCATGCCTCGCAACGTGACCCTGTTGCCGTTATCCACACCGGCTGGAATGGTGACCCTCAGCTTGGTCTGCTTACGCTTCAGGCCAGAGCCATGGCAGTCCGGACAAGGATGGTCGATCACCTGGCCTCTGCCGCCACAGGTGGGGCAGGTCGTCGCCACGGTGAAGAAGCCGCTGTTCCTGCGTACCTGACCGCTACCTCCGCAGGTAGGACAGGTCTTGGTCCCGGTGCCGTCAGCAGAACCGGAACCATGGCAGGTGTCGCAGACCACCTGATGGATGTACGAGACGTCCACCTTGGTGCCAAACAGCGCATCCTTGAAGTCCAGCGTCACATCATAGCGCAGGCTCGAACCCTGGCTGGGTCCGCCGCTACGGCGGCCTCCGCCTTGGCCTCCACCCATGCCGCCCCCGAAAAAGGAACTGAAAATGTCCTCGAATCCGCCACGGCCGCCGAAGATGTCGGAGAAGTCCTGGTAGACATGGGAATAATCGTGGCCCATGCCTCCAGCCCCGTCGATACCGGCAAAACCGTATTGGTCGTAGGCCGCACGCTTCTTCTCGTCGCTGAGGACTTCATAGGCCTCGGTGGCTTCCTTGAAACGGGCCTCGGCATCCTTGTCGCCCGGGTGGGTATCCGGGTGATTGGCCAAAGCCAGCTTGTGATATGCTTTCTTGATCTGCTCCGGAGTCGCGTCCTTGGCGACACCAAGCACCTCATAATAATCTCGTTTCGTCTCTGCCATAGGAAAGTCCTCAAACACACATCATGTCGGCTTTTTCGGGGCCGACATGATGTGATGATATTGCATTGTAGCAAAAAGCCTGAATCAGTTCACGACCTCATAGCCGGCGTCATCAGGACCTGTACCCTGATGGGTCGTCGGACCACTGGTCGCACCGCCCTGGGCTCCACCGTTTGCGGAACCTCCCTGAGCGCCGCCGTTCTGATTGTTGGCACCTGCATGCTTGTAGATCTCCTCGGCAAGCTTGTAAGAGGCTTCCTGCAGAGCCTGGGTCTTGGCCTTCAGCTCATCGGTAGAGGCCGCGCTGTTGGAGAGCGTGCTCTTCAAGTCGGCAATCGCCTTCTCGATCTTGGCCTTGTCGTCAGCGGAGATCTTGTCGCCATAGCTCTTCAGCGACTTCTCGGTGCTGTACATCATGGTCTCGGCGTTGTTGCGCGCGTCCACCTTCTCCTTGGCCTTCTTGTCCTCGTCGGCGTGGTCTTTGGCTTCCTTCACCATGCGGTCGATCTCCTCGTCGGAAAGTCCGGAAGAGCTCTCGATCTTGATGTGGGCTTCCTTGCCCGTACCAGTGTCCTTTGCGGAAACATGGACAATGCCATTGGCGTCGATATCGAAGGAAACCTCGATCTGCGGGACTCCACGCGGAGCAGCCGGAATCTGGTCCAAGGTAAAGGTGCCGAGGACCCTGTTCTGGGCAGCCATCTCACGCTCGCCCTGCAGGACCTTGATGCCGACCTCGGTCTGGCCATCAGCGGCAGTAGTGAAAATCTGGCTCTTGTGAGTCGGAATCGTGGTGTTGCGAGGAATCATCTTGGTGCACACGCCACCGAGGGTCTCGATACCCAGGGAAAGCGGAGTGACATCAAGCAGGACGACGTCCTTGACGGTTCCACCAAGAATACCGCCCTGAATGGCGGCGCCCATGGCGACTACCTCATCCGGGTTGACACCCTTCATCGGCTCCTTGCCGCCGAACATCTCCTTGACCGCTTCCTGGACGGCGGGGATACGGGTCGTGCCGCCAACCAGAATGACCTCGTCGATATCGTGAATCGTCAGACCGGCATCACGCAACGCGTTGGTGACCGGACCACGGCTGCGCTCGACCAAGTCGGCGGTCATGGCCTCGAAGTGGGCCCGGGAAAGGTCCATCTGCAGGTTCAACGGGCGGTTGTCCTTGTTGGCGATGAAGGGCAGGCTGATGGTGTAGTTCATCGTGCTGGAAAGGGCGATCTTCGCCTTCTCCGCCTCTTCCTTCATTCTCTGCAGGGCCATGGTATCGTCCTTCAGGTTGATGCCATACTGCGCCTTGAACTCCTCGTTCATCCAATCGATGATCTTCGCGTCGAAGTCATCACCGCCAAGGTGGGTATCGCCATTGGTGCTCTTGACCTCGAAGACACCGTCACCGAGCTCCAGGATGGAGACATCGAAGGTGCCACCACCGAAGTCATAGACAGCGATCTTCTCTTCCTTGTTGGTCTTGTCCAAACCATAGGCCAGAGCGCTGGCGGTCGGCTCATTGACAATACGCTTCACATCAAGACCGGCAATCTTGCCTGCGTCCTTGGTGGCTTGGCGCTGAGCATCATTGAAATAGGCAGGGACCGTGATGACCGCTTCGGTCACCGGCTCCTTCAGATAGGCCTCCGCGGCAGCCTTCATCTTCTGAAGAATGGCGGCGGAAATCTGTTCCGGGGAGTATTCCTTGCCTTGGGCGACGACACGGACATAGCCCTGTGCGTCGCTGGTCACCTTATACGGCAATCTGCCCAGCTCCTGCTGGACATCAGCATCCTGATACTTGTGGCCCATGAAACGCTTGATCGAGTAAATCGTGTTCGCTGCGTTCGTGACCATCTGGTTCTTGGCCGGCTGGCCGACAAGCTGCTCGCCCTTGTCGGTAAAAGCCACAATGGACGGCGTCGTGCGGGCGCCATCGCTATTGATGATGACGTGAGGTTCGTTACCCTCCATCACCGCGACACAACTGTTGGTCGTGCCAAGGTCAATACCAATAATCTTTCCCATATCTGTATCTCCTCAAATTCCCGATAATTTCAAAAGTTTTCATGTTCCTTACCGGAACGTCTGTAACATACTCACGCTTGAAGCAATCGTCAATTGGAAGGTTGCCCAACAACCACTTTTGCCGGGCGGAGCACTTTGTCCCCGAGCAAGTATCCGGACTGATAGGTCATCGTGACCGTCTTGTCTTTGTACTTGTCGTCCTTGACCACCTGCAACGCCTCATGCCGGGACGGGTCGAAGGGCTTGCCGTCGGTCTCCATTCTCTTCAGGCCGAACTGGCCGGCAAGGTGTTGGTACATCTTGTCGTTGATCATCTGCACGCCTTCGAACATTTTCTCGAAATCCTTGGTCTGGTCTTCCTTGCCTGCCTGCAGGGCACGTTCAAAGTCGTCAAGGGTCGGAAGCAGGTCCTTCAGGATCTTCTCCTTGGCCCTCTCGATCTCCAACGCGGTGTTGCTCTGCATGCGCTTCATGTCTGAGGCCATCGTGGAGGCATAGCGCTGCATGCTGGCATACTTGTCCTGCCAGTCCTGCACCTTGTCGTTGAGCTGGCTGATTGTCTGTGCATCATGCAGGCTCTTCTGGTCGGCAACCGAAAGCTGGGCCTGGAGCAACGCAACCTGCGTCTGAAGCGCGGCAATCTGCTCCTGAGGAGTCGGTTCCTTCTTGACTTCTTGGGAATCCTTCTGCTTCTCAGCGGGTTCAGCCTGAGCCTCCGGCTTTTTCGCGGTCTCCTCCTGTGCGCTCGATTTCTCAGCTTCCTTCTCGGAGTCCTCGTGGTTGTTCACGTTGATTTTCATACATTTCCCTCACGAACAAAAATACTGCGTACCCCGTAGGGATACGCATGAAACATACTCACAGATAAAGAGAAGCGTCAAGCAACAAAGAACCCCGCTGACATGGAGAATGAGATATTAAGAAGACGGGTATTCCGGCTTTTGAAACGCCCCCCTGCTACCGCGGGGAAGATTGTAGCATAATCCACCCGGTACTTCTTCTTGCAATTGCAGGATTCCGATGGCCTATGGTGTCTGGAGCACAAGGTCGAGCCCCTTTTTGGCGTTGAAATGCCGGTTCCCGATAGAATCCCATCAGTCGTCCAGGCTGATCGACTCATCGTCCCCGACCGGGATGTACTGCTTGGGCTTTTTCTCGGGTTCAGGCTTGACCTCATGTGTCTCCAGATCGTCCAGGGAGGAAATATCCTCACTCTCCGCGCTCTGCTGCGGCTCCTCAAGGTCCACCATGTCGTCGAGCACAAGTTCTTCTTCAGGTTCCACTTCCCCTTCGGACTCGGCTACCTTTTCCTGGGTGGCGTATTCGGAAGACGCTTCCCCGCCATCTCCCTGCTCTTCAGGCTCCTCTCCCGTTTCGGATTCCGGCTCTGGTCCGGGCTCGTCGGCAACAAGAGCCTCAGAAGGAAGGTTGAAATCCAACGGGGGTTCGGTCGCAGAGGACGAAGCATCGGCCGTCTGCGGGATCGGGGCTTGCTCCACTTGCTCTTTGGCCGAGTCGGAGTCGGCCACCGGTCCGGATGCCGACTGCTCGTTGAAAGCGCTGGAAGGAATCGGCTTGAAGTCGAATACCGGCTCTTGGTCATCAGGGTTTTCTGGCGCCTGGGCAGGAACCGAGGTGACATCGTCGGCCAGGCGTCCGGCCCGTTCCTCCATCTCCCTGACGATTTCGGCCTTCTCGGTCTTCAGCCGCTCAAGCTCGTCGTGCAGGGCGTCGGTCTCTGACTGCAACTCGTCGATCGACTCCTCCATCTGCCGCTTGTGGCTTTCCTGGGTGGCGTTGAGCGCCTCGTTGTTGGAAAGCTGGTGGGTGTATTCTGCCAGCTTCTTGCTGACCTCCTCAAGCCGCTGGGCGCTGTTGGCGTCCAACGTGGCGGCGATATCCTTTGCGGAGGCAAGGCGTCCATCCAGCTCGTTGATAAAGACCTGGCTGGTGGAGACCATGGTATGGAAGGAGGCATCGATCTGCTCGATGGTCTGTTTGAAGACAGTCTCCATCTTTTCCGCGCAACTGACGGTGAAGTTGGACATATCCTTGTCCACCTGGCTGACGGTTTCGAAGCGTAGCCGTTTGAAGTCGTCCTCGCTCTTCTGCAAGGACTCTTTCATCTGTTGTTCGAACTCGCCGAACTTCTTCCCCTGCTCCTCGACCGCCTGGAGGGCGTCCTGCTTTTGCTTCTCCAACGCGTCGGTGTAGCTGTCGATGGAACTCTTGGTCTTTGCCATCAGTTCCTCGACCTGCTTCTGGAAGCCGGTCAGTTTCTCCTCGCTTGCGGCAAGCAGGCTCTTGACCGCAGCCTCGTTCTCCTCCCGCATCGTCTTCAGTGCGGCCTCGCCCTCGGTCCGCATCGTCTCGATGGCGGCTTTTTCCTTGGCGGTATCCTCCTGGAACCGGGCGATGGTCTGGCGGATCTGCTCCACCTCGGCGATGTCGCCGCGGATTTCCTGGATACGCGCTTCGGCCTGGTCGGTGATTGAGGCGAGCTGACCCATCACCTGCCGGTAGTTGGACAAAGTCGCCTGAAGCTTGGCCAAGTCTTGGCTGCGGTTCTGGATGTCGAGGATCTTCCCGTCCATCTCCCCCATCACGTTCTGGGCCTGGACGATTTTCTGGTTGACAATCTCGATCGCATGCTGGGAATTCTCGCGCAGGCGGTAGTTCTCCTTCTCGCTCGCGGCACCAAGCCTTTTCAATTGTTCCTGGATCCGCATCATCTTCTTGCGGTCATTGGCGGCACCGAAGAGCAGGAGACTGATGACAAAATTGACGGCGAACAACACAAACGCGAATACATAAAACGTCAAGGCAAGGACCCCCTTTAGAGAGCAGCAAGTTCCGAATACGATGTTACCACATGCTCCGCTTCGGGGAACAGGTGGCGTTTCTTGCTGCTCGAGGTGATCAGGCAAGAATGCATGCCAACCCCACGCGCGCCCAGCACATCCTTGTGGTAGCTGTCTCCCACATATAAAACCTCTTGAGGCTCAAGATTGATACAAGAAACCAGTTTTGAAAAAACCCGAGGGTCAGGTTTCAGATAACCGATATCCTCGCTAGAGAGGGCGACATCCACCACGTCGTCCACCCCAAGGGCCTTGAGCTTCCCTTCCAAAGGGAAATCACTCAGGACGGCGATCGTATAGCCTCGTTCCTTGAGCAAATGCAACGTCTCGCGCATCCCCTTGCGCTCGGGAACCACCTGGTACAGTCGTCTCCAGCTGTTGTAGAACACAAGTTCCACCATTTTCTCCATCCGATCGACCGACCGTTGGGTGACCTTGCGGTGGAGCAAGCCGAGCATCAGCCGGGAAAGCCGGTCCAGGTATCCTGCCCGGTTCTCCGGGACGGTCGGCACACCGGCCTGCTCGACACGGTAGGCCCTTCTGGCACGGTTGTAGGCCCAGGAGAGCAACGGAGCCTTCATCCCTGCCAGAAACATACGCCAATAGTAGCTCCGTTGGGGATAGAGGGTGCCATCGACATCAAAGGCGACAGCCTTGATCTCAGCGTCCATGCTTCTTCTGCAGGTGTTGCTGCATCTGCCCGGCATTCTTCTGGATTTTGCTCTGCCGCTTCAGCGCCTTGCCATAGGACGCCTTGTTTCCCGGCTTGACCGGACGCGCCTTGGCTTTTGCCCTTCCTCCGCTTCTGGCCTTTGCGGCCTTCTCGGCCGCGTTCTTCTTGATCGCCGTCAGGCTGGGAGCCTGTCTCGGCTTGTCGTGCAACGACGGATTGCGACGCCTCTCGCGCAGGTCGATCTCCACCGGCACCATCGAGAAGCCGAGGTCCTTGCGGATGCAGTTCTTCAGGTACTGGATGTACATCGGCGGAAAGTCCTTCGTGTGGTTGACGAAGAAGAGGAATTTGACCGGAGACGCACTGATCTGGGTGCCATAATAGACCTTGTAATGGCCCAGCTCGCCTCGTGGCGGCTGGTATTTCTCGCCCCAGCGGGCGACCGCGGCGTTCAAGACCGAGGTGTCGACGCGTTTCTGCATCTCGCAATGGACTTCCCAGACGGTATCCAGCAACTTGCCGATGTTCTCGCCGTCCTTGGCGCTGATGGCGACAAGGGGGGCGAAGCCCAGAACCGGGAACAGGAAGCGAGTGCGGTCCTCGATGGCCTGCAGCTGGTTCTTCACGGTCAACAGGTCGATCTTGTTCAACACCAGGACGATTCCGACACCCCGGCGGGTCACCAGACCGGCGATCTTCTTGTCCTGGTCGGTCACGCCCTCGAGGGAGTCGATCATCAACAACACCACATCGGCCTCGTCGATGCTCTTGATGGCGCGGTTGACCGAATAGTATTCGACATCGTCCTCCACCTTCCCCTTGCGGCGGATACCGGCGGTATCCATGACGGAGAACTCGGTTCCCTTGTAGGTAAAGGTGCCATGCACCACGTCACGGGTGGTGCCGGCGATATTGCTGACCAGGGAGAGGTCGCTGCCGACCAGCAGGTTGGTCAGGGTGCTCTTGCCGGTATTGGGCTTGCCCAGGATGGCCAAGCGTAGCTGCGGGACGCTTTCCGGAGCGTTCTCCACCGTCGTCAGGTTCAGGATTCCCATCAGGGTGTCCTCAAGGTCCTCGATGCCGAGGCCGTGGGCGGAAGAAATGCCGACCACCCGCTGATACCCATAGCCATAGAAGTCCCAGACCAGATTCTTGCGTTTCTCGTCGTCGACCTTGTTGACCACAAGGATCACCTTGTCGGTATAGGGGCGCAACGTCTGCATCAGTTCGTCGTCCTCGGCGGTCATCTCGGTGCAGTCGACCAAGAAGAGGATCGCGTCAGCCTTGTCGAGCAGGCCGAGGGCGCGCTTGGCCACCAGCGAATCCATCTCCTCCCGGTCTACCTTGACGCCACCAGAGTCGACGAGGTTGACGGGATGGTTGCCCAAAAGCCAGCGTTCGCTGATCGTGTCACGGGTCACCCCCGCGACCGGGCTGGTGATGGCGCGTCTCTTGCCGAGCAGGCGATTGAACAGCGTGCTTTTCCCCACGTTTGGCCGTCCGATGATGGCAACGGTGGGAATCGTCTGGGTATCTTCCATTTCTTTTATTTCATCCATTTGCTTTATTCCTTGAAGGAGATTGAATAATCTCATGAAGGAACGAAAAAGGCAACACCTACTTCGCCTGATGGTCCTTCATCCAGATTTCCATCGTGTGGCTTACCGCATCGGCGCTCTCCAGCGCCATGACCCTGTCCTTCAGTTCCTTCGCTTCCTGCCAGCTGACACGGCGCAGCACACTGCGCACCTCCAGCACATTCTGGGGATCCATGGAGAACTCGTCCAACCCAAGACCGGCAAGCAGCACCGAGCAACGAGGGTCGCCCGCCATCTCTCCGCACATGCCGCAGGGGATGTGGGCGGCGTGGGCGGCAGCAATGACCATGCGGATCGAGCGGAGCACCGCCGGATGATAGGGCTGGTAGAGATAGGAGATCTTCTCATTCCCGCGGTCAACGGCCAAAGTGTACTGGATCAGGTCGTTGGTGCCGATCGAGAAGAAGTCGACCCGCTTGGCAAGCAGATCGGCGCAAAGCGCGGCGCTAGGCACCTCGATCATCGTCCCGACCTGGACGTCCTTGTCGTAGGGGATGCCCGAGGCAGCAAGGGAACGTTTGGCTTCCTCCAGCACGGCAAGCACCGCATCCAGCTCCCCGACACCGCTGATCATCGGGAACATGATCCTCAGCTTTCCATAGACGGAAGCCCTGAGCAGGGCTCGGAGCTGGGTCAGGAAGATATCCTTGCGGGACAGGCAGAACCGGACAGCGCGCCAACCGAGAATCGGGTTCTGCTCGTCGATGCCAAGCCCGGGAACCACCTTGTCTCCGCCGACATCGAAGGTGCGGATGGTCACTGGCTTGGGAGCCATCTTCTCGACGATGGTGCGGTAGTCGTTGAACTGCACCTCCTCGCTGACATTTTCCCCTTGGTTGATGATCAGGTACTCGGAACGGAAAAGCCCTACTCCGTCACAACCCACCTCATGGATGTGGTCCACCTCATCAATCATCTCGATGTTGGCCATCAGGTGCAACATCCGGCCGTCCTTCATGACGGTCGTCTCCCGGGCGAGCTTTTCCAGCTCGCGGTCATGGAGCAGCAGCCGCTGGAACTCATGATTGAATTTTTCCAACGCGTCTTGGTCGGGGTCGACCACCACGCTGCCGGCGAATCCGTTGACCACCACCTGGCTGGCCGGCCTGACATGGCTGGAAAGGTCGCCGAGACCGATGACCGATGGGATGCGGAGGGAACGGGTAAGGATGGCCACGTGGCTGGTGGGGCCGCCGGAATCGAGGGCGATGCCCTTCACATGGGTCTTGTCCATCAGGAAAAGCTCGCTCGGCATCAGCCGGTCGCTGACCAGGATCACGTCATGGTCCAGATGGTCCAAGCTCCCGCTGTTCCTGCCTTCAAGGCACTCGATCACCTGGAAAGAGACGTCACGCAGGTCGTCGCAACGCTCTTTCAGGCTCGCATCCCCGCTCTGGTCGAGCATGCTGACCATCTGCTCCACCACCGACTCGACGGCCCAGGGGGCACACACCTGGTCCTGGGTGATGCGGTCCTCGACCTGGCTCTTGAAGGCTGGATCCTCCAGCATCATCACGTGGGTATCGATGATGCTCTGGCTGGTCTTGTCGCCCTTGCCCTCCCGTAGCAGGGCGATGGCGGCATCAACCGCCTGGTGGAACCGCCGGATCTCACCGGGCACCTGCTCCGAAGTGATGGAATCGTGGGCTACAGCGACTGGATGGTGGAGATAGAGATAGGCCTCTCCGCGCACAAGACCGTATGCTGTACCGATGCCTTTTCGTTGAATCATGGTACCATCATGGTATCGCAGATAAAAAAAGGGCTCAACGCTTTTCCTGCCGTTCCCGAGAAAATCCTGTCCCGAACACGATGCCACTGGAAAGGCTACGGCTGGTCGGGTACACTCAAGGCTATGCCCCACCTTCCGAAACACCCCTACTTGGTCGCATGGCTCTGCTGGCTGGTCCTCTCCTGCCTGCTGGTCTTGGGGTACCTGCCCAAAATCCGTGACGCCTTCCAGCGCAGCGGGGTGCGGGAACTGCTTGCCTCCCGCTCCGTCGAGCAGATGGCAAGCGACCACCGGCAGGTCACTGTCTTCTTCCTCGACAGCGCGCTGAAGGAGGTCGGTTTCCAGCAATGGCAGAAACGGCTCGGTGGCGACCAATACCACGACACATTGGAGAACCTGCTCGCAGGCCCAGACCTGGCAAGCGTCAAGAAAGGAGCCGCCAGCTTTATCGCCCCCCACACCGAGCTGATCGGGTGCACGCTCTCCAGCCGCACGCTCTTTGTCGACCTTTCCCGCCAGCTCCTCAATTCCCCCGACCTGGACAAGGCAGAGGAGCAGCTGGAAGCAACGGTGCTGGCTTTCGAGGCTGTCGACAAGGTGCAGATCCTGGTTGAGGGCCGGCCCCTCTCAGAGCTTCGCCAGAAATGACGGCTCATCCAAAGCCCCATCCAGGGCTAGGAGCGCCAAGTACTCGGTATTTCCCTTCCTGCCGGTAATGGGACTCTTGACGATATCCCGAACGGCTATGTTCTCGTCAGAAAGTTGCCGATAGACAGACAACAGGACATCGCGCAGCAATTGGGGGTCCGTGACCACGCCGTGGAAGCCAGGCTGGCCTTTGGGTAGCTCGAACTGCGGCTTGATCAGGCTGACCAGCCAGCTGTTGCCGCACAATGAGAGGATGTGGCCCGCGGCGCCGCTGATCGAACGGAAGGAAAGGTCGCAGACCGCCGCCTGGGGTGCCGGGTCCAGCACATCGAGAGTCATGATGTTCTGCTGCTCGTGCACTTTGACCCGTTCATCCTGCCGAAGCTTCCAGGAAAGTTGGTTGGTCCCGACATCGACCGCGTGGACCAGCCTTGCTCCGTGCTGCAACAGGCAGTCGGTGAAGCCACCGGTAGAGGACCCCGCGTCCAGCATGCACATGCCTGCCACATCCAGATGGAAGGCTTGCAAGGCATGCTCCAGCTTGTAGCCGCCACGGGAGACGTATTTCTCAAAGGTAAAAGAAAGCGGGATATCCTCGGAAAACTTCATCTTCGGATCGGCGCAGACCTCTCCGCCAGCAAGCACATTCCGGCAGACGATGTAGGCGCCAAACTTCTCTCTACTGATATCCGGGTAATTCAGGACAAGCAGATCGATCAGCGCACGCTTCTTCATGCCTGGATCCGCCTGATGGAAAGCGCCTTCCCGGTCACCACGTCGATGGTGACCAGCACCCCGTTGATCTCCGCATCACCGTCCTTGATCGGGT
>CAJMOS010000055.1 GCA_905215015.1 uncultured bacterium | reverse complement strand
TGTGGATGATTGGATGCGTCTTCCAGTCGTAGTCCGTCTTGTCGATGGCAAGGCCCTTGAACAATTCACGCTTCCCCTGGAAGATCGCCTCCAACGTGGAGATGGTCAGCGTCTTTCCGAACCTCCGGGGACGGGAGAGGAAATACATCCTCCCGGAAACGGCAACGAGTTTTGCCAGATATGCGGTTTTGTCCACATACAGGCACCCGCTCTCCCTCAGATTGGAGAAGGAGCTGTTTTCGGTTATGATGGGAAGAAGTTGCTTGCTCATGGCTCAAGGATACCACAGCAAAGCGCTGGTGGCAAAGAACGCCCTTTCCTCCGTTCTTGCATCAAACCTGTCAGGGCTCTGAACGTTCCGTTCAAGCGGCTATCCCCCAAAATTCTGATTTGAACCTTTTTTGTTCCCATGGAGGAACACGGACACGAACCTTGTGGACTCCGTTTGATTGGGATAAGCTGGTTGCAGTATGAAACATGCGGGATTCAAGACATTAGAAAACAAGCAGTCTGTAAAAAACGGCGTGGGACGCCTGACCTTCACCGGACTGGCGATCATTTTCGAGGTCGCCAGCATCGTCCTGATCGTCACCCGCGTCAACGAGCACGCCGAGTGGATCTCCTATACGACCCGCATCTTCGCGCTGTTGCTCGTCCTGGGCATCTACAGCCAGTACAAGACCAGCTCGATGAAGACGCCCTGGATTGTCCTGATCCTGATGTTCCCCGTGGCAGGCACCACGCTCTACCTGATGGTAGGCCTGTCAGGCTCGACAAAGCGCATGGCGCGCCGCTATCAGGCAATCGACAAGCAGCTCGGACTTCTGAAACCTGATGACCGGGCCTTGCTCAGGGAAGCAAGGGATGCGCATCCCCAAGCCGCGACCATCAGCAACTACCTCTCATCCCGAGCAGGCTTTCCGCTCTACACCAATACCGACATCTCCTACTATGACGAAGCCGCCAAGGGACTCGAGGCGCAACTGGACGATTTGAGGAAAGCCAAGCGTTTCATCTTTCTGGAATATCATGCCATCGAGCACACCGAGCCTTGGCTCCGCATCGAGAACATCCTGGCGGAGAAGGTCAAGGAGGGGGTCGAGGTCAGGGTCATTTATGACGATGTAGGCTCGATCGGCTTCATCACGGTCAACTTCATCGGCCATCTGCAGGCTCTTGGCATCCATTGCCGGGTCTTCAACCCGGTCATCCCCGTGGCGAACCTGTTCCTCAACAACCGCGACCATCGCAAGATCACCGTCATCGACGGAGAGGTAGGCTATACCGGCGGGTACAACATCGCCAACGAGTATTTCAACATCACCCATCCATACGGCCATTGGAAGGATACCGGAGTCAGGCTGCAAGGCGACGGCGTCTGCTCGCTGACGGCGATCTTCCTGGAAATGTGGAACGCGGTGAAGCACGAGGAGAACGACGTCGAGCATATCGAACACTACATCCATGCATCCTGTCACCAGGCAAAGAAACCGGGCGCCTTCATCCAGCCCTACGCCGACAGCCCGGTGGATGGCGAGCTTGTGGGGGAAAACGTCTACATCTCCATCATCAACCAGGCCCGTGACTTTGTCTGGTTCATCACTCCCTATCTGATTCTGACCGACGAGATGATCCACGCCATGGGGCTGGCAGCCAAACGCGGAGTCGACGTGAGAATCGTCACCCCGGGCATCCCGGACAAGAAGTTGGTCTATGGCGTGACCCGCTCCTACTACCACGCCCTTGCGCGCAATGGCGTGCGGATCTACGAGTACACCCCAGGGTTCTGCCATGCGAAGATGTGCGTGGCAGACAACCTGATGGCGACCTGCGGGACCATCAACCTGGATTACCGCTCCCTGTTCCACCACTTCGAGGATGGGTGTTTCTTCTACAACTGCAAGGCTGTCACCGAAATCCGTGACGACATGATCCAGGTGCAGGGGCACAGCCGCGAGGTGACCCGTCTCTACGCGACAGGCCGCAAGGCCGGCCTACGCTTCGGACAGCTGGTGCTGAGGATGTTCGCTCCGCTGATGTGAAAGGAGCCATCGGGGGAAGGCGGTCGCCTTCCCTCGCATGCGCTACCTCGCCAATTGGTCAGGGTGGTAGGAATCGACCTTGATCATGTTGCTGCGTCCCTGTCCCGCCCCGATACGCCCTCCGGTCAGGACCACCTTGTCCCCGTCCTTCAGGTGCAGGATGCGGCCCGCCTCCTGCATGGCGTGGAAGAAGACCACGTCAATGGAGTCGTAGCTGTGGCACAGCAGGGGAAGCACGCCCCAGCTGAGCGCCAGCTTGCGGTAGGCGCGGGGAGTCGTGGTGATGCCGATGATCTGCATCGGCGGACGGAAACGGCTGACCATGCGCGCCGTCAGGCCGCTGACCGAGTTGACTGCGATGCAGCTGGCCTTCAGGTCGAAGGCAAGCATGCAGGCCGCATGGCTGACTGCGTCAAGGTCGGTGTGGGTCTGGTAGGGCCGATGCAGGAAGCGGTCGACGAAGTTCAGGTGTTCCTCCGTGTACTCGGCAATCTCGCTCATCGTCTTCACCGCCTCGACCGGGAACTTTCCGGCCGCAGTCTCGCCGCTGAGCATGATGGCGCTGGCACCGTCGTAGACGGCGTTCGCGACATCGCTCACCTCCGCCCGGGTCGGGCGGACGTGCCCGATCATCGATTCCAGCATCTCGGTCGCGACGACGACCCGCTTGCCGATCAGGCGGCACTGGTCGACAATCTTCTTCTGGATGACAGGCACCTCGTTGTAGGGAATCTCCACGCCAAGGTCGCCACGTGCGACCATGATTCCGTCGACCACCTTGCAGATGTCCTCGATATGCCCGACGCCCGAGGCATTCTCGATCTTGGCGATGATGTCGATATCACCACCTCCGTGCTCGTCCAGGAAAGACCGCATCTGCCTGGCGTCCTCGCCGCTAGAGACGAACGAGGCAGCGACAAAGTCGATGTCGTTCTCGATGCCGAAGAGCAGGTCGCTCTTGTCCTGCTCGCTGAGGAACTCCTTCTGCAACACCACTCCGGGGAAATTCATGCTCTTGTGGTCGCCCATCACTCCCCCGAAAACCACCGTGCAGACAGCACTGTCGCCCTCGATATGGTCGACCGAAAAGACCAGCTGCCCATTGGCGACCAGAATCCGGTCACCCTTCTGCAAACCCTTGGCAAAGGGCTTGTAGCTGACCGAGCAACGCGTCTCGTCCCCCTCGCACTCGTCGGCGGTGAACGTGAACGTATCCCCTTCCCGGACGGTGACGCTATGGTTCCTGAACGTCCCGGTACGGTACTCGGGACCCTTGGTATCCAGCATGATGGCGATCGGCTGGTGCAGCTCGTCGCGCACCTTCTTGATGGTCCGGATCTTCTCCAGGTGTTCCGCATGGTCGCCGTGCGAGAAGTTCAAGCGGGCCACGTTCATGCCCGAGCCGACCATCGCCTTCAACACCTCTTCCGACGAGCTGGCAGGCCCGATGGTACAAATAATCTTCGTCTTTCTCATGTGCCTTCTCCTCTGGAGGATCCTTTCGTAGTGTAGGGCAGCCCAAAAGACAAGACAAGCGGATGAAATCGCTTCCATCCGCTTGCAATACAGGGAATCTCAACCGATATAGGCGCAGGCGGCGCTCGCCGCGATCGCCCCGTCGCTGGCGGCAGTGGTCAGCTGGCGCAGCGTTTTCGTCCGGCAATCGCCGGCGACGAACACACCCTTGCTCCGCGTCAGGCAATCCTCGCCCGCCCGGACATAGCCCTTCTCGTCCAGTTCCACCTCGTTGGCGAAAGCCGTGTTGTCAGGGACTTGTCCGATGGCGACAAACAGGGCGGAGACCGGAATCACACGTTTCTGCCCGCTGTTCTTGCCGGTCACCTCGACGGCGCTCAGGCTCTTCTCGCCAATCAGGTCGGTGACCGTGCTGTCCAGCACCAGCTCAACGTTCTCCTTGGCCTTGAGCTTGGCGACGTCGCTCGCGTCAGCGCGGAACTGGCTGCGGCGATGGATCACGTAGACCTTCCGGCAAAGGCCGGAAAGGTAGAGCGCGTCCTCCACCGCGGTGTTGCCGCCCCCGTTGACCGCCACATCCTTGCCCTTGAAGAACATGCCGTCGCAGGTGGCGCAGTAGGAGACGCCGTGGCCGACCAGCCTGGCCTCCTTCTCCAGCCCGAGCGGACGGTTCTTCGCTCCGGTGGCGATGATGACCGCCCTGCAGGGATGCTCCCCGCCTGTGGTACGCACCACCTTGCCTCCATCACGGTCCTCGATCGCGACAGCCTTCTCGAAAAGCACCTCGGCTCCCAGACTGGTCGCCTGGTCATACAGGCCGGTGGCGAAATCGAAGCCGGATATGTGCTTGATACCGGGGTAGTTCTCGATGTCGGGAGTGTTGACGATCTGTCCGCCATAGGTGGAGGCCTCGAGGACCGTCACGCTCCTGCCCGCCCTGCGGGCATAGATGGCGGCTGTCAGGCCCGCAGTACCGGCTCCGATGATGACGATGTCGGCCATGGCTCAGCCCTGCACCAGAGCGAGGATGCGGTCCTTCGGAATGAAGCCGACGGACTGGTTGACGCATTCGCCGTTCTTGAACACCAACAGGGTCGGAATCGAGCTGACTCCGAAACGGGCGGCAAGGTCCCCCTCTTCGTCGACATTGACCTTGCAGACCTTGAACTCGTCGTGCTCTCTGGCTATCTGGTCGACAAGCGGACTCAGCATCTTGCAGGGACCGCACCACGGAGCCCAGAAATCCACCAGCACCGGCTGGGACGCCTGCTCCACCTCTTTCGCAAAGTTCTGGCTATGCAACTCAATGATTTCCATATCGTCTCTCCTTCATCACGGGGCACCACTGCCCCGTTCTCACGATACCGTACCGATGCGCTTTTCTCAACCGGAATCAACCCAGCAGGGAAAGGACCTGCAAGCGGACGTCGGACATGTCGTGGGTGGGCTCGAAGCGGGCCACCACGTTGCCCTGGCGGTCAACCAGGAATTTGGTGAAGTTCCACTTGATGTCGCTGGTCGCCTGATAGTCGGGGTGCTGCTTGGCGATAAACTCGTTCATGAAGGCGACCGTCTTCTTGTCGCTGCCGTCAAAGCCCTTGAATCCCTGCCGCTCCTTCAGGTAGGAGAAGAGCGGGTCGGCACCCTCGCCGTTGACCTCGACCTTCTTGAACTGGGGGAAGCTCGCGTTGTACTTCAGCGTGCAGAACTGGTGGATCTCGTCAGCGCTGCCAGGGGCCTGGCCGCCGAACTGGTTGCAGGGGAAATCCAGAATCTCGAAGCCTTTTCCCTTGCATTCCTCGTACAGTTTCTCCAGCGCCTCGTACTGTGGCGTGAAACCGCAACCGGTAGCCGTGTTGACAATCAGAAGCACCTTTCCCTGGTAATCGGAAAGCGCGACATCCTTGCCCGTCCTGTCCGTCACATGCATATCATACATTCCAGCCATGGTATTCCATCCTTTCGGTATTTTTTTAATTTTGTTAAATTAAATAGCATACAATGTAATATCCGTCAAGCACCCCTTCTTGCCTGGATCATCGGGGGCGCCGACAGGCGGTCCCCGATGGCCTGCTCATTCCGCCTGCCTGACAACGTCCTTTGCCACCTGGATCTGGCGTTCGACCTCCTCGGGCGCCACCCCGCCCCAACTCTTCCGATTGCGGATCGAAGCATCGATCGTGAAGCGGGACAGGTCGTCCAACTGGGTGATTCCGAGAGAGCGCAGCTCCGCTTTGGTCACCTGGGGAAAATCCTTGCCACAGGACTCGCAGTACTTGACCAGCCCGCCGACCAGGTGGTGGGCGTCACGGAACGGAACGCCGCATTGCACCAGGTACTCGGCGATATCGGTGGCGGTGATGAAGCCCTTCTCCAGCTGCCGGCGCAACACTTCGGGCTTGAAGTGGACCGCCCGCAGCATGTGGGCGAAGACATACAGGGTGGTGTGGAGCGTCTCGACCGAGTCAAAGAGCCGCTCCTTGTCCTCCTGGTAGTCCTTGTTCAGAGTCAGGAAGGTCCCTTTGAGCATTGTCAGGATCGAGACCAGGTTCCCGATGGTCCGGGAGCTTTTGCCTCTGGCCAGCTCGGCGATATCGGGGTTCTTCTTCTGCGGCATGATCGAGCTGCCGGTGCAGAAGCTGTCGTCGATGTCGATGAAACGGAACTCCTGGGAATTGAAGACGATCAGCTCCTCGGCAAAGCCGGAGAGATGGACCATGGTCAGGGCGGCGTCGAAGCAGAACTCGGCGATGTTGTCACGGTTTCCCACCGTGTCCAGCGCGTTTTCGGTCGGGGCATCGAATCCCAAGAGCCGTGTCGTGTACCAACGGTCGATGGGAAGCGTCGTGCCCGCCATGGCGCAGGCTCCGAGCGGATTCTGGTTGACCCGCCTGCGAAGCTCGGAAAACCGTTCATAGTCCCGCCTGAGCCCCTGGAAGTGGGCCATGTAGTAGAAACCCACCGTCATCGGCTGGGCATGCTGCAGATGGGTGAAACCGGGCATGGCGGTTTCCTTGCCCTGCTCCGCCAAATCCACAAGCGTCGCCAGAAGCTCCTTCAGCAACCGTTTGGTCTCGTCGACCACATGCCGGAGATACAGCGTCTCGTCCACCACATTCTGGTCATTGCGGCTTCTCGCCGTATGGAGCCGCTTCCCCGCCGAGCCTATTTCCTCGGTCAGGTACTTCTCGACCGTCATCATGATGTCCTCATCCATGACGTCGAAGGCGATTTCCCCCTTCTCCAGCTTTTTCCGGACGATCTCCAGTCCACGGTTGATCTCGGACAGTTCGTCGGAGGTAATGATCTTCTGCTTTTCGAGCATGGCAGCGTGGGCCTTGCTGGCGTCGATCGAGTATTCGAAAAGGGCATTGTCAAAGAAAATCGAGGCGTTGTAGGCCGCTGTATAGTGCTCCATCGGCTTGTCAAAGCGACCACCCCACAGATTGGTATTCATGCTTTCCTCCTTACCATTCGACCAGGGAACCCGCACCATGTCCCTCTGCCGCGGCGACGAGCGCCTCGCCCATGGCCAGGTCAAGCAAGGCGATACCGCTGGCATCGAAGATGGTGATGTCATCCTTGCTCCGCCTTCCCGGCATCCTGCCGGCGATCACGGCGCCGATTTCCCCGTCAAGCTTCTTCAGGACGCCCTCGTGGAAGGGTTTCTCGAACTCGCCCACCGAGAGGGATTGGGAACAGTCATCGCAGAACAGCAGGGCATCGCGCGCGCAACCGCTCTCGATTTCCTGCTTGCCCTCCATGTCCGCGCCAATACAGGAAAGATGCATCCCCTTGTGCAGCCATGCCGCCTTGACGACCGGCTGTGTCACAGGGGTGATCGTGGCCACAAGGTCGCTCGCCCTCACCGAGGATTCGGTGTCCTCGCTCGCGACGAGCGGAACCGGACGGCCGGCAAGCCGCTCGGTGGCACTCCTGATGTGTTCCAGACGCTCGACCGCATGGACGGGATGGTGGGGATTGACGATGGCCATTTCCTCCAGGTGGGGAAAGAGCAGCGCGAAGGCGGAAGCCACGTAGGGAGCCAAGGCTCCGCATCCGACAATGCACAGGCGCCTGGCATCGCCGGGGGCAAGATACTTCGCCCCAATTGCGGCGCTGGCTCCTGTGCGGTAGTCGGTGATCGGGCCAGCGTCCAACAGAGCCACCGGCTCTCCGTTTTCCATGTCGAAAAGCAGTTCGGTACCCGCCAGCGCGGGAAGGCCCCGCTTCTCGTTATCCCCAAACCAGGACACCACCTTCAACCCGTACCGGTCAGGCAGATTCCCGCTCTTGATATCCAGATCCCCCCGGTGGTCCGGCCCGAAGACGTGGAACACCATCGGCCAGAGTTCTCCCTGCTGTTCACCCTTCAGGCGGTAGGCTTTTTCCACCGCAGCGAGGGCCATCGGCATCGAAATCAGTTCCGACACCTGCCGTTCATTCAATACACGCACCATGCTCATAGTCCCAACTCCCCTGCCTTCCAGGCGAAATAGTCTTTCATCGCTTCCAGTCCTTGCCGCAATACCCCGGTGTCGCTGGCATAGCCGACACGGAAGCAATGCGGAAGCTCGAAGCAGTCTCCGGGGGTGACGAAAACGCCATTTCTCCGGTACATCTCCTCGCACAGCTCGTAGGAGGGCACATCCAGGTCATAGCACACCAGGGCGGTCGTCCCTGCCTGCGGCTTCACGTAGTGGACGTGGCTCTCTCCGCCGACCCACGCGTCAAGGATTTCGAGATTGGTCCTGACAATCGACTTGTTCCGCTGAAGGAGCTTGTCGCTGTGCCGGAGCGCCAAGGCCGCAATCTCCTCGTCGATCATGCCGCAGGATACCAGGTCGTAGTCGCGGTGGCTGAGCAGCGCGGTGACCAGCTCATGGTTCCTCGTGGCGATCCAGCCGAGGCGGATGCCGGCCAGACTGAACACCTTGGACATGCTGCTGACGGAAATCCCTTTCTCGTACAGGTCGACGACCGACGGACAAGAAATGTCATGCTGGGTGAGATGGCGGTAGACCTCGTCGGCGAGGACCCAGGCGCCGACCGAACGGGCGATCTTGATGATTTCCACCAGCGTCCCTTCGTCCATCAGCGCTCCAGTGGGGTTGTTCGGGTTGTTCAGGCAAATCAGTCTGGTCTTCGGGGTGACGACCTTCTTGAGCTCGTCAAGGTCTGGCTGGTAGCCGTTCTGCTCCTTAAGGGCGATGGTGGTCACTTTTGCCCCGTAGCTCTCTGGAATCGAGTAGAGCTGCTGGTAGGTGGGAGTAAAGGTGACCACCTCGTCCCCTGGCTCCACCAATGTGTAGAACAGATGGTGGTTCGCCCCGCTGGCCCCATGGGTCGGCACGATATCGGCCGGTGTGAGGGTCCTGTACAGCTTGCAGACCCCTTCCTTGAATGCGGGGTTGCCCTCGATGAACCCATAGGTCAGCCGCCTGGCGCAGAGCTTGTCCAGAAACGCCTGCTTGTCCTCGCCCGAGAGAGCGAACAGCTCGTCCAGCGAGACCGAGTCGACACAGGTCTCCGCGATATTGTACCGCGCCCCAGTCTCCCACGCGTTCATCCACATTTCCACCTTGAACGGTGCAATCTTCATGCTCATCGCTCCTTATGCAAAAGGCGTCCATGACCCTGCCTTATAACGCATCAGTCACCCGATGCGCCGTACCTACGGCAGCGTCATGAACGCCCTTCCGTGCCCTATCCGGTGATAGGGCGGACTCAATCTGTCTGTCTCCTATGTACACCGCCGATGGGGAATTGGTCAACCGCTCCAGTTCCTGCACATTCGTGAAGAATGATGATGTTTCGTTTCCTCGCAAGCCGGACTTTCCTATGATACAGGCATGAAGCGCCTGATCCATGCCATGTTCTGCCTGTTGTTCCTTGCCGGATGCGCGACCACCCGGGCCCCGTCCCGACAAGAGGCGCCCCCGACGCCCAAAGCCCAAGAGACCACGTTCAGCCAGGTCGGCGGATTCTACCGCTCGACCAAGAACGGCGAGCATGCCCTGGCGGTCGAGGGAAAGACGATGGTGCTCTCCGGCGCCACCGTCACCAAGGAAGGAAACAATGCCGCGGTTCTCGTCGGCCGAGAGGGCAGTCTGACCATTTCCCGCAGCCAGATCACCACCAACGGGGATGGAGCGGACGCCCTCCTCGCCCAAGCCGGCGCGCAGGTCCATGCGAGCGACATGCAGTGCACCACGCAGGGTGACGGCAGCGCGGTGATGGTGAACGACCATGCCGAGCTTGACGTGAGAGGCGGCACCTTCCTCAGCCAAGGAACGGACAGTCCGGTCCTGCGCAACCAGGGAACGACCTCCATCAGCCGCGCCATGCTGGGCAGCAGCGCTCCTGCCATTTGCATGGGGGAAGGCACATTGTCCATCCAAGGAGGAAGCATCGAGGCGAAAAACGGACCGATGATCCGGATGGAGGGGAAAACGATGGAAATCACGCTGGACCACGTGGCATTGACAAGCGATGAAGATCTGTTCGCCGTCGACGGTGGCGATACCGTGGTGACCATGACCGTGACCCGACAGGACCTGGGGGGAGCCATCACCCTCACTGATGGCGCGACACTCAACCTGGTTCTGAAAGACCACAGCACCTACCGGGGCGTGGTCAAGGCCGACGAAGGGTGCGCGGTCCATGTCAGCGCCGACGAGACTTCCACGTTCCTCGCCGAGGAAGGAAGCTCGCCGACGACGGTCTCCCCTCTCTGATCAATACTGGCCGAAATCGGTCCAGACGTGCTCCTCGTAGGCAGGTTTGGGCAGTCCCGCCTTTTCGATGGAGCCGACGACCCAGGCGATATTGCGGGCAAGGGTCCGCATGGTCTGCATCCCTTCCCGATCCTTTCTCGCATCTTCCGCGGTATAGCCGTGGGTCATGTTCCAGTACTGGGAGCCAACCACAATCATGTTGGTCATGAGATAGTACTGGTTGATTCTCTGGAATGTCGCAGTGGCCCCGCCACGGCGGCACGACACAACGGCCGCCCCGACCTTGTTCATCAGTTTTCCGCCATAGGCGTAGAACAGCCTGTCCAGAAACGAACAGATTTGTCCGGAAGCCCCTGAATAGTAGACAGGACTGCCTGCGACGATCCCGCTGAATTCGTCCAGACGCTTGCCGACCTCGTTGACCAGGTCCTTGGTCACGCACTCGCCATGGCGCGCGCAGTACCCGCACCCGAGACACCCCTTGGGCTGGGCGATGCCGACCTGGACGATCTCACTGGCCATGCCGCACTTCTCCAGCTCGCCTGCAATCTCTTCCAACGCAGCCTCGATGCATCCCTTCCGATCGGGACTCCCATTCAACAGCAGAATCTTTGCCATACCTGACACACTCCTTGACAGCTAGTATAGCCAAGAAATCTGCTATGATACGAGCAGATGAGATGGTTGGTCTGTTATTTTTCCGGAACAGGGAACACCCAGAAGATCGCAGGGCTCTGGAGCGACGCGCTCAGAAAGAGCCATGCAGAAACACAACTCTGGCCGATCGAGCAAGGAGACACCGAAATAATGGATGCGGACCACCTTGCCCTGCTCTGGCCGGTGTATGCCTTCAACGCCCCTTGGTTCGTCCGGGACTGGGTAGAACGACTCCCCGAAGCCAAGAAGGACGTTACGCTCATCAGTGTCTCCGGAGAACCCCTTACCCTCAACATGGCCTCCTCATGCACGCTTGAGAAACTTCTGAAGCGCAAAGGCTACCGGATCGACGGAAGGTACAACTACGTCATGCCCTACTCCATCATGTTCCGCTACAGCGACGAGCGGGTCTGGCGCCTCTGGCAGGCGGCGAAGGCGCTGGTACCGGTCGATGTGGAAGAGGTGCTCGAGGGAAAAGGACGGACAGGGACGGTAACTCCCTGGCAGAAACTGGCCACCGGCATCCTGCGCATCGAGTCCTGGGGCGGACGGTTCAACGGACGCTTCTATTCGGTGGACACCCGCAAGTGCGTCAAATGCAAGAAGTGCGTGGCCCATTGCCCGGTACACAATATCAGCTGGGGACGGAACGACAGGCCGACGTTTGGGAAACGGTGCCTGATGTGCCAGCGCTGCGCCATGTACTGCCCGGGCGACGCAATCTCCATCGGCCTCTTTGCCCGATGGAAGGTGAACGGCCCCTACTCCTTCCAGAAACCCACGGCACCCCAGAAACAGGCACACGCCTGGTATTGCAAGAACGCCTTTGACCGATACTTCCAAGAAGTCTCACGGCGAACCGGGAAGATTCATTGACAAATTTTTGCGGATTCTGCATTTTTTATCGCAAAGCCTTTATCGACAGTCCTTGCGTTGGCTTTCAAGCCTCTTGTCCCAGTCGATGGCCCCATTCTGCCAGGCTCCGTCGAGAAGCAGATCGGAGAAGGAGAGCCCCCCAGCCGGTCGGCAAAGGCCGACAGGCCAATCTTCTCCTCTGCGTCGTTCTCCATCCATTTCACGACGTTCCTCTCTATCCCTACGATACTCGTTTTCCACCTGCCATACTCAAGAGCTTTCCCCTTGGATACAGGAAATCCCAAGATAATCTTTTGACAATGGGCTCTCTCATTAGAGGAAATGTTCTGGATGTCGTTTTTTCACCATTCGACCAGAAGAATCTGACCGGAGATTGGTATGGCTGGATTTTGATTAAAAAAAGCAACTAAATGCCTCATCTGAGATTACTGTCGAAGGGAAATGCATTGCTCAATACCATCCTTGTTGAGGATTCTGGATTAGCAAAGGCATTGGGAGCGGAGCACATAACTCCGCTCCCAGAAAAATCACTCGACCACGACTTCTACCGGTTTGGTATCCGACGTACCATTGGTATAGACTGCACGGATTGCGTAAATATACTTTTTTCCTTTTTCAACATCACCGTCAACAAAACAAGCGTCGGCAAGTAGGCGGTTGTTGATAATCTTATCGTCACGTAGAATTTCATAGCCGACGAAATCAGGCCGTTTGGTATAGCTCCAGGAAAGAAATACCTGCTTATCGCCAAGAGTTCCTTTCTCAACCACCGGTTTTTTTAGAGAAAGAGTCTCCGGCTGTCTTTCTTCGTCCTTGATGAGCAGGAGCAGAACCACAGAATGCATCGGCATTTCAAAAGAACCCGTATATCGGTCTCCCTTGGTTTGTGGAACCGAGGAATCGGGAGCAAGGAAATCATTATCGCGCAGGGTCAGGATCTGTTCCTTGGCAAGAGGATAAGGGCGCCCCATCGCCATCCATGCCCCATAGGCATTGGCATGATTACGGTCAATCCGGTAGGTCACCACCTTGTAGCGTCCCTTCTCTCCCAGCCCTGTTAGCGAGAGCGAAATCTTCCGTGCGTTCACTTCGCCATCCAGTCCGTCTTCGAAATTCCACAGCATCAGAGCGTATCCGGCCTTGCTTCTGGTGGTGAGACAACCATACTTCACACCAAATTCCGCATCCGGTACATCAACGACAAGTCTTTCCTCACCTAGTCTGGCAAGCAGGACATAAGCATTGAAAAAAGCCTTACGGATGATATCGGTCG
The DNA here is from genome assembly GCA_905215015.1 of uncultured bacterium. GTDB lineage: Bacteria > Spirochaetota > Spirochaetia > Sphaerochaetales > Sphaerochaetaceae > RUG023. Next base: position 6,606 of record CAJMOS010000055.1, on the reverse strand, counting down.
TAGGAGCTTTTCCAAGTGGTGTCATTTGGCTACGGTTCCCGGAGAAAAGAGAAACCTCCCATGGTAAGTGGCTATTGTCGCTGTCCACTATGGCCAGATTCAAGCCAAGTTCATCCTCTATCACGTCGCAGTAGGTGTTGACCATCTTGCAGACGAAACCTGGAGCATACTCTGTGTTCCGGAAATTCAACCATGAGGCATGTGCGACTCCCATGTTTCCTTCCCAGACGATATCCGATTCGTCATTGAAAAAAGGAGTCTTGAGGAATTTCGGATATTTCTTGAGCAATGCAGCATACTCCCGAAGCGTTGAGAACATGTAATTCATATCTGGACTGACGCTGATGCCAGGCCGTCCACCTTTGCAGTGGACGGAAATGAAGTCCAGACGTGCGCCAAATTCCCCATTTGCGAAGTTAACTCCACTCTCGCAGTGCTGCAAAAACAGATCAAACAACCGCTTTCCCGCCTCCCACTGTTTGGTGGCCGGACCCCCACAGCAATAGGAAGAATCCACACTATGGACCGCATCTTCGAAATAATCGTACAGGGCAAACAACGTCTCCGGCCTCTCGTTCATGACCGGATAATTCTCTGGTTCGTTGATCAGTTCAAAATACCAAGAGGCAACTTCTTCCCTACCATACCGCTTTGTCCAGTGTTGGACAAAATCCTTCACCACTTTTCCCCAAAGCTGATAGGAGACCGGAATGGCGGGATATGCGGGATTCTGGATTGCCGATGGGATATACACCATTTCCACAATCGGTTTCATCTCATGGGAAATGATGGTGTCATAAACCTTATCGACAAATTTCCAATTGTAAGAAAGTTTCCCCTCCCGAGACCGAACGACCACCGTATCGACCCCTTTCGTCGCGATATTGTTCGGCGTCGGATTGCCATAATCGCAGTGGCAGGAGAACTTGTAGTAATCCCCTTTGCCATGCAAGGTCATGATATTGTGCAACCGCATGTAACGGATATGGCCGGCATACGAGGACTCATAATCGTACATTCGTTGTACCGCCGGTGTATAGGTGTAGTCGGCGTTGGCATACCCGGTTGCCTGGTAAAAATGGGAAAATGGTTTGTAGTTCCCCGATAGGTCGATATTCAGTTTCTTCTCAATCATAGCTACGTCCTTGTATGTTTATCCTTTGACTCCGTTGTGCATCAATCCATTCTTGATTTGCTTGTTGCCGAGAATGAAAACGATGAACAAAGGCAAAATACTGATCAAGACAGCGGCATTGAGCTGCCCATATTCCTTGAACAAGTCGTTGGAGAACTTGCTCAGCCCAAGGGTGATGGTCTTCATCTTTTCTTCGGAAACGACCAGATACGGCCAGAAGAACTCGTTCCAACACCAAGTACTCTTGATAACGACGAAGGTGACAATCGCACCGGAAATCATCGGCACAATCAGTTTGCTGAAGATGACGAATTCCCCTGCCCCGTCAATCCGCCCCGCCTCGATATAGGAATCAGGAATCGGCTCCATAGCTTCCTTGCAGAGAAGCGTACCGAAAGCGGAAATGAAACTCGGAATCATGATGCCGACATAGGTGTTGACCAGATGCATGCGGGATACCGTCATGAAAAGAGGAATGGAAATCATCTCCATTGGCACCATCACCAACCCAAGGAATGCGTAGAAACAGATTTTACGCCCTGGAAATTCGAATTTTGCAAACCCATACGCCGCAGTCAGAGCCAAAAACAGCGCCGGGAAAAGCGAGACAATTGTAACAATCAATGAATTGACAATAAAATTGGTGAACGGTACGCCGTTCAGTTGCTTGGCGCTTCCATTCAGAACGGCTTTGAAGTTTTCCAGATTCAGAAAACTGTCAGGCCTGATGCGACGCCACAAGGATCGGTTCGGCATATCGTTGATTTCCGGCGCAGTCTTGAAAGCAGTAAAGACAACCATGAAGAATGGCACCAGCACGAAAATAAGGAACATGACAAGTAGAATGTCGGTGATGATGGTATTGATGGTAATATGACGTTTTCGCATGATTACTCCTCAATAATCAACTTTCCTTCTCAGGAAGTTTTGCTCTAAGAGACTAATCAGGAACAGACAGGCCAACATCAATACGGTAAGAGCCGAAGCCATGCCGTAATCCGAATTGAACAAATCCTTAATCAGGTAAATCATCAACGTTCTGGTCGAACCGCCAGGGCCACCGCCGGTCGATGTATAAATCTGGTCGAACGCACGGAAGGCATAAATCGTCTCGAGTGTAAAGACCATGACCATCTGCGGGTTAATCAAAGGCAACGTCACTTTCCAAAATTTCTGCCAGGCGTTGACCCCATCCAGATCCGCTGCCTCATATAGGTCTCCCGGTACGTTGGAAATGCCCCCAAGCAGAATCATGATGCCGAACGGAGCGCGAATCCACAGGGTAATCAACAACGTGGAATACAGTGCCGTATCTGGGCTACGAAGCCACAGCGAAGTGGGCAGATGAAACGCCATCAGCACATTGTTTACCAGACCTAGGTTTGGGTCGAGCAACCAATCCCAGACGATACCTGCCGCAGCCATAGAGACGATGAAGGGAATGAAAACAATCGAGGATAGGACCATATTGAGATTTCCCTTGAACTGACTGATCTTGTTCGCCACGAACAGGTCGACGATGAGCATCATCGGAACCGACAAGATGGCAAATTTCAAGGTGATAGCCAAAGACTCCCAGAAATATTTTCTGGAAAACAGGTTGGAATAGTTTTTGAATCCTACGAAGTCCCGGCTCCCAAGGAGAAAATTAATCCTGCACATGGCGTTTACGAAGCTCAAAAGCAACGGACCCATGAACACAAAGAGATAATACAAAAGCGATGGAAGAACAAAGAGGAATCCCACCAATGCATAGCGATTTCGCTTCGTCATATCTGTCCCCTCTTCCTTTGAGAAACATATGGGCTCTTGCAGCCCCCTTTTCGGGGCTGCCGGAACCCACAAGAATCACTTGCTCTGCTCGAGCAGTTGATCAATCTGCTCTGCAAGTTCGTCAAGATTGCTCTTGACATCCGCTCCATTCCAGATTTTGGCGATAGTATCGCCACACATACCGGAAATCGTGCTCCACTGGGGAATCGAGTCATAGGCAGGACCCGGCTCTTTGGTCGCCATGATCATGAAGGCTTTGGCATAGGGCATGGTCTTGAAGTACTCGTTGTCCATAGTCATCGTCGCCTTACAGACAGGTGGATAACCGGCAGGCTGATGGAGCGTGATGTCATACTCAGGGTTGGCTAATTCGGCCATAATTTCTTGGCAGAGCTGAATGTGCTTGCTTTTTGCACTAATCATGTTGCACCAAGCAGATCCGCCCGGTCCGAGGTCCTTCTCTCCTGCAGGAAACGGAATGCACTCGAAGTGGATGTTCGGGGCTTTCTCCTGGGTATCTTGGGCGAACCAGCCCTCACGGTTAATCATTGCAGTCTGTCCGGACTGGAAGGAACTCTCAGGAGACCCAAACTCAAGATTGGAAGTCTGCTTAATCATATCCTGGAACCACGTCGCCGCTGCAATGGACTTCGCACTGTTGATATACCCCTTTGCCGTGCTCAAATCCTCGGAAAGGACCCTACAACCAAAATTATGGAAATAGAAAGAATACTTGCCCCAGATATTGGAACCACCATTGAGGTATCTGGGTTGGAAACCGGAACGAACAATCTTACCTGACGCATCACGCTTGGTCAGTTTGACGGCCATATCTTTCATCTCATCCAACGTCTTCGGATAATCCTTCTCTGGGTCCAGTCCAATCTCCTTCATCGCGTCAGTGTTCACATAAATCATCTGCAACGATCCACCCTCTGCCGGGAAACCGTAGCGCTTGCCGTTGTATACTCCATGAGGTTCATACAAAGCAGCAAGACTGTTATCCCATGCCTTGGTCGCTTTGTCATCGAATGCGATGGCAACTGGATTCTTTCCTCCGTCAATAGCCCAGTCTTCCGGCTTGCCCAAGAAGAAATCCGGACCGTTCCCACTGGCAAAACCGGTGATGTACTTAGCCTCGTAGTTGGAGAACTCGATTACTTCAGCCCTGCAGGTCACATTGGTGTATCCGAGTTTCTTGGCGGCGATGTTCACCGAATCGGCGAATGCCTGCACAAAAGCCGGCGACTGCCCATAATGAGACCAGTAGACCAGTTCTACAGGTTGATCCTTGGACGAAGCTTGCTTTGACTCAGAGTTTCCATTGGCCCACAACCCCGCAGCAACGGCAACCATTGCCATGACAGCAACCAGGTAACGCATGTTCCGCAACATTTTCTTTCCCTCCTCCTTTTGTGATTGAAAACGTTTCTGCTATTTCTCAACATCAATGACGATATGGATCGTATCATTCGCCTTATTGTTCCGGTCATCGAAAGCTTTCTGGATCTCGGTGAGCGGATAGATTTTGTCGATGTACTCCTCCGTATGCACCAACCCGTCCTTCACCAAGGAAATGCCCTCCTTGAAAAAACGGTACATGTCGATGTCGCGTTTGGGTTCAGTTGAAAGGATTTCGGCTCGTTTGCGATGCATCGTGAAGAAATCAAACTCCTCGTGGCAAACGCCAATTCCGCCGTACATGACAATCTTCCCCCCGGTGCGAACACAGGCCATCGCATCTTTCACAGCCTCACCCTCGAGCAGGCAGGGAATGACGATATCGAATCCACCGGGAAAATCCTTCCCAACCACATCCCATGTCGGAGTATCGGGAGTCGGAATTTTATAGGTATCGGTCGCTCCGTACTTCTTGGCAAATGCAAGATTCCGATCCTTCAAGTCGGTAACAACGAGTCTCGCAGGAGAATACAGGGACATGACTTGCGTCAGCATCAATCCACTGACTCCCTGGCCGGTAATCAGCACCGTCCGCCCCGAATCGCATTGGGACAGTTCGGCGGCATGGATTACCCCGGGCAGAATCTCAATCAGGCTGATTCCCAGCATGTCAAAATCGTCCGGCATCGCCTGGATGTTGAAAGGCTTGCAGACAATGTACTGAGCGTAGGCACCCCAGACATAGCGGCATGCGACTTTCTGTCCAATGCGCAACCCCCGTACGTTTTTTCCCAATTTGTCAATCACCCCTGCCACTTCGTGGCCGAGACGTGCGGGCATCGAGATGAACTCAGGCTTGCGTGTTCCCCGGTATGCCTCGAGATCGGAACCACAGATTCCCACATATTTGATTTTAATCCGCACTTGGTCATCATCCGGCTCGGGAATGTCCGCATATGCGAGTGTCATCTTATACGGCCTCTCGAGAATGGCGACGAGATGGGAATTTGAGCTTCCCTTCTCCACATACTTGAACTTTGCAAAAGCCATTTTTGTCGGCATTTCTTTTTCTCCCCGCCCTCATCATGGCATGTTCATTCAATCTGTATTTATCAAAACAGGAACTCTTTTTATCAGATGTGGAAATTGTACTCAAAAGAGCAATTTTGAATAAGCAATGGAAATGAAATGCAAATTATCTATTTGTAATGTAATGAACTAAAAGAATTGAAGAAAAATTGCCTTTTATTTGTGTGAAGAGAAGATATACTGGTTTTATGGGCTCAAAAGATATCTTTTCGGAAGTAAACTTGCTCTGGATGGCACGCTATGACTACTTTGAAGGCTGGACGCTCAGCCCCCATGCCCATGAGAACTATTACCAAATCATCTATATCCTCGATGGTGCAGCTCATGCCGTAGTGGATGGCCACTCGTTCCACCTGAAACCCGATTCTCTCCTTTGCATTCCACCGAAAACAAACCACAGTATCTCCCTTGTCGGAAAGACGGGCCTCAAGACGATTGATGTCAAATTTGAAATTCATGGCATACAACTTATCGAAGAAGCGGCAACCATTCCATTCTTCGTGCCAGACCCCCCGCCAGGTTTGGGCCACGTTGCAACTGAATTGCATGATGAGGCTGAACGCAAGGATTATGGGTACCAATGGGTTTGCAGACTGCTTCTCGCCCAAATTCTCATTCTACTTGTACGTTCCCGAATGCCCTCCATCCATCATCCAGAGCAGAGTTTCCGCTCCATTCTTCCCCCGACAGACCATTTGTCAATCTTCATCATCAGACTAATTGCTCTGATCGAGAACAACTACCGGCTCAAGATTTCAGCCACCGACTACGAAGAAGCCTGCCATTGTTCCTACCGATACCTGAGCATCTGCTCGAAGAAAGAACTTGGCCTCAGTCCCAAGGCGTTGCTTGACCGCTATCGCATTCACATGGCAAAGCAACAGTTGGGAACTACAGAACGCACTATTAAAGAAATCGCCACCGAAAGCGGCTACAGCGACATCCATCAATTCTCCCGAGCCTTCCGAAGAATCGCAGGAGTAACCCCAGCCAGCTACCGAAGGCAACAGGAAGACAAAGTATGGAAGGATATCAAACTCAGCAAGAAATTCACCAATATTAACCACACTAGGCGTGACGGACCCTAATCCTTTCCACCAACTGGAATACCAACACAACAGAAGTTCTCCTCCCATTGGAGGAATGCTGGTTACTGTCTTCAAACAAGCCTGAATTATATAAGACCCTGAATATATGTTTCCGTGGAC